>JBOHVN010000333.1:0-12377 GCA_050735675.1 Binatia bacterium | reverse complement strand
GATACGCTTGAGAACAGCGTGCGGAAAAACTCGCCCGCACACCACCACGCTGCCATCCATCCGCGCACAGGATGCCACAAATCGTTGTCAGTGTCCAGCGTGGGGAGTTATGGAACATGATCAGCGCGTCGCGGGGGAGGATGCAAGGAGGGGGTTCGATCGTTTTGAACGGCTTGAACATTTTGAACGAAAAAATGAATTCCCAATGGCTGAGTACGACGTAATAGTAGCCGGTTCCGGCCTCGCCGGCCTCACCGCCGGCCTGTTCGCCGCGCGCCACGGGCTTTCGACTTTGATTCTGGAAGCGAACATTCCCGGCGGTCATCTGGTTAGCGTTGAGAAGATCGAGGACTTTCCCGGCTTTCCGGACGGCGTCGCCGGTTATGATCTCTGCCCGACGGTGCAGCGGCAAGCGGCGGATCAAGGCGCCGAATTCCAGCGCGCGGAAGTCCAAAGCCTGGAAGCGGACGGCCGCTTCTGGCAAGTGGTAACTTCAGAAGAGACGCACCGGGCCACGGCGGTCATCGTTGCCACGGGTTCGGCGCTTAAAGAACTCGGAGTTCCCGGAGAAGCTAAATTTCTGGGCCGCGGCGTCAGCCACTGCGCGAGCTGCGACGGGCCGCTTTACGATGGCCAGGTCGTGGGTGTCGTTGGCGGCGGCGATTCCGGGCTCCAGGAGGCGCTCACGCTTGCGAACTTCGCGGAATCGGTCTTGATTTTCCAGCGCGACGGAGATTTTTCCGGCCAGCATTCCTATCTCAGAAGAGCGTTGGGCGAGCCAAAGATATCGCCGCGTTATCGAACCGTCGTCGAGGAAGTCTTCGGCGACGATCAACTGAGCGGCGTGCGCGTGCGCAACCTGGAAACCAATAAAGTGGATCGAGTCGATTTGGCCGGTTTATTCGTCTACGTCGGCCTGAAACCGAACACTTCGTTTTTACGAGATGTCGTAAAGCTCAGCGATCGCGGCCACGTGCCAACCGACGGCTGGATGAAAACCGCCCGTGACGGCCTCTACGCCGTCGGAGACATCCGCCAGGACTCCGCGTCCCAGGCGATCACCTCCGCCGGCGACGGCGCCACCGCCGCCATCGCGGCGTATCGCTACATCAGGGAGACATTTCGCTAGTGTCCTATCTCACAGCTTCGATCAAGAAGTCGGCCTGCATTTTCCGTCATTCCCGCGCAGGCGGGAATCCAGGTTTCTTAAACTTTCTGGAATCCGCTCGCCCCGGCCTTCGCGGGGTTGGCCGGAATGACGCGAGGAAACATAGAGGAGATTTCGGAGACAGCGAGGCACACGAGCACGGATGACTGGATTCCCGTTTTCACGGGAATGACGTACAAGAGGCAAGGCCTTTCGTCTTCCGACTTTACAATGCGGTGAAACTCTATGAGTAAAAAAATCTTTGCCTTCGCTCTTGGTGCTATGCTCTCTGCTCTCAGCTTCCCCGCCCACGCGCAGCAGCCAACGAAAATCCCGCGGATAGGTTATCTCGGTGGCGCCACTGCCTCCAACCCGGCCCGCATCGAAGCCTTCCGGAAGGGCCTGCGCGAGCTTGGGTACTTGGAAGGGAAGAACATCTCCATCGAGTACCGGGCACTCGCGGCCGATCTAGTGCGTCTCAAGGTAGACGTGATCGTCACGCCTGGTGCGACATCGACCCGTGCCGCCAAGGAAGCAACTTCTACGATTCCCATTCTCATGGCGCAGGACCCCGATCCCATTGGAAACGGGTTCGTCGCCAGCCTTGCGCGACCAGGCGGGAACATTACTGGCTTATCAAACCTTAACCGGGAGCTAAGCGGAAAACGACTGGAGCTACTGAAAGAAGTAGTTCCCAGGCTCTCGCGCGTGGCCGTCTTCGGGACTTCGACCTTCCCGGGCACCGCGCAAAATTTAAAAGAGGCGGAACTCGCCGCGGGGGCACTCGGAGTGAAGCTTCAACACCTCGACGTACTAGGTCCCAAGGATGTTGAGACTGCGTTCCGAGGGGCGAGCAATGGACGTGCGGAGGCAGTTCTGGCGATGGGGGGTGGTGGTGTGCTCAATTCTCAGCGAACACAGGTCGTCGAACTTGCGGCAAAGAGCCGGCTCCCGACGATATACACCGGGCGAGAATATGTGGAAGCCGGGGGACTTATGAGCTACGGGGTGAGCGTGACCGACTTAGACCGGCGCGCCGCTACCTACGTGGACAAGGTTTTGAAAGGCGCCAAGCCCGCCGATCTGCCGGTGGAGCAGCCGACGAAGTTCGAGTTCATCATCAACCTGAAGGCGGCGAAGCAGATTGGCCTGACGATCCCGCCCAACGTGTTGGCCAGAGCAGATCGAGTCATCCGATGATCCCGCAATCTAAAATCGGAAATCCAAAATCTAAAATCGTGAGGCGATCCCGCCGAACGTGCTCGCGCGGGCGGACAAGGTGATCAAATAATTTTAGATTTAGGAGAAAGCCAAATGCGCGAAGGGGCCAGTTTCGATTTTTAGTTCCCTATCCTGACAATCGGAAATCCCAAAGCGGCCCCGCGGAGTAAAACGGAAAGGGATCTCGCTGTCGCTTTCATATTCATTTTCGGTAGGGATGGGGGCGTGGCTAAGACCGATTGTAAGATTGACTTTATATTTGTCGGAGGATTATAAAGCTTGGTATATGTATCGTCGTTGGGTAGAAACGCAGTGGCAGAGGAATTTTTCCTCCCCTTACGTGCATCTCGTGTTCGGCGCGCGCCAGACAGGCAAATCGACGCTGTTGCGCAAGTTGCTTCCCGATGCCGCCGTTTGGCTGGACTTCTCCCGCCCTGCCGAACGCGTCGAGCATCTGCGCCATCCCGATCTGTTGATTCAGCGTTGCCGCGCCTTGCCAAGGGGCCGTCGCGCCGCGACGGTGGTGGTGGACGAGGCGCAGAACGTTCCGGCGCTCTTCGATGCCGTGCAGCATCTTTACGACGCGGACAAGCGCCGCTGGCGCTTTGTGTTGTGCGGCAGTTCAGCACGGAAGTTGCGTGCCACGGGCGCCAACCTACTGCCGGGACGAAGCCTCATGCACAACCTATATCCTCTCCTGTTGGCCGAGCGTCCGGCGGCTCGCGAAAGCGAGGCTCGCGAACACCCGCCGTCGCTGTTACCGATGCCGACACGAGGAGCCGGCGGGGATTCGCGCTTTCCCGCCGCGGACTTGCTCGAACGACTCACGTTCGGCGAGCTGCCGGGCATAGCGATCGCAGCGCGCGACAAACGGGCGGAGCTGTTGCGGACCTACGCGCTGGTCTATCTCGAAGAAGAACTGCGACGCGAGGCGCTGGTAAAAAACTGGCCGGCCTTTGCTCGGTTCCTTCAATTGGCCGCGGCGGAATCGGGGCAAATGATCAACTACGCCAGCATCTCCCGCGAAGCGGGGGTCAGCCTGCCGACGGTGAAAACTTATTATCAGTTGTTGGAAGATATGTTTATCGGATTCCGCGTGACGGCCTTTTCCGGCAGCCGGCGAAAGAGTTTGCTTTCCACGGAGCGCTTTTACTTTTTTGACGTCGGCGTGCGCCACGCCGCGGCGGAGACCCCGATCGAGACGGCCGCGGTGCGGGCCAACCCGGGACCGATATTTGAACAATGGGTGGGAATCGAGTTGTGGAAACGCGTACAGTATTTGGGCAACGGTCGGCTTCAATACCTGCGAACAAAAGCCGGCGCCGAGGTCGATTTCATCGTCGTTCAGGGCGGCCGCTTCATTCCGATCGAAGTCAAATGGACCGAGCATCCATCGCGCGCCGACGCGCGCCATTTGCTAACCTTCCTGGACGAGCATCCAAAACAGGCCAAGCAAGGTTATATTATCTGCCGTTGCTCTCATCCCTTGGCGCTTGGCGACCGGGTCACGGCGCTGCCTTGGCACTGTCTATGACTCGCCCTCTCGCGCCGCCGATAAAGTTCGAGTTCATCATCAATCTGAAAGCGGCCAAGCAAATCGGCCTGACGATACCGCCGAACGTGCTGGCAAGAGCGGACGGGGTCATAAAATGACATTTTCGATTTTAGACAGCGTGGTGAGCGAAGTCGAGCCATTGCCGATTTTCGATTAGGGAGAAAAACAAATGCGTGAAAGAATCTGGACGCGATTTCCGAATTTCCGATCCCACAATCTAAAATCCAAAATCGAAAATCCAAAATGGGTGGGGCTTCTCGCCCTCGTTCTTACTTTCAAGCTGTGTGGGGCAGTGGTTCACGCCCAGGAAAATTTCTTCCAAGGAAAGTCGATAAGAGTCATTCGCGGCGGGCAGCCCGGCGATCTTTATGATCTCTGGACCCGCCACATCGCGACCTATCTGGGAAAGCATATTCCCGGCAATCCGAGTATCACGGTGCAAAACATGCCCGGCGCCGGTTCAGTCATCGCAGCGAATTACGTCTACAATGTCGCGAAGCCGGATGGGCTTACTCTGGGCTCCATCAATCCGGGCATTTACATGGACCAACTGATCGGGCGCAAAGAAGTGCAATATGACTGGTCGAAATTCAACTGGCTCGGCACGCCGGAACAGACCGAGTCCCTGGTGTTCTTTCGCGGCGACAGTCCTTACAAAACGATCGATGACCTACGGAAGGCCAGTGAGCCGCCCAAATGCGGCTCCACGGGCACGGCTTCGACCACCTATCATATCCCGAAGCTCATCGAGGAGGTTTTCGGGGTGAAATTTAACGTTATCATCGGCTATCAAGGCGCTTCGGACATAGACCTCGCTCTGGAACGCGGGGAGCTGCAGTGCCGGCTGATCACTATCGCGGCGTTTTTCGGCCGCGAGCCTCATATCAGTTGGTATAAAAAAGGGTTTACCCGGCCATTCGTACAAACGGGTCGCAAACGGGATCCGGCGCTGCCGGAAACGCCAACGCTCTACGAACTGATGGATCATTACAAAGTCCGTGATGCCGATCGGCGTTTGGCGACCCTGGTCATGGCGCCCAACGAGTTTGGCCGGCCGTGGACCGCGCCGCCGGGCGTAGCCGCCGATCGCCTCAAGATTCTGCGCGAGGCTTGGACCAATACCCTCAAAGATCCTGACTTGTTGGCCGATGCGAAAAAGCGCAGATGGCCCGTGGAACCGGTGGGCGGCGAGCACCTGGCCGCGCTGGCAAAGCAAGTGATTGCCCAGCCGCCAGAGGTCGTCGCGCGATTGAAAAAACTTTTGGGAGAGTAGACCTGACGGTAGAGGTGCAGCATGCTGCGCCCCTACATTATCATCCACATCGTACTGCCGAAAAGCCTAACGAAGGAGAACGACCATGGCAGCTCAATATCGCGCAGACCATATCGGCAGTTTGCTTCGGCCGGCTGAGCTTCTACAAGCGCGCAGCACGAACACTCCCAGCGAGCAACTGCGTGCACTCGAAGACAAGCACATTCGTCAAGTGATCGGACGACAAAAGGATCTCGGTTTCAAAGTCTTTACCGACGGGGAATTGCGCCGCGGCAATTTCATGAGTGATTTCAACGACGCGGTGGAAGGAATTGACGCAGGTGTGGCCGTTGCCCGGACTTGGCAAACGGGTGCCGGCGCGTCGCCGCGTCCTTCAATGGTGCCCGGCACAGTAGTTGGCAAGATCAAACAGACCCAGCGTTTGACCCAACACGAGTTGCCATTCCTGAAGCAGCACAGTCCTGGCGATATTAAGATGACGCTGCCCACGGCCAATCAGTTTCCCGCCATTTATTACAAGAAGGGTATCAGCGACAAACTCTATTCGGACCACTCCGCCTTTCTGTGGGACATCGTGCCGATCATCAAGGCGGAGATCCAAGCGCTGGTGAGCGAAGGTGTGCAATATGTGCAGATCGACGCGCCGCGCTACAGTTATTACATCGATCCGAAGTGGCGCGGCTACGTAAAGAATGAAATGGGACTTGATCCCGATCAGGCTCTCGACGAAGCAATTCGCGCCGACAACGCGTGCCTGGAAGGCGCGAGTCGACAAGGCACGATTCTGGCAATTCATCTTTGCCGTGGCAACAATCGCAGCCAGTGGTACGCCGAAGGCGGATACGATGCGATCGCAGAAAAACTCTTCGGCGGGCTCAACGTCGATGCGTTTCTCCTCGAGTATGAGTCCGAGCGTGCCGGAACGTTCGAACCGTTGCGCTTCGTGCCGCGCGGCAAGACTGTAGTCCTTGGACTTGTGAGCAGCAAGTTGGCGGAAATGGAGTCACCGGATCATCTCGCCAAACGCATCGATGAAGCGAGCAAGTACGTGCCGCTGGAAAACTTGGCGCTCAGCCCGCAGTGCGGTTTTGCCTCCACGATGGAAGGCAACCTGCTCACCGAAGATCAGCAGTGGCAAAAGCTAAAACTAGTCGTCGATACCGCTGTGAAAGTTTGGGGACAGGCGTAGCTCTGGACCAGAAGAATTTCGAGACAGGGTACCCCTCTACGTCATTGAGGGTCTTACCATCACTTAACGGAGTGAGAGCTCGTATACCTCCCGTTTCCACGGCAACTCATTCATTTCATGAGTGTGCTGAGCAGATGCGGGTTGTCGCGTCCGAATCTGCTCCCGTTGGCCATAGCTTTCAATCCTCGGGATGCTACCTCATAGTAGGAGAATTCCTTGGGCAATAGAAAAACTGTGCGACGGCATCTAGTCGGACTTCTCTTGATCGACCGTAAAGGACGCCTCGCCGGCCGATATTTGCCTCTTTGCAATTTTATAAGCCCAATACGGAACTTGCGGAGAGCCTAGGTTCAACCGGTCCTTCTCGCTTGAAAAGGCCTGAAGCTTTGAAACCAGTTCGGGCTCAGAGTCCTCCTGCCAACACCCAATACTCCAGAATATTCGCACCCGGTTCATTAGTGAGTCGTAGTGATTCCCTGCATTTTGATGTGAGCCGGCCCTCTCGTTTGCATTTAGGAAAGTTAACACCGCAGAAAGAACCGCTGTGAGAATGTAAAGTACTCCGGCGGCTATGTGTTTTTCGTCAAAGGCTGACATTGCGAGCGCAGCTGCAATTGCTGTAATAATGACCATTACCAAACCGAGAATAAGATGAAAATTCGACCAAATGCGAGCAGCAATTAAGTGCCCCTTAGACGAATAGAGAGTGCTTTCCCCAAGTCGCTTCGCTTCTCTGATGATCTCCTGTTTTGTTTTTGAGACAGGAACCTCGCCAGTCGTTTCCATGATTATCCAAACGCCGGAAAATAATCACCAAAAATAATTCTCCAAGTATCAATCGCGTCTCGCACTAGATCACGACGACTATACTCCTCTGCTCGGATCGCTCGTTCATAAGCAGTCTGAACCCTAGATACCGCTTCATTAATTTTTTCCTGCGTATTAATGTAACTCCCAACATCATCACCGTAGCCTGCCGGGTCGAGGTTCTTCTGCGCGACTAAAGCCCGAGCCTTGTCAAAGATGTACCGTACACCTGATGGCATATCAGAGATTTGTACTCCGTTAAGGAGCTGCAAACAGAGTACTTCCAGATGAAATGATCGAAAATGACCGCCATGGACGCGATTCCATCCCTTAATCATCTTTACGAGTGGGATGAAGTTGCCGTTGTGAACTTTGTTAGCGGCGGACGTTATTTCGACATGGCGTTTAGGGTCAGTAGCTAACCAAGACTGCGTGATGGAATTTGGAATCAGGTAACCTCCGCCTTGGCGATGAAATCCAGGAACCACATCAACAACGAAATCCTCAAATCGTATGGTCACCGCTTGCCCGTTGCGGCTAAGATCGGGAGTTCTAGTGTATGTCCTTTGAAGGGTTCGCTTCACCAAATCAAGTAAGCCTCCCTGTCCACCATTTTGTCTGTTGTAATGGTGATAGTACGTAGCATCGAGAACCACAAAAATGTCGACGTCCGCCTCTTTGAGAGGCCCAATCATCGTGTTACGCGCGTAAGAACCGGTTAGAAATGAATCAAGAACAGTGAGACCTGCCTCCACTACATCACGGACGCTCTTCTGGCGTGTCGAAACAGTAGATTCTTGGAATCCAGTGATCTCTAAGTTCGCCTTCAGTGCCGCGAACGCCTGAGGGATTGTTGTCGCCATTGCCGTTCAACGACTTCACTCTGCAAAACAAACCTGCGCAAGTGGGAATCGTCAATCCGAGCGAAGTTGCGGACCAAAAAATGGATCGGATCCGGCAAGCTCAGCTAAAGTTGCGCCCAAAATAAGCTAACTGCTCGACGGGAATCAAACAAAACAACAACCCTCACCAGACACTACGTATTCATGGGGGTATCCCTGATTCCGTTATTTTACGCTATCTTAGAACTACCCTTCGGTGAATTCATCTCTTAATTCACAACTGTCTGTTATGCCACCCTATGAACCTTTTCATCGTACCATCGTAGAGCGCTCGTGGCGCGTCCACGGGCAAACTTAACTCCCGCGCAACCTTTTTCGCCAAATCCCGATGGCTCCACGGATACAACTGATACTTCAGCACTAACGTAAACCCTCCCCTTTTTCGCACCTCTTCCACCCAGTTTTTTGGAGCCATCCTAACAACGAACACGGGCCTTATCTCTAGGTGTTCACAAACTTTAATTTTCGTATCCAACTCGCCATAGTCCATATACCCGAGGGTATTCTTCACCTCCACCCCGTACACCCTACCGTCTCTTTGAAAGATAAAGTCAAGATTATGATCCGACCTTATCCACGCCCGTCCTTCGAATGATTTTGCATCCCTCGCCAGCATCAGAAATTGTGACCGCGCAAAGCCTTCCAAAACCATACTCTCCCCATGTAGTCCTATTGCCGCCCCGATGTTTGGGTCCGCATATTCCTCCACCAGCCTCACAACCTGTGCTGCACTCCTTCTGTAATATCTAAAAGATCGATGCCAAATTAAGATTATGCTGCCTCCAGTGGCCAACTTACGTTCTTCGGATTTAAGTACTCCCGCTTCACGAAGACCTCGCAACGCTCTATTCGTAACCCAATGAAAATATTTATCTTCATACCTGACCTCGATCTGACGCGAAAAGAACACTTTATTCTGATTCTCCTCAAAAAACTTCTCTATCTCTTCCCTCGCCTCTCCTTCTTTTGCATCTTCAGGTAACTCTTCCGGCTCAAAGTTTGTGTAATCATCGTAATCCGACACTACGCGCTACCTTTCGCGATTATCAGCAAAACTCTTCCTGGCCGCGAATACAATCGACGGAGCACAAATCAACAAACTGACTTGCCAACTCAAACCGACACTGGTCGTACGATGCCTTAGCATCCAAGATGTGATCCGCCACCCAGCCACCCCCTTCCACTCCTCACTGTGATTCGTCTTCATGCTACGACGCAAAATCAAAAATTACGGTCACGCCGCAGAAATGAGCTAATTAGCGGCTAATTCTACTCGCCAAAATGCGGGCGTCAATGTAAATTTTCGGCTTTCATGGGGATACCGTTTAACTTTGACGCGCCGTCGTGACAGTGCTATCTATCGTCGCGGCGGTAAGAATCGAATCTTGGGAGGACCTCATGAGACGGACAATTCTCATTTCTCTTTCCGTAGCACTTACGCTTTCTTGCATCCCCTTCGACGCCTTTACCCAGACCATCAAGATTGGCGCTGTCGTTCCGCTCACCGGGCGCTACGCCGCGCTTGGCGGTCAGGTGAAGACCGGCTACGAGGTTGCCGTGCAGCATATCAACACGGCGGGAGGCGTTACGGTCGGCGGCAAAAAACTCCAGATTGAAATGACGCTGTTGGACGATGAGTCAGACCCTACCAAAACCGTTGCGCGCTTGGAGACCTTGGCCACTCAGGGCGTCGTGGCGTATTTAGGAGGAGCTGGCTCCGATCTACATGCCGCGGCGGCTTCCATCGGTGATAAAAACAAAATACCATACCTCGGCGTCGCCTTCGCCTTTCACGGTATTCACAAACAGGGCTTGCGTTATCTCTTCTCGCCTTTTCCGAAATCGCCGGACCTGACCGCCGAGACCTTCGTGTTCCTCGACGCGCTGATTCCGGCCGCGCAACGGCCGCGCAAAGTGGCGCTCTTTCTCGAGCGCACGGACTGGGGCAAGGAAATGGGCGGACTTTGGGAGAGCACGGCCAAGAAGCATGGCTATCAGATCGTCGCAAGCGGTGAATACGCGCCCGGCTCGAAGGATTTTTCCGAACTAATCTTGAAAGCCAAATCGGCGGGCGCTGAAACGGTGCTCGCCTTGCCTTCGCCGCCGGACGGCATGACCATCGTCAAGCAGATGAAGGAGCTCGATTTAAACACGAAGGTCAACGTCTTCATCCGCGCCGCCGACCCGCCCGTGTGGTCGCAGAATCTCGGCAACGCCGGCGATTACGTGCTCCTGTCGCCGGGTTGGCATTTCGCCGCGCGTTACCCAAAAGTGACCGAGTTGAACGACGCGCATAAGAAATTATTCAATCGTCCGGCCGACCCGCTCGTCGGGCCTGCCTATGCTTGTTTACAGATCCTTGGCGATGCGCTCACGCGCGCCAAGACCCTGGATCGCGAAAAGCTTCGCGACGCCATCGCCGCCACGAAAATGACAACCGTGGTCGGCCCCGTACGCTTTCGCTCCGATGGCACCGGCGAAGTGAAGGTGTTCTTCCAGCAGTGGCTCAAGGGCAAGCAGGAACTGGTCTGGCCGAAAGAATTCGCCACCGCGCCGTTCGGCTACCCCGCGCCGCCGTTTAGTAAACGGTAGCGTGGCTCCTGTTATTTTGGATTTTGGATTGCCGATCGTTCGACGGGGTTTACCGTGAGCTGAGTCGAAGGGTTTAGGACAAGTTTTGGAGTTAATCTAAATAGAACCTACGGTCATGTCCCTGAAAGTCGTTGAAAAAGTCACAGGTGCTTTCGTCGTCATTCCCGTGAAAACGGGAATCCAGAACCCCCACTGTATCTCCCCTTTGTTAAGAGACTGTGTCGTAATGTCATTCTGAGGCGCAGCCGAAGAATCTCGGCTTCGTAACACCCTGAAAATGCGAGATGCTTCGCGGAGTTTATCCTGAGCTTCACCGAAGGGGGCTCAGCATGACATCAGCGCACTTTCGCGAATTGCGGCACTGTCTCTATGGGGGAGACAAAGAGGGGATCATGGATTCCGGGTCGCTCCCCGCTTCCGCGGGGGTTGCCCGGAATGACATTATTCATGCCTCGAGCCCTGGGGATAGGACACTCTAGTGCCTCTTCTGTCTCTCGATAAAGTCTCGAAAACTTTCGATGGTGTGGCCGCCGTCAGGGACGTCAGCCTGACCGTGGAGGAAGGCGAGATCCTCGGCGTCATGGGTCCGAACGGCTCGGGGAAAACGACCTTATTCAACCTCGTCAGCGGCGCCCTCGTACCTGATGCCGGAAGAATTTTTTTGCTCGGCGAGCGTACCGACGGGTCGCCGCCGCATCGACTCTGCCGGCGCGGCCTGGCTCGGACATTTCAATTGGTTCGGCCTTTCCTCGGCATGACTGTGCTGGAAAATGTTTTGGTCGGCCTCGGCTATGGCCGCGAACGCGTAACCGGAGCGCGCGCGCACGCCAAAGCAGAGGAGTTGTTGACTGCCGTGGGCTTGGCGGGCCTGTCAGGTCGGCCGGCGGACACACTCACGGTGATGGACCGAAAGCGCCTGGAGTTGGCGCGCGCGCTGGCGACCTCGCCCAGGTTGCTTCTGCTCGACGAGTTCATGGCGGGGCTTACTCCCACAGAGACAACAGAGGCTATTCATCTTATCCGTGCTCTGCAGCGCGAAGGCCTCACGATTGTGTTGGTCGAGCATATCGTCTGGGCGTTGCTCGATGTCTCGCACCGCATCGTGGTCTTGAGCGCCGGTGAAAAAATCGCCGAGGGCGCGCCCGCCAGCGTCGCCAACGATCCGCATGTGATCGAGGTTTATCTCGGCGAACCGATGTAAGACGTTCAAAACGTTCAAGTCGTTCAAGCAGTTCAAACCGTCGGAAGAAATGAAAACATAAGTTGCCTTACATCCGAAACGTTTTGAACGATTTGAACGTTTCAACGTTTTCAACGATTATTGTCATGCTCGAAGTAACGAATCTATCTGTCGCCTACGGCGAGCTGCTCGCTCTCCAAGGCGTGAGCCTGGTGATCCAGCCGGGCGAGATGATCGCGCTCGTCGGCCCCAACGGCGCCGGAAAAACTACTTTGCTCAAAACTATTTCCGGCCTGCTCGCAGCGAGGAACGGTGTCATCCGGTGGCAAAATGAAACCATCAGCAAAACCTCGCCGCAACGGATCGTCGAGCATGGCATCGCACTGGTGCCGGAAGGCCGAAGGCTTTTCGCCGCGATGACCGTCGGGGAGAATCTCGAGCTGGGCGCGTTTACGCGCCGCGCGCAGAAGGAGAAAACCGCTCAGCTCGAAAAAATCTTCGCTCTTTTTCC
>JBOHVN010000332.1:0-6105 GCA_050735675.1 Binatia bacterium | reverse complement strand
CATGCCCGGGCCGAAGCTGCCGCATATCGCGATACCAACGACATTGTCCGGTGGGGAATACAGTTATTCGGCGGGTATCACTGAAGGCGGCAAGAAGTATATCGTCGCCGATCCCAAACTTGCTCCCTGCACGGTTCTCCTCGACCCCGAGGCGGCAGCCACCGTACCCGCAAGATTGCTCGCCGCCTCCGGTATGAATGCGCTGGCGCACTGCGTCGAAGCAGTGTACTCCACCGAAACGCAGCCGCTCACCGAAGCCTACTGTCTTTCGGCTATCGGGCTGATCGCGCGCTACTTGCCGCGCGCCGTGGAGAATTCACAGGATCTTGAAGCGTTAAGTTACGTTCAAGTGGCAGCCTGTCTTTCCGGCATGGGGGTCTATAGCGCGTGGACCGGCATTCATCATGCCATCGTTCACGTGGTCGGCGGCCGCTACAAAGTGCCGCACGCTGAGATTCATGCTGTCATGTTGCCGTACGCAATGCGATGGAACCTCGACGCCACGATTCAAGCGCATGCGCGCATGGCGCGAGAGATCGGCATAGAGGCGGCCAACGAAAACGCTCTGGCCGCGACGGTTCCTGAACATGTTTTTGCCATGAACCAGAGGATGGAACTGCCGCTAAAGCTGCGTGAGTTAGGCGTGCCGCGCGATGGTCTAAAACAGCTCGCCATCGACGCCTTGGATGATTACAGCATTCACACCAATCCCAAGCCCGTGCACGCCGCGCAGCAAGTTCTCGAAGTGTTAGAGCTAGCTTGGTGATTTCTCGTTGTCGCCGTCCATCATGACTCCCCGAGAGGCCTTCACTGTCGTCGATCGATTCGCGCGTGATGAAGAGATCGACCAGCTGCTTGTCGATCTGCTGCGTTATCCTTCAGCGCAGACCGAACGGCTCGAAGCGGATCCTCAGCTCAAAAAATTTATCGGCGACATGGTCGCGCCGCGTTTGACGCAGTTGACGGGCAGCGCCGGCTCCATCGATGCCATGGGCAATTTGATCTGGCGACTCGACGGCGCGAGCGATGAAAGTGACAAGGGGTTTCTGCTCATGGGCTACGCCATGACGTTTCCGGCGGCTTCGATGAAACAACCGTTCTCCGGCGCGCTGGTGGACGGTAGGGCATTCGGGGTCGCGGCTCAGTGCGCTCTCGGTCGCGGCGCGTGCGAGCAAAAAGGAGCGTTAGCCGGAATGATCTATGCGGCGGCGATCGTAGCTCGCGCCCAATTAGCCTTGCGCGCGCCACTGATCTTGGCGGTGAGCTTGGCAGGCGAGACCGGCCGTCACGATGCGGCACAGTTTATTTTGGAAAACGACGGGATCAGCGCCCGCTCAGCAATCATTGGCCTGGGGACCAGCAACCGAATCTGCCTCGGCAACAAAGGCAGGATCGACTTCGAAATCATCGTGCGCGGTAAGTCGTCTCACAGCAGTATGCCTGAGAAAGGCGTCAATGCCGTGGACGGTTTTCGCCGGGTGATGGAACGTTTGGATCGAGTGCCACTAGAAGCCGGCCATCCTGGATTCGGCAGCGCGACCCTCACGGTGACGCAAGTCAGAAGCGGACCTGACATAAGCCATACGATTCCGGATGTTTGTCGCGTGGTGCTGGATAGAAGGCTTTTGCCCGGTGAAGACCCTGATGGCGCATTTCGAGATATTCAAAACGCGCTCAAAGAAGTGGCTGGCTGGTCTATCAAGGCTATACGCGGCGCTTTCATGTATCCCTCGGAGGTTCCCCAAAATTGTGCTCTAGTGGCGGCGGCCGCCAGCGCCAGCCGCGAGTTAACGAAGAGGGAAGCCGAGTTGTTCTATTCTCCCGCGGCTTTGGATGCCGGGTTTCTCAATCGCAACGGCGTTGAAACGATCATGTTCGGTCCCGGCGATCCGCGCTTCGCGCACACCGATCAAGAAGCCGTCTCGCTGCAAGAGGTTCGCGACGCGGCGAAGATTTATGCCGCAGCCGCGCTGCAGTTACTGGCCTAAGCCAAGCATTGCTTCTATTCAACTTCGTCCCAGAAGACATGAGGCTATTTCCCCCGCCGCGGGCGGCCAAAAAAGAGTGAAAACAGGGACGCGTTGCCAGGCCGGTGGAGCAGTCATCACGGCGTATTTAGCAGGGAGGGGCACCGCTTGGCTGCGCTTATCGCTTCGAGCGCCACAGCCGCGCAATCTCGTCCGATACCGCGGGTCGATCGCAAGCGCGATCCACAGCGCTGCGAAGAGCGCCCCCAGGACGGCGAGGTAGCGGCGGTGGGAAATCACCCGGTTACTCCGCCAGAATCGCCGAGCCGCCGCATCATTGCCTGTTGAGGCTCCGATTGGATGGGTCGCAAGTGCGAAAGTCTCGTCGCAGTCGGATGGTTAGCCACTAAAAATCCAGGTACAGCCCGGGTCCGAAGTATTCGATCTTCTCGTTGAAAAACTGTCCATTGGGAGAATGCCCTTTGTAGTATTCAAACAAAAGACTAATCTTCCGCATGAAATTCCGCGGCCTTTCAAACTGCAAGCCGCCGCGCACGGAAATTTCCGTGCTCCACCTGTTTTCTTGCCGGTTTTGCAGGTCCAGAGCGGTCACAAAGCGAGTTGAGTGACCCCAGAATCTCCATGGGGTTTGCAGTTCGATACCAGCCTGCGTCGCCCAGGGCTTGATACCCGGGGGATCCAGGTCAAACATGTAAGCGCCGCCGCCATACAGGCGAAGCCAATCAAAAAATCTGTAAGATAATTTAAGGTCGACGCCTTCGAAACTGAGATTCACCCGATCGATTCGGTTGCGCAAAAGAAATTCGTCGCCGAGATGCGAGCTCTGATGGAAGATGCGAAACATAGTCGATAAATCATTCATCCGGTACGTCCCCTGCAGCGCGGCGAAAAAGTCGGTGTTGACCAGATCGGACGATGGAGCACTCAAGTCAAAAATCGAAAATACCCCCGCCTGAAAGCCGATCTCGCCCAGTGCCCCGGAGGGGCCGCGGTCTCGGTAGAGGGCGATGGTTTCACCGAAGGTCGCGGAGGCCACATTCGTCGCTTCATCGGTGAAATACCGGTAACCCATCGAGAAGCGCGGCCAGCGCGGATCGGCGACCAGCGGCTCGAAGAGGTTGCCGCCCGGAAGAAACCCCAGCTCATAGTCGGGTTTGACGGGCTGTGGTCGGGAAGGTCCCGGTGTTCCCGGTTCTTGCGGCCTCGATGAGGCCACTACAACTCCGCGGGAATCGATGATTTCAACTTTTTTGACTCCTTGAATCGAAGAGAGAGCCGCAATCACCTCATCGTGATCCGCGCCGGCCAGGTCCCCAGCTGCTAACCTGACGGCTTCGCCGGCAACATTCAGCGCGAAATTCTTTATCCGAAATTCCCTCTCCAGTACGGCGGAAGCATAGCCTTGAATAAAATCATCGCTTGTGGCCGCCCGCAGTGGAAAAGGAAAGCACAGGAGCAGGATCGCCAGAGATTTGAAGATCTTTGCCGGTTCTTTCTGGTTCATTTTGTTTCTCCCGGTTCAACCGCTCGTGTTCATGAGCGATTTCTTCTTGAGCTTCTTAGATTGGGAAGCCTTCTGCATGGGTCTAAGCGCAAATTGCAGGCAGCCGCGGACGTCCTCTGTATAATAACAACTGGCGACGCCATGACCAACGTCTGACGCGATCTCGCGTTCTCAGCGTCACTGCGGGCAACCGCGATTCTATTATTTAGCTCATTCATCTGTGATCCCATCTTGTTTGTTCGTGTCGCAAAAGCCGGACAATAAACCTCGACAGTGCATAGTTTTTGAGACACGGATACGATGACGGCCTACTAATGAAAAGAAAACACTCCTCTTTATGGGCTGGCATCAAGCTTGCGCTTCTCAGATTCAGATATAAAAATCTAGAAAGGAGAGATTATGAAACAAAAACTTCTATCAGCGCTGTTTTTGGCGGCGGCCGCGATGGCGGTGAACGCCTGTGATAGAGATGACTCCACGGTCGGGCGCAAAAGCGAGCCAACGGGAATCGGGAAGGAGGTTGCAAAGGCGCCCTCGGCGGGTTCTAGCGAGACAAGCAAAGCGGGAGAGGGTCTTGGGAGCGGGATCGCGCAAAGTAGTAAAGACACCTCCGCCGCCGGCAGCCCAAGCGAGCAAACTGGAAGCGGCGCTGAAACGTCAGTTTCCAAGGGAAGCCCGCCTGCGGGATCCACTGATCCGAGTAAGGCGGGAACGGCTCCTGGAAGCGAGAGCGCGCAAACCGAAAAAGACACCTCGGTCGGCGGGAGTCAAAGCGAGCGAGCCGGAAGCGGAACAGATACTCCACTCGGTCGCTCAGCGGAATCCGGCGATCCGAGCAAAGCCGGGCAAGGCGCCAGCAGCGCTTCTCAATCCCAAGATAGGGGTAGGCAACAAGATGTCCGGCAAGCCCAAGAGGCTCTGAAGAATCAAGGACAGAATCCGGGGCCGATTGACGGCATCATGGGACCCCAGACCCGTCAGGCGCTGAGAGGATTTCAAAAGGCGAACGGCCTCACCCAGACCGGTACTCTCGACGCGGAAACTAGACAAAAACTAAACATCGATGGCTCGTTTTCGGGATCATCAGGATCGGCGTCAATGGGAAGCGGCGACAGCTCGAAACAACAAGGACCTTCGTCTTCACCGATGAGCAAATAGGCGCTGCCGAGACTTCGCGAAAAAGAGGGGGGACATCGGTTCCTCCTCTTTTTCTTCGGTGAGCAGCCGGACAAGCGCCAGATCTCGCACTGTTGTTAATGCAACAGCGACCCGCCAGCAGCGTGTCTCCGTCTCCACCCTCGCCACCGTCAACTTTAGAGATCCAGCGCTTCTGGCCGGATGCCACGAAAAGAAACTTGGCTAATTCGCTCGTTTCAGAAAGGAAGTTTTTGTATGAGTCTTATAACAGTCGCACGATCCGGGGTTTGCCTTTTAATGTTGCTATTTGCAGCCGGCTGCACGACGCATTACCGCATAACCGATCAGTCAACTCGCAGAACTTACTATGCTAAGGACTTCGATAGAACTGACAGCGGCGCCGTGCAATTTTACGATGTGAAGAGCCGCTCGAAGGTCACTTTACAGTCGTCGGAGATCACCGAGATCTCCCGAGACGCTTTTGAATCCGGCATCAGACGGTAAGCTCTAGCCGCATTAATTGAGTAAAGCGGAGATACCAATCGATATGCCGGTAAGCGAACCTGGAGCTGGACTGTTGTTAATGAAACACGGATGAGCGAACACTGCCGAGAAACTTCAGAGATGATGATCCGACCTTGAATCTCATCGCCGGCATCGTACCGATGCTCTTCTTCCTGCAGTGACCTATCTTACTACTCAACACCACGATCCATTCCACAGGCGTTCGAGCATGGATTCATGGCTTCTTCGGATCGGGCATGAGGCGGTCTTCGACTACCTTCCAGTCGATGTTGGCAAAAAAAGCTTCAATGTATTTTGGCCGTTCAGCCGGTTTATAGTCGAGCAGGAATGCGTGTTCCCATACGTCCATTACCAGCACCGGCTCAAATCCCGCAACATTGCCGATTTCGTGTAACGTTACCCAGTGATTTGAGAGTCGCCCTCGTTTTGGATCCTGAAAGCATATTGCCCAACCAACTCCGCGCATTTTGCCGATACTTACAAAGTCGGCTTTCCAGATATCATAGCTACCGAAGCCCGCCTCGGCCGCTTTATAGAAAGCAGACTGCTTGCCGGGATCACCTGATCCGCCTTTAGTCATGTTTCCAAAATAATATTCATGCAGCACCATGCCGTTGTATTCGAAACCGAGACGGCGGGTGAGTTCCGAATAAGCCGGCATCTCCTCCTGATCGACGTGCCCGTCTTTTAGAAAATCCCAGATCTTTTCGGTCAGCCGGTTGGTTTCTTTAACGTAGCCCTCGTAGAGCTTGAAATGCATTTCGAGGCTTTGATCGGAGATGCCATGAAGCCCGCTAAGCTTGAACTGCTTGGCTTGATAAGACTCATTTCTAACCACAGGTTGTTCCTCCCAATCTTTTTAGAACCAAATAGCGCATCGCAAGTAACCTTCTTCATCGTCGCATAGCCAATTATCGCGTAGTTCTGAAATCGGCTGCATCGGTACTAAGG
>JBOHVN010000331.1:0-4402 GCA_050735675.1 Binatia bacterium | reverse complement strand
GACCGATGGAGAGCGCGTTGCTCGGATAGGCGACGGCGTCGCCGATTTTTTCCACGTCGAGATCTTGGCAGTATTCCGCGGCATTAGTCGGTTTGCGGCCGGTGGTGCCATTCAAAAAAATATCCCAACCGAAAGACGGGAAGTACGGGCCGCTGCGCGCGCGATATTTTTCCGGCAAATAGTTTTTGTACGCCGGGCCGTCGAGATGATGCGCATCGGCATCGATGATAGTAAAGTCCACGATACAACCTCCTGTGAAGATCGATGCGGAACGATTGAACCTTGAGCCCTTGAACATTTGAACGATGCGGGTCGTTCAAGGTTCAAATGTTCAAAGTTCAAGGACGACATGCGCTTGGACTTAGTCCTGGAGTCCGTGGCGCTGCGCGAGTTTTAAGAAGATCGAGCCGACGATTATCGTGCCGATGGCGATGACCAGGCTAAAGGCCGCCAGCTCGCCGACATGACCATTGTCCCATAGTTCCCAAATCGTTACGGCCACGACTTGAGAGCCGGGAGAGTAGAGGAGCAACGCGATCGAAAGTTCCCTGAACGTGATGAGAAAAATATAGATCCAACCTGCGAGCAGAGCGGGCAGGATCAGCGGCACGACGACGTGACGGATCATTTGGAACCAACTGGCGCCGCTGGCCATGGCGCCTTCTTCGAGCTCTTTGTGAAGGCTTAACAGTGCGGAGTGGCTGAAGCGAATACCGTAAGGCACGTAACGCGCGATGAACGCCAACACCAAAATCCAAATTGTGCCGTATACCGGAATTGGCAACATTAAATACATCTTCAAAATCGCGATGCCCATGACGATGCCGGGAAACACCAGCGGCAGCATCGCCATTTGATCCAAGATCCAGCGCCCCTTGATCGACGCCCGGACGATCAACCAGGCGGCAAAGAACGTAATCGCGACCGCGATGGTTGCCGAGGTCACGCTCACCATAACGCTGTTCATGACCGAGCGGATGATGCCGCTGTCGTTGAAGGCGGTGATGTAATTATTGATCGTAAGCAGCTCCAGGGCCTTGCGCGACGGCACCTGGGCGAAGGGAAGGAACGAAGACCAGGCGATGGCGGCGATCGGAAATAGCTGCAGGAGCGGCAGAACCAACATGAGCATGCCGCCGAGCCAGCGCCATTTGCCCAGTGCGATGCGATGCGGACGGTAGTTCTTGCCGCTGATGGTGGTGAACTTATAAGTTTTGCTGGTGATGCGGTAATACGGAATCAGACCGAGGGCGACAAGCACGATCAAAATGATGGAATAAGCGCTAGCTTCGCCGTACTTGGGGATTAAGCCTCCCTTGATCTGCAAGTAAATCTTGGTCGTCAGCACTTCGACGCCGGCCGGAATGCCGATTAGGGCGGGAATCTCGAACGCTTCCAGCGAACGGATAAAAGTTAGAATCAAAACCGCGAGCACGCTCGGCAGCGCGAGCGGAAAAGTCACGCGGCGAAATACCTGCCAACCGCTGCTACCCGCCGTGGTCGCGGCCTCCTCAAGCGACGGATCCATGGAACGAAACGGCGTCGACATCAGCAGAAAAACAATCGGGATCCACAGAAAGCTCTCGACTAAAATCATGCCGCCCAGAGAAAAGATGTTTAAAAATGGCTGGCCGATCAGCGCCTGCCCCACGGCATTGAGGATTCCCGCTTTCGGACCGAGCAGCATGATCCAACCGACGACTTTGATGATGCCGGGGATCGCGAAGGACACGTAGGCGGAAATATAAGCGAGCTTGCGGAATGGAGCGTCGCTGCGTTCTGCAAGCCAAGCGAGCGTCGTACCGTAGGCCAGCGCCACGCCGGAGCTGCCGATAGAAAAAACCATGGAGTTCCATAAGAGCGTTTTGACGTCGCCAAGCGAATCGATGATATTGGCGAAATGCTGAATAGTGAAGCTGCCGGCTTGCAGGCCGCGATCGGTCACGAGGCTGGTATGGAGGATGAAAAAGAACGGTGGCAGCACGAGATAAGCTAGAGCGACGGTGGTAAAGAGAAACAACAACTGGGCTGGGTTCCGCATCATCATATACATGGTTGGGCCCTCGCGCTTTGGCGGTCTCGAGTCTCGCGTTGCGGATTTTGAATCAACTTAGAACTCCAAACTAAAAACTCGAAAAACTCGAAACTAACTATCGCAAGCTATATATCAAAACCGCCGGGCAAGACAATTGAATTAGACGTTAGCGATGAGGACCGATACCCTCCTGATTTTCTCCAACTTCCGTGACAGACCGACCGATGTAAAGGCCGGCCTCAAACATCCATGGGCGAGCGATTGAAACCGCACATAAAAGGGCGTGGCGATCGGTACGATTCTCTGATCATGTGCTGGGCGACTCGTTGTCAGGGCAATTTTGCAAGGTCTAGCAATATGAACCCGTTTTGGTTGAATATGGCGGCTTTTTTATGTAGCGATCCATTCATCAGAAACTCTTTCCCTTTGATCTCCGCCAGCCGCGGCTGAATACGGGCTCTCCAGGGTGAGAAATACTCCGGCGCATGCTTGGGGTCCGTGAAATCGCGTGTTTCTACCAAAAAATGAGTGACGCCAAACTCTTGTCTTAAGCGGTGCAACGGCGCGGCATCGGTACTAAAGTAGGCTTCAAATAGCGCATTCATTCGTTTGCGCATGGTCTCGATAAAGCTTACGTGCAACACTTGATGCACGTCCCCCGTCAAAAAAGCATTCCGTCGCGTGACGTATTCGACTTTCCGTAGCTGCCCTACGGGCCAGCCCGCTATGACCACATCCTTTGGGAGCGCTGCGATGGCATCAAACAACGGCTGTGCGGGTTTTTCCACCGAGGACGCTGTGAACTCGACGTTTCCCCTCCCGCCGAAAGCCATAAGATAGATACAGATAATCCCAAGAAACGCCGCGTTGCGAAGTTTGCGTGACGACTGCAGCTGAGGAACTTGCTTCAATAGCGTGTAGATGGACCAAGGAAAAATCAATGTGATTACAAATGGCAGTGAAAACATGAAATAACGGGTCGGTATGTAAAGGTACGGCGAAGCCAGCCACGCAATGACGTGCAGCACCCCACAGACGACGAAGAAACTGCTCAGTCGAATTCCACTACCACCGTAGTCTTCCTTCAGAATTGATTTCATCCCGCAAAAGATTACGCCGAGGACGATGACGCCCATCACTGCCAGAACAATCGGCAAAGCCATGTGATCCAATTGTTTGTGGACGTTTAACCCCGGCACGATGGGATCGCCGTGACTGTACAATGGCCCAACTAAATAGGTCATCCATTCGTTACCGAAAAGCTTATAGGGTAGCTGGTCATAGGGACGGTAATTCCCGTCTGGCCCTGCTTCCGGATAAACCGCGATGTCTGCTTCAACAACGCGGCGACCATAAGGTGCGCTTCCCAGCATTAGCGGAAGCAGTGCCGCTACTGTCAGAAATCCGGTCAGGACTACGATTGCCAATCGGCGAGACAGTCCCCAATGCGACACCACGCTCGTGCGCCATAGGGGTCTCAAGAGCAGCCAACTAGCAAGGCAGAGCCCACCGATAACTGCCACTATGGGATAAAGTAGCCCACCTAGAATAGCTGTGACCGCTAACAGATAAGGACGGGATCGAATCAGCGAGTAGAGAATGAGCGAAATCAGAGGATAGGCGTACATCCGAGGGGCTCCGCCGGTGAAGCCCATGCCGATGAAAATCCACGCCGTGACTGTGAGTGCTATGACGGCAAAGCTCAACGCGGCGCCGCCCAACAGCCATCCTAACCGTCCCATCACACCAATAAATACGGCATAGGCGAGATAGATCATCCCAAGTTGGAAGCGGCGCACGTCGCCGAACTGTGCGCCAAATATAAGCGTCTGTTTGTACAAGAGAGGGGAGACCGTACTCAAGTAGTATTCCTTCGCATAAGTTGTCGGGACAGGATTTGCCTCGAATTTAAAAAACGCCGGAATATATTGGACAGCGTCGTAAGGCGCAAAATAGGGATTCTTTGTCATCTCCCAGTGATGTTCGATTCCAGGCCAATAGAGAACGCCCAGCGACAGCACAACCAGGACCAATTTCGCCCAGCCTGGCATGCTCAACAAAGCCTCCCCGGGTCGCTTGAACGTTCCCCATCTATCTTTCGCGTCGGAACCTGCCTAGCGTCCCGCAATGTGCCGGTCGCGGTCGAGTGACGGCTTCGGTTTAGAGCCTGAATATCCATGGGTTCAGCCTTGTCATAATTAATGGATCTTCTGCATATCGAGTGGGTGATTTCGCATATTTTAGATCGGCTCAAGCATGCAAGTGAGAATCTTCAGGCGCAAGTACTCCTCATCATGTAGGCCATAACTTCGTCTCTGGATCACACGGATCTTGTTGTTTAAGCCTTCCACAAATCCAAGGGCTACC
>JBOHVN010000330.1:0-35742 GCA_050735675.1 Binatia bacterium | reverse complement strand
ACTTCATCAGGCCGCGCATGAGCGTCGGCATGAGCGTGCTGTGGTACGATGCCTCGAACCTGCGCAACGGCGCCAGCCAGGCGGCGCACAATCTGGGTATCTGCGATACGCCGAACGTGACGAACGCGACTGGCTGCCGTAACGGCAAAGGCGGCGACTGGGTGGATGTGTTTTTCAACTGGAGATACACGTTCTAGTTAGCACGACGGTCCAAGTAACAAACAAAAGGGGGAAGTCAGGGTGACTTCCCCCTTTGTATTTTTGCCTCAACTCACTGCAACCTGGTGCGGCGGAGCCGTAAGCGAAAGACGAAATATCTCGCGCAAAGCATGTCCTGAGCGCGGTCGAAGGAACGCAAAGAAAAACAAATCGTTATTTCGACCCCTTCGGCAGGCTCAGAGCCTGTGAAAAAATTAGCCTTGCCCTTCGACGAGTCTCAGGACGAACGGCTAATAATAAGTAAGTAATTTCGGTAGTGACTCATTTTGGTCGACCAGTACAGGCTTTCAGCAAAAGTCGCAATAAAGCAGATTCTTCGCTGTGCTCAGAATGACACTGGAGTGGAGTTGTCAATTGAGTCATTACCGTAATTTCTCATGAGCCCACAACCGTTCGTGGTGAGCTCTAGTCGAACCATGAACGGGGTTTTCACACAGTCTGGGCTGACGAGCCTCGGCCCGTCACTTGGCGTTCTTGGCCCCTTGGCTCGAGTAAATCACCACTTGATCGCGGAGAAAAGGGGGATTTCTTGGGTAAGTCCAAGAACGTTTCTCTCCGGGGCAAATAGCGCGCTCCATGGGCAGGTTTGATCGGAATGGGTTGCAACGCCAGCGCGTGCGTAAATGGCGGAAGGCGATCCCGTGAAAAGGCGATTGAGCGCGCCTTATTCATTTAAGTCTCCACGCAAGTGAATGCCTTCGATTAGTCCCTGTGACCTAAGACCTTGGGTCGGTGGAAAGTCCAAGATCTTTCACCAACCCTTAGCTCTCGATGCTCTGACTCAGCATATAAGGCTCTAGTGTGGTGACCCAGAAGTTCGATTAAAAACTCAGAGCGCCTTGGGGGTCATTCCCGCGCAAGCGGAATCCAGTTTTCTTTGAATTTCCTGGATTCCGGGTCGCGCCAGCTTCAGCCTGAGACTGATCCGCTTCTGGCGGAATCGCCTGCTGGCTTGCCCGGAATGACGACCGGAATATGTAACGAGGACCTGTTTAATACTGCCTTAGCCGCCAGAAAATTTCTGAAAGATCCGGCTTGACAACGGCTGTCACGCTAAAGTATACGACTAATGGTTTAGCTAATGATTAGACCTAAGTCTTATCAATAACAGGAGGGGTGTTATGAGAAATTTATTGCCAGTCAGCGGGGTGGCGGCTGTCTCGTTGGCGTTTGCATTGTCTGCTTGTTCTACGCAGGAGGAGATGGCGCCCAAGCCGGCGGCAGCACCAAAAGCTGCACCTGCAGCGAAAGCCGCAGCGGCACCTGCGAAAGCCAAGGTTACAAAAGCGAGGGGTGACGTTGGTCTTTTGGACACAGAGAAAAATTATCTGATCCTAGTTACCAAGGAAGGCAAGCTGGTGACTTTGGACTTTGACGAGAAAACTAAAGTCAGCAAACGCACTCCGCGCGCAGCAAAAATGGCGGATGTTGGGCTCGGCTCGAATGCGACCGTGACTTACACGAAACAGGGCGCTAAGAACAGCGCGAGCGCTCTCCAGTATAACGCAAAAAAGTAGCGAATCATTTCGATTGAAAGCGGGTTTAAATACGGACCAGGAGGAAAACATGAACTGTAAGAAGTGTTTAATCTATGCTGGAGGAGCGGTGCTTCTGACCGCGTTAGCGGCGGCACCCTCGGTCGCACAGGAAAAGAAGGCTGCAAAAGCCAAGGCGGAAAAGATTACGGGTGATATCGGTCTATTGGATACTGAAAAGAACTACATGATTGTCGTCACTAAAGACGGCAAGTTGGTCACCATTGACTACAACGCCAAGACCAAAGTTACCGCGATGGTACCCGGTAAGGCGAAGATAAATGACATCGGTCTCGGTTCTGCCGCGTCCGTGCAATACACGGAGAAAGGCGGCAAGAACTATCTTACCGCTATCGAATACATTGCCAAAAAAGGCGGCGAATGATCCTTTGGGCTATCGGGGGCTACCGTCACACGCCCTTGCTGGCTGTCTTGAGCTGGTGAATTTGTCGGGAACAAATTTCGGGTAGATGAGGCCTCGGCTACCTGGCCGAACTTGAGAATGATTGGGTTCTCGGACTCATTCTGACAAAGACACAGCGAAGGATAGATTAGTTCCCTGCCCGGGGGAGGACTTAATCGAAAGTTCTCCCCCGATTTCTTTGATTCTTTGTTGCATTCCGCTTAAGCCGAATCCGCTCCCGTTTTTTACAGCATCGTGGCTGAACCCCACGCCGTTGTCACTTAACGATCCTTCCAGCGTGCGGTTTTTCCGTCTTAGCTGAATTTCGACCTTTGAGGCATGGGAATGGCGGGTCACGTTGGTCAACGCCTCACGCAGGACGTAATACACCTCGCGCTCGGTCTCCGGCGCTAGCTCGAGATCTTCCGGCTCGCTCTCGATAATGACATCCAGGCCCATGCCATCGCGTAGGAAGCGGGCTTCCTCGCGCAGCTTTTCGACCAGCGTGCCCGCAACCAACGGGGTGGATTGCTGGCCGGAGAGAAACTGGCGGATTTGCTTCATTGAATCCCGAGTGAGTTCTTCCAGCGACCGCAGTTCTTCGGCCATTTCTTTCTCGGAATCCGGCAGACGTTTGCCACAAGCTTCTAAGCGCAGGATCAGAGTAGCGAGAGATTGCAGTATGCCGTCGTGCAATTCGAAATTGATTCTGCGGCGCTCGTGCAACGCCGCCACTTCGACGGCGGTTTTTGAGAGCGTCAGCAGCCGCTGATTTTGTTTCCTCTCAAATTCGCTGATGTAACCGAAGATGCCGGCCAGGACAATTAAATACAGGCTGCGCACGAGAAGTACGTCGATACCAATGGGACGGCCCATGGACTCCGCCGCCAAGCTTAGGCGAACCACGACATAAAGAGTCACGCCGACCAGAGCGACGGGGAGACTGCCTTTGAGCCCCCAACGAATGCTCGCCGTAATGACCGGGAACGAATAATAAAAGAAGAACGGCGTGCGTGATCCTCCGGTGGAAAAAACGATCACGGCAATCCACACCACGTCGAGCGAGTTTGTCAGAATGCCGAGAGGCGAAGAGGTAAGTTTGTTGTGCCACGCGAGATAGAGAACCACCAGACTATAAACGAAGAAGGAACTAAGAGAAATAAACGACAGCTCCGGGAAAAGGGCGACACGTTCCGGATTGAGTTGGATGATGACGACGGCGACGGCGGCGAACGCCACCCGCAACCACGCAACGGCGCGCTCGCGGCGAAGCAGCCAATCTTCTTCGGGTGTGATTTTATCGATCGCAAGCATGATGCCTCGCGAGCTGTCCCATCATGGGTTATGACGGTTCACCGATTTCTACGCCAACCGCGCTAGTTTGACTGCCCCATCAACAGCAGCGCCGCCTTGAAGCGGTTATTTACTTTGAGCTTGTCGAAGATGTTGGTGAGATGAGTCTTCACTGTCTTTTCGCTGATAAATATTTTTTTGCCGATCTCTTCGTTGGTCAGTCCTTCAGCGACGAGTCTTAGAATCTCCATCTCTCGCTTGGTGAGTGCCTTGATGCTTTCATCGACCTGCGGGGCGGCCGCGCCTGCACCCGCCTGAACCTGAACGATTTCCTGGAAGGTTTCCCATGATGGGATTTCCCTGTCAATCCAAAATCCGCCGGCCGAGACGACTTTGATCGCTTGCAGCAGGGTTGCCGACGGAACACCCTTCGGGACGTAGCCTTTAGCGCCGCCTTTCGCGGCGTTTAAAACATTTTCTTCATCTGAAAACGCGGTCAGTATCATCACTCGAGTCGCCGGGCTTTTGGCGCCGACTTCAAGAAGATTTTGCACGACGTCGCCCTTGGGCATTTTTAGATCCAAAAGCAAAACGTCAGGCTTGGTGCGTTCGACAATCTTTGGCACTTCATCGCCGTTGCCGGCTTCACCGACCACGAGAATGTCTCTTTCGAGCGAGAGAATTTTTCTCAGGCCGTCGCGAAAGAGCGCGTGATCATCGGCGATTACGACTTTAATCGGTAACATATTCCACCTCACATCTAGGACGAATAAATACTGCGACTTGAGTGAAAATACATCAATTCTAAGCGCATGCAAACCACTGAATTGACTGAAATATTTCATTCTACAACTCTAGTCTTACCGATATTTGGGTTCGCGCGAAATCCAAGAATAAAATCCTACTTAAAGCGTATTGAGAAGGTGGTGGGGTCACGATAAACATCGTGCCTGACTTAACGAAAATTTCTCAACCGTACGGGAGGTAATCAAATGAAAAAGGTCGTTCCAGTGGCCGGCATAGCAGCGGTCTCTGTGATGTTTGTCTTGTCGTCGTGTTCGACCCAGGAAGAAATGGCGCCGAAACCCGCGGCCAAGGCGGCAGCGCCGAAACCAGCTCCGGCGCCGGCTGCGGAGGCAAAGGCTGCTGCCCCGGCGAAAGCAAAGGCTGAAAAAGCAAAAGGCGATGTTGGCCTTCTCGATGCGGACAAGAACTATATGATTCTTGTTACCAAGGAAGGCAAGTTGGTGACCTTGGATTTTGATAACAAGACCAAAGTTACCCAAATCACTCCGACGCCGGGAAAGGTGGCTGACATTGGTCTCGGCTCCTCGGCAACCGTGACCTATACGAAATCTGGTGAGAAGAACGTTGCCTCCAGCGTCGAGTATAGGCCGGCAAAGGGCGAATAGTTGAAATGTTTGTCTGAGAAGGCGACTTACTTAATCAGGAGGAATACCGTGATGTTAACGCAGATTAGAAATCTGGCAGTAATGGCTGCGCTGGTTGTAATTTTTGGCGCTTCAGCTTCGATCGCTCAGGAGAAAAAGGCCGAGAAGGCGAAGGCCGAGAAAGTTGCCGGCGATATAGGATTGCTCGACACCGAGAAGAACTACATGATTGTCGTGACCAAGGACGGTAAACTGGTGACGCTCGACTACACGCAGAAGACCAAGATCACGGAGCTCAAATCTAGTAATGCTAAAATGTCCGATATCGGGCTGGGCTCGGCTGCCTCCGTGCAATATACCAAAAAAGGCGAAAAGAATTACCTCTCGAGCATCGAGTTCATACCCGCAAAAGGCGAATAGCCAGCGAGATAAAAACCGCTTAGAATGGGTAGTCTATGGGCACGACGAAAGTCGTGCCCTTTTTTTACTGCGCATAGCCTGCTGAGAGCGGGCGGGCCAATGTGAGGGAGAGGGTTGCTGCGACTCAGTGTCGATGGCACCGTGGAAAGCGGCTTCGACGCTCATAAACTGGGAGTTCTAAGGATGATCTGATCCGACGCGAGACAGCGCAAAACTAAAAGCCGTCGTCTTCAACATCAGTGAGGTCGAGCTTGCGATAGCTGCGCTCGTTATCTAAGGTCTTCTGGCGCTTTGCTTCTCGCTCGTTTTCTTCCTGGCATTTAACGCACAGGCGCGTAAAAGGAAGGATCTTTAACCGGCCAAGTTGGATTTCACCCTCGCAGCTCTCACAGATGCCGTAGGTCTTGTCGGCGATGCGTTGCAAAGAATCGTCGATGGCCAGGAGCTTCTCGCGCTCGCGGTCATTGAGAATAAAATTGATTTCGCGATCTCTCTCATCGCTAGCGAGATCGTAAGTGTCACGGCCTTCATCCTTGATGCCTTCGGTCTCTTCTTTGACGCGTCCCTGCATTTCCTTCATCAGAGACCGCTTCATTTCCTCGAGCATTTCTGAGGCCTGCTTCAGAAACTCTCTTCGCTGTTTTTTTTCTTTTTCAAGATCGGCTTTAGGCATGGAGTTTTTCACCCATCAAGTCGTAGTCTAGCGCGCCGATGATTTTGACGTTGATCATTTCACCGGGCAAATTCGTTAGTTCATCGTTGGAATCGCCCCCCTCGATCAATACAACACCGTCCACTTCCGGGGCATGGCTTTGCGTGCGACCGGTCAATTTGTCGGACTCACGATCAACGTCGTCAATGATAACCCGCTGAATGGCGCCAATCAAGGCCTCGTTCTTTTTTCGTGAAATTGACGACTGTAGCTCCATGATTTCCTGCCAGCGCCGCTCTTTTTCATCTTCGGGCACGCGCGCAGTTATGCGCGCCGCGGCCGTGCCTTCTTCTTCGGAATACTTGAACACGCCGAGCCGCTCGAACTGAGTTACTTCGACAAAGTCCAAAAGCTCCGCGAAATCGCTTTCCGTTTCTCCCGGAAAACCGACGATTAGCGAGGTGCGCAAGGTCAGATCCGGGATGGCGCCGCGAAGCTTCTCCACCGCTTCTCGAACTTCGCTGCCGCTCTTGCCGCGCCGCATGCGCCGCAGGACCGATCGGCTGACATGCTGAAATGGAATATCAAAATATTTGCAGATCTTGCCGCTATCGCGGATGACTTCGAGCAGCGGCTGGTCGAGAAAGTTGGGATAAGCGTATAAGAGGCGGATCCATTCGATGCCGTCGACCTGCGCCATTTCCCTTAATAAACCATGCAGCGTGGTGCCGTCTTTTCGATCGCGACCGTACGCCGTAAGATCCTGAGCGATGAGATTGATTTCTTTCACGCCGTTTTGGCCGAGCAGCATCGTCTCTTCGACGACCGAGTCGATCGAACGGCTGCGGTGCGGGCCGCGCAGCTGAGGAATTATGCAAAACGCGCATTTGTGATCGCAGCCTTCGGAGACTTTGACAAAGGCCGTATAAGACGGTGTCGATCTCAGCCGCGGAGTGAACTGATCGTAGATATAACTCGGCACGCCGACATACTGACGCTTCGTGGTATTGGCCTCGTGTTCGCGGAGAATCTCGACGATGCGCGGGACCTCGCCGGTGCCGATGAACAGATCGACTTCGGGCAATTCTTTGGCTAATTCATCCGGATAGCGCTGCGACAGACAGCCGGCGACGATAAGCTTTCGGACTTTTCCCGCTTCTTTGAGGCGCGAAATGTCGAGGATGGTCTCGATGGATTCTTCTTTGGCTGGACCGATAAAGCCGCAGGTATTCACCAGTACAATGTCGGCCTCCGCCGTCTCCTGGACGATCTCGTAAGCGTTTTTGTGCAGCAGTCCCGCCATGACCTCGGAATCGACCAGGTTGCGGGCGCAGCCGAGACTGACGATATTGAATTTTTGCTTGACTCGGTTCATTGACCCAATTCCACCACGTCCGCGCCTTGGGGAATCTGCACTTGGAATAACGAATCTTTTAACCCGACTCCTTTGCGCATCCGGGAGAAGCGCAGTGTCGTGAGATTATTGGCGGCGTCGCGCACGCTCACCCAGACGATGTCCGCGGATGTCTTGTCGACGCCCATGAGGATCTCGCCATAGCCGCCGGCCTCACCTTTGGGCTCCAAGCGGAGCACGTATTGGTTGTTTTCGGCCCCCTTGAGCGTCGCGTTGAAATCCTTTTTTAAATTGCCCAACCCCAACAAAAACGACAGCGGAATATCGCCGCGGAAAGCATTTTTTAGAGGGCTCTTGATGACCTGATTTTGGTCCGGCTGGTAGAAATAAAGATGCTTGCCGTCGGCGAGCACAAACTGTCCTTTCGGTTCCTCGTAGAGCCAGAGCATCTTGCCGGGCCGCTTAAAAGAAACTTTTCCCGACGCTTTAAGGCTTCGGTTGAGGGTTTTGACTTCCGTCTCCTGGCGGAAATCGGCGACAAAATCCGCCGTCGCGTCATAGTTTTTCTGTAAGCGCCCGACGATTGCCTCAGCCTCGTTGCGGTCGGCGGCGACGCTCAGTCGGATGCCGCAGAGCAGCGTGACGGCAACGGCCAGGCTGCCTGCCAGTTGGCAGGCCAGCTTAGTCTTCGATCTTTCGCGCATAAACTTCTCGTGGCTTGGCGCCGTCGGCCGGACCGACGACACCATCCCTCTCCATCTGTTCGATCATTCGCGCGGCTCGATTGTATCCGACCCGCAATCTTCTTTGGACCATAGATATCGAAGCTTGCTGGGTTTCGGTGACGATAGCAACTGCCTGGTCGTACATTTCGTCATATTCCTCGTCGGCTGCTGCCGCCGAATCGCGCTCTTTTTTTGCTTCGAGGACTTCCGGGCGATAGCTCGGCCGCCCCTGTTGCTTGAGAAATTTCATCACGCGGCGAACTTCCTGGTCCGAGACGAAGGCGCCATGCACGCGGATCAGACGCGCAGTTCCCGGCGGCAGGAAAAGCAAATCGCCGTTCCCCAAAAGCTTCTCGCCGCCCATGGAATCCAAAATCGTGCGCGAGTCGACGCGGGAGGTGACCTGAAAAGAAATACGCGCCGGAAAATTGGCCTTGATCAAACCGGTGATCACGTCGACGGACGGGCGTTGCGTCGCCAGGATTAGATGAATACCGGCGGCGCGCGCCTTTTGCGCCAGGCGGGTGATATATTCCTCGATGTCGCGTCCGACAGTCATCATAAGATCGGCCAATTCGTCGATGATGATGACGATTTTCGGCAGCTTCTCATGGGTCAACGGCGCGTCATTGGAGAGACTGCCGCCGATTGCGGTAGAGTCTTCCTCTTGTTCGGGCTCCGTCAGATCGATTACCGGCCTCTTGTTGCCAGCCTCACGTTCCAGCGTCCGGTTGTAATTGTCGATATTGCGCGCGCCCTTGTCTCTCATTAGACGATAGCGCCGGTCCATTTCATCCATCGCCCAGAAAAGCGCCGCCGCCGCCTTTTTGGGGTCGGTCACGACGGGCACCAGCAAGTGGGGGATATCCTCATACACCGTCAGCTCGAGCATCTTGGGATCGACCATGATGAATTTGACGTCTTGCGGGCTCGATTTGTAAAGAATGCTCAAAATCATCGCATTGATGGACACTGACTTGCCCGTGCCGGTGGCGCCGGCGACGAGCAGATGAGGCATTTTTGCCAAGTCGGTGGCAAACGGCGTGCCGCCAATGTCTTTTCCGAGCGCCAAGGTGAGCTTGGAGTCGGTGTTGCGATAAGCTTCGCATTCGATCACTTCGCGCAGGAAAACGGTTTCTCGCCGCGGGTTGGGGATTTCGATGCCGACCACGGACTCGCCGGGAATCGGCGCAAGAATACGCACGCTCACGGCGCGCAGTGCCATGGCGAGATCGTCCGCCAACAGCACGATGCGGCGCACTTTGACGCCGGGTGCGGGCTTGAATTCGTACACGGTGATGACCGGCCCCGGGCGCACCGCCACCACTTCTCCTTCGACGCCAAAATCTTCAAGCTTTTTTTGCAGGATGAGTGAGTTGGCTTGCAGCGTCTCGGTATCGACTTTGAACTGTTCGCCGTCGGGCGGGTCGAGCAACTCGAGCGGCGGCAGTTTGTAGCCTTCACCCACTTGCGGAAGCTTGAATTGCTCGGGAGGCAGCGCCGGTTTTTTCTGCGGCCTTTTCGCCGGTTCGTCTGGGTATTCCTCTTTCAGGACGATCGGCGGCGGCACATAGTCCTTTTTCTCCTTCTTGGTGTTCTCGCCCTTGCGTTTTTCTTTCTTATTTTTGAACTCTTTTAGACGATTAGTGATGGCGGGAACGAGCGATTTGCCAAACTCGCCGAGATTTTTTCTCGTGTAGCCGGCAATGTCCAGCAGCGAATTTTGCGTCAGCAGCATGATCGACAAGAGCATGGTAAAGCACGCGATCAGGACTGCGCTCAATCGTCCGAAGAGCGGCACGAGCACGCTTTCTTCCAAGAACCCGCCGATAATGCCGCCGGCGTCGCGGGCGCTTTCGGTGTCGATGACGACGCTCAGCACTACCCCCGCGCTCAGCAATAAAATCGTGTACGCCAGGGCTTTGCTGAACGCGATGCCGCGGTCGCTTCTGCGAAACATCTGCGCCGCCGCTATGGCGAGAAAAACCGGCAACAGGTAAGAGGAAAGGCCCAGACCCTGGCGCAATAAATCGGCTAGAAAGGCGCCGACAAAGCCGCCCCAGTTATGCGTGTCGAGCGCGCCCGAGGGGCTATTGAGCGAGCGGTCGTTGATGTTATACGAGATCAAACTGAGGGCGATCAGCAAAGCGGTGAGGCCGATCACCACACCCCAAATTTCCCGATGGAGCCGGCTTTTCTCCGGAGCAGCAGGCATAGACGAGTTTCCTCAAGTTTCGATGATATACGGCAGAACCACCGGATGGCGCTCCAGTTTCTTTCTAAAGAAACGGCGCAGCGCTTTGCGCACTTCCTCTTTGAGCTCGGCGGGATCGGCGCGAGTTTCGCGGTTCATGCCGCTTAAAGTTTCGAGAACGACTTTTTTAGCGTGCTCCAAAACTTCTTCGCTCTCTTCGCTACTCATAAAACCACGGGAGACTAAATCCGGCCCGGCGACGAGCTCGCCGGACTGCTGGTGGATCGCCATGACAGCGAGCACCATGCCGTCCTCCGAGAGATGGCGCCGGTCGCGGATGACTATGTCGCCGACGTCGCCGACTCCCTTTCCGTCGACGAAAACTTTTCCCACCTGAATCGGATTGATTTTTTGCGCGCTGTTGGCGGTCATCTCCAGCACGTCGCCGTCTTCGAGGATGAAGCAGTTTTCTTCCGGAATGCCGACGTCCTGGGCAAGCCGCCGGTGCCGCACGAGATGGCGATATTCGCCGTGAATCGGCACGAAATAGCGCGGCCGGGTGAGCTGCAGCATGGTTTTGAGCTCCTCCTGGCTCGCGTGTCCCGACACGTGAATCTCGGAGACTTTTTCGTAGTGCACTTCGGCGCCGCGCCGGTAGAGATGATTGATCAAATTGGCAATGGTCTTTTCGTTGCCCGGAATAAATTTCGACGAGAGAATCACCGTATCGCCGCGGTCGATCTTGATCGTTTTGTGATCGTTCAATGCGACGCGGTGCAGCACCGACAACGGCTCGCCCTGGCTGCCGGTGGTAAGAAAGGTGAGGCGATCGGAGGGCAGATCGTGCCAGCGTTCGTTCTCGGTCATGGCGTTGCGCGGCAGTTGCAAGTATCCCAGCTCGGCGGCGACCTGGCTGTTGCGGATCATGCTCCGTCCGCTCAACACGATGCGCCGATCGCAGCGCTCGGAGATATCGGCGACCTGTTGGATTCTCGGGATGCTCGATGAAAAGGTGGAGACCAGCACTTTCCCGCTGCTGCGCTGAATAATCTGTTCCAGATGAGTGCCGACTTCGCGCTCCGAGGGCGTGTGCCCCGAGCGCTCGACATTGGTCGAGTCGGAGAGGAGTAAAAGCACGCCTTTCTCGCCGTAAGCAGCGAATCTCTGGAAGTCGAACATTTCGCCTTCCATGGGCGTGTTATCGATTTTAAAATCGCCGGTGTGAATGACCGTGCCGATCGGGGTTTCGAGCGCCAGCGCCAAGCAGTCCATCAAGCTGTGCGTCACGCGAATGCCTTCAACGCGAAACGGCGCGATATCCCACGGCGCGCCGGCGGTGATTTCGCGCACATCGACCGTATCCTCCAGATCATGTTCTCTCAATTTATTCGCCAGCAGGCCAAGCGTCAGCCGCGTGCCGAAGATCGGTACGTCGAAGTGCTCCAGAATATAGGGCAAGGCGCCGACGTGATCTTCATGCGCGTGGGTGAGCACGATGGCTTTGAGCTTGTCGCGGTTATCGAGCAGGTAGCTTACGTCCGGAATCACCAGATCAATGCCCAGGAGATCCGCGCTCGGGAACATGAGGCCGCAGTCGACAGCGATGGCGGCATCGCCAAATTCAATCAGCATCATATTGAGGCCGAACTCGCCGAGGCCGCCAAGCGGGATGATTTTAAGCGTATCCATGTTCACGCGCGCTTTTTTGCAATTGTCGACTGACGGTGACAGATTCTGCGACTGCAGGTTTCACTTGAGGCGTGGTCGGCTGCTGAAGACGGGCGGCGATAGTCTCGCGCACCTGTTCGGTGAGCGCGCGCAATTTGCCGGCGCGATAACCCTCGACGGCAATCGGTTTATCGATGAAGACTTCGATCGTGCCGGAGCGCAATCTCCACCCGCCGGCAGGCAACACATTGGCGCTGCCGTTGATCGTGACGGGAACGATTTTGGTGCCAGTCTGCACCGCAAGCAGGAAGCCGCCTTTCTTAAAGCGCAGCAAGCGCCCATCGCGGCTGCGGGTTCCCTCCGGAAAAACGACGATGGAAATCCCCGCCGCGATTCGTTCTTTAGCGCGCTTCAGACTCTTGACCGCGGCCAAAGGATTCGCTCGATCGACGGTAATATGTTTGCTCGCCCACATGGCCCAGCCAAAAAACGGGACCCACAAAAGTTCTTTCTTGGCGAGCCAGCGGAGCTGAAACTCGACCACGCTTTGAATCAGTACCGGGATGTCGATGTTACTTTGATGATTGACCATGAAAATATATTGCTGGCCCGGTTTAATGTTCTCCAGCCCTCTGACATTGAGGGAAATCCCGCCCAGGCGCAAAATAAACCAGGTCCAGAGTTGACTGATGCGATAGACGCGCTTGCCGTGCGGATCGAAAGGCCCCGACAAAATAGTGACAATTGCCAGCGGCACCGTGATGGCAAACAATACACCAAGCTGGGCGAGGTAAAACATCAAGATTATTATAAACTTGATTTGCGCAAACGATGGAAATTAGATGAATTATATTAGTTCTTGGCCGGGCAAAAATCAACGCGAGAAATGATTGACACCGGTGCAGGCCGGCGTTAAGTTGGCTCAACCCTCGAGCCGGAAAGTTTGATTCCGGCAGCTTGGAGACTGATATGTCAGTGAATAAAGTGATTTTAATCGGCAACCTGGGTAAGGACCCCGAAGTCCGCTTTACCCAAACGGGCAGTGCAGTGGCAAATTTTTCCATCGCCACATCCGAACAATGGAACGATCGCGACGGCAAGCGGCAAGAGAGAACCGAGTGGCACAACATCGTGGTTTGGGGAAAACAGGCCGAGACCTGCGGGCAGTACCTGGCGAAGGGTCGCCAAGTCTATGTCGAAGGCAGTATTCGCACGCGCAGCTACGACGATAAGACCGGCACCAAACGCTACGTCACCGAGATCGTCGCCCAGCGCATTCGTTTCCTCGGCGGTGGCGGCGGCTCCCGCGTAGCCCCGGAGATGGATTCGGCCGGCTCGGACGATATCGGCGGTGGCGGCGGCGCGCCGCCTTTGGACGACGATATTCCGTTTTAGCCTGCTGAGTCGCCGCTCTCAATCGCTGGTTCGGATCATAGAAGGAATGCTCCCCACCATTTGAGTTTGCTACACCGAGTTGGAAGCGCCGCGCTCAGAAGGAGCGAATCTGGCGGCGTAAAGCCTCGGGCTGGGGTTACGCGTCGGGTGCCGGCTGAAACTAGAATTTTTCTAGGCGACGCTATTTCTGTCGCGGCCGTGTAGAAATGCGTCGATGTTTTCTTCGACTTCTTGGAGCAGCCGCTCGCGCGCTTCGCGCGCCGACCACGCCGTGTGCGGCGTGACGATTAAGTGGTCCAGTTCTTTGGCGGCTTGGATCATCGGATGATCTGCTGGAGGCGGTTCTTTGCTCAGGACATCGAGGGCGGCAGCGGCGATTTGCTTTTTTCGCAGCGCGGCGATCAGCGCGGCTTCGTCGATCAGGGCGCCGCGGGCGGTGTTGATCAGCAACGCAGTTGGTTTCATCAGGGAAAGACTCCGTTCGTTGATCAGATTTCTCGTCTGCGGCGCGAGCGGGCAATGGAGTGAGACGATGTCGGCCTCTCGGAGCAATCGGTCGAGCGCCATTCGTCCTTGCGGAATCGAACCGGCGGCGCCGGGACGCGCGGCAATTAGAATCTTCATGCCGAAGCCGCGCGCCATTTGCGCGACGGCTTGGCCGATGCTGCCATAGCCGACGATGCCGAGCTTTTTGCCGTTGAGCTCGGTTGCTGGGTAGGTGAGGAGAGAAAAGACGGGGCTCTTTTGCCATTCGCCCGCGTTCACGGCGTTAACGTACTTCCCAACCCGCGCCGCCAATTCCAACATCAGCGCCAACGTAAACTGCGCCACCGACTGCGTCGCGTAACCGGGTACATTGCAAACTTTGACGCCGCGTCGCGTTGCTTCTTCACGATCGATGATGTCGGTGCCTGTGGCCGCTACCGCGACGAGCTTTAGATCGCGCGTCTCGGGTGAGCTCAATATAGCTTTGTCGATGACGACTTTGTTGACGACTGCGATCGAGTGACCGGCTAACCGCGAGAGTGTTTCATCGGGGTTCGTGATTTGATGGACCGTGCAATTCCACCTGTCGGTGAATCTTTGAAGCGAGATTTCGCCGTAGGTGGCGGCGTCGAGGAAAACAACTCTCGGCTGTTGCGCGCTCATGTGAGCTTTCCCTGGGATTCGAGTTTTTTCGCCTCTTCCCAAAGCCGGTCCATCTCTTCGAGCGAGGACTGATCGACGCTCTTGCTCTCTTGTTGCAGTTTCTGCTCGATGTAATGAAACCGGGCCGTGAAGCGATCGATAGTCTGCGCCAGCGCATCTTCGGCCTCGACATCGAGAAAACGCGCGAGATTGACGACCGAGAAGAGTAGATCCCCTAGTTCTTCGCCGGTGCGCGCTTTATCGCCGCAAGCCGCGGCCTGTTTGAGCTCCTTAATTTCCTCTTCGATTTTTATCCAAACCGGCTCGACATCGGACCAGTCGAAACCCAAATGCGCAGCTCTTCGCGTGACACTCTGAGCGCGGGCCAACGCCGGCATCGCTTTCGGCACGTTCCCGAGAGCAGATTTCAAGTCGCCGGCCTTTCTCTCGCCGGCTTTGATCCGGAGGCGCTGCTTCAAAACCGCAGCGGTATCCTCCGGCAGCGCTTCGCCGGCGAAGACGTAAGGGTGGCGGCGGATGAGTTTCTCAGTGAGCTGTGAAATGACATCGGTGGCGCTGAAGCGGCCTTCTTCCGCGGCAATCTGAGAGTGAAAGACGACCTGGAGCAAAACATCGCCCAGTTCTTCTTTTAGTTTTTTCGAATCGCCGTCGTCCAGCGCGTCGAGCAGCTCGTAGGTTTCCTCGAGCAAGCATGGTTTGAGCGAGGCGTGAGTTTGTTCTTTGTCCCACGGGCAGCCGGTTTCGCTGCGCAGCCGCGCCATCACATCCAGTAACTCGCCGAATCTTTGTTCAGCCTCATTATTTGCCATGCAACCTCCGGCACCGATATGAACTTTTCTCCTAACTAGGAGCGTGCTAAATCTTACGTGCCACAAATACCGATGTCCAGCCTAAGAACGGAGGAACAATGCCAACTGCCACCATCGACGGAATCGAAACTTACTACGAAACTCATGGCTCTGGATCGGCGATCCTGATGTGCGCGCCGGGCGGATTCGACGCCACGATCGACAAATGGCGCGTCGCGAGCGCGTGGACGGGGATTGATGCGATTCAGGCGCTCGCGGCCGAACATACCGTCATTCTTTACGACCGGCGCGAATGTGGCCAATCCGGCGGACGCGTGGAACGACTCGGTTGGGCGCGCTACTCGCGCCACGGCAAGGCGCTGCTCGATCATTTAAAAATCGAATCCGCTTGGATCATGGGCGGCTGCATGGGTTGCTCGGTGGCACTGGCCTTTGGCGTTGATTATGCGGAAGCGACGCGTGGTTTGATCCTTCACTGGCCGGTGGGTGGTTATCGCTGGAAAGCGAACAGCCAGGAGCGATTCCGGCGCCACTACAACTTCGCCAGGGAAAAAGGGCTCAGAGGCGTCGTCGAGCGGGCGCGCGGCAGTAAGAGCTTTTGGATGGATCCGCAGGGAGGGCCATGGGCGACGCTAATCGCGCGCGACGCCGCTTTTGCCGATCGCTTTGCGGCACAGGATCTCGAACGCTATCTCGGCATGATCATCACTAGCGGCCGCAGTTTATTCGATCGCGACACGGCCACCGGCGCCGAGCCCGAAGAAGTCATGGGCGTTAAAGCCCAGGCGCTAATCATTCCCGGTGACGACCCATCGCACGCCACCTCTGGCGCGCATTACCTCCGCGAACTTCTGCCGAAGGCCGATTTCTGGAACGTCATGCCCCCGGAGCAGACGACGCAAAAGGTCTGCGAGCGGATCTTGGATTTTTCCCGGAAATAGGCGTGGCGCGAGGGTAGACCGCGAAAATAAAATCTGATAGAGAAAGTCACTTCCCAATCTATCTATGACTCAGGAGGTCTACTCATGGACGTCAGCAGCTCAACCGTGCAGTTGAACACTTCCGACGGCAAGATGGATGCCTACGTCGCGCAACCGCAGGACGGCGGCAACTCTCCGGGCGTCGTCGTCATCCAGGAGGCTTTCGGGGTCAACGACCATATTAAAAAAGTTGCCGAACGGATTGCCGCCGAGGGCTACGTCGCGATCGCGCCCGATATTTATCACCGCGAGTCGGAACGGCTGATCCCTTACTCCGACATGGGCAAGGCGATCGCAACCTTACAACGGGTGCAGGATCCCAAGGCGATGCAAGACGTGGGCGCGGCGGTCGCGCACCTCAAATCGCAGAGCAACGTCAAGTCGGGTTCCATCGGCGTCGTCGGCTTTTGCATGGGCGGCCGGCTTACCTATCTGGCGGCGGCGCATCACGCCAACGACGTCAAAGCCGCGGTGCCCTACTACGGCGGCGGCATTCCGATGGGCAACCCCAGCCCGCTGTCACGCACGGGCGAGATCAAGTGCCCGATGTATCTCTTCTTCGGCGCCAAGGATCAGCTGATTCCGATGGATCAGGTTGGCCAAATCAAAGCCGAGTTGACCAACAAAAACGTGTCGTTTCAAATGGAAGTCTACCCCGAGGCCGGCCACGGTTTTAACTGCGACGACCGCGGCAGCTACCACGAAGCGTCGGCGAAAGACGCCTGGGAAAAAACTAAATCGTTCTTCGCTCAGCATCTCAAGTAAACGCGCGGCCAGCGGTTTTGGGGAGAGGAAGGGGATCCCTTTCCTCTCCCTTTTTTTACTTTTAAACTGTACATTAGTTGACCTGAGCAAAGGGAAGCCATGGCGCGCAATTCGACTAAAGAGAAGGTTGCGTTGGGGCTCATCCAGATGAGCGCCGGCGACAAGCTATCGGCCAATCTAAACAAAGCCGTCGAGCGAATCTCAACGGCGGCGAAAAAAGGCGCGCAGATCATTTGTCTGCAGGAATTGTTTCGCTCGCGTTACTTTTGCCAGAGCGAAAACCCCAAGAATTTTCAATTGGCCGAGTCGATTCCTGGTCCGACCACGGACGCTTTGAGCACGCTCGCTGCCGAGCGGGAGATCGTCATTGTCGCTTCGGTGTTCGAAAGAAGATCGGCTGGCATCTATCACAACACGGCCGTCGTCATCGACGCCGACGGGGCGATTGCGGGCAAGTACCGCAAGATGCATATCCCCGATGATCCGCTCTACTACGAGAAATTTTATTTCACGCCCGGCGATCTTGGCTTTCCGAGTTTTCAAACACGCTACGCGAAAGTCGGCGCGCTGGTGTGCTGGGACCAATGGTTTCCCGAAGGCGCGCGTTTGGCCGCCTTATCGGGGGCGCAGATTCTTTTTTATCCGACCGCCATTGGCTGGATTCCTAACGAGCCGCGCGCGGTGGCGCAGCAGCAACGCGCGGCCTGGGAGCTGATCCAGCGTTCGCATGCGGTCGCCAACGGAGTTTACGTCGCTTCGGTCAATCGCGTCGGGCACGAAGGCAAAATCAAATTCTGGGGCCATTCGTTCGTCGCCGGTCCGTTCGGCGAGATCGTCGCGCATGCCGGCGGCGAGCGCGAAGAGATACTGCTCGCCAAGTGTGATCTCGGTAAAATCGAAGAAACCCGTCAGAGTTGGCCGTTCCTGCGCGATCGGCGCATCGATGCCTACGGCGCGTTGTTGTCGCGCGCGGTCGAAGACAACAAGGGCGACTGACGGCTGCTTGCATTTCGATCGTCCGATGGCTGCCGCAAATACTAACAACACGCCGCGATCCCTCGGTTACTCGATGCCCGCTGAGTGGGCGCCTCATCGCGCCACCTGGCTTTCGTGGCCGCACAATCGAGAGACCTGGCCGGCTCATTTAGAAAAGGTGCGCGAAGTTTGGCTCCAAATGATCCGCGCCTTGACGCCGCACGAGCGGGTCTATCTGCTGGTCAACGACGAAGCGGCCGAACTGGATGTCACCTTACGATTGAAAAGAGCCGGCGTCGTCACGGAGAACGTGACGCTATTGAAGATTGCCACCGTCGACGTCTGGATGCGGGACTACGGATTGACGTTTGTCACGCGCGATTCCAACGATCAGCCGTTGGCCTGCAATGATTGGATCTTCAACGGCTGGGGCGGGAAATACCAGGCCTACGAAGACGACGATCGAGTCGCGCGCGAGATTGCCCGGCTGCTCAATATACCGGTTTTCGCGCACGAGATCATTCTTGAAGGCGGTTCGATCGAGGTGAACGGCGCGGGCACGTGTCTGACCACGGAACAGTGTCTTTTGAATGCGAATCGAAACCCGCATTTGAGCCGCAGCCAGATCGAGGAGCGCCTTAAAGAATCATTGGGCGTGAGCCATGTCATCTGGCTCGATGAAGGGATCGTCGGCGACGACACCGACGGACACATCGACGATATCGCGCGATTCGTCGATCCGACGACGGTCCTATGCGCCGTCGAATCGAATGCCAAAGACGAAAATTACGGTTTTTTGCAAAACAACTTCGAACGATTGCAGGGCGCCACGGATCAAAACGGCAAAAAATTGTCGGTCGTCGCGCTGCCCTGTCCGGCGCCGGTGTATGACGACGGTGCGCGCTTGCCGGCGAGCTACGCCAATTTTTATATTGCCAACGGGATCGTGCTGGTGCCGGTCTTCGATGATCCCAGCGACGGCAAGACGCTGGGAATTTTGCAAGAATTGTTTCCGGAACGAAAAGTCATCGGCCTTCGCTGCAACGAAGTGGTCGCCGGCTTGGGCGCGCTTCACTGCGTGACGCAACAGGAGCCGGCGGTGGCGGGCTTTGGGCCTTGACAATTTCTCAGGCTTCCCTATGCTAACCGCTTGTATGGGTCAGGTCATCCAGATCAACGAGCTGCACCAAGCGCGCCGCCGCCGTTCGGAAAAAATGAGCATCGAACAGTGCGTGGAATTGTTGGAATGGAACATGAAGAAAAGCGTCGATGATTATTTCAACGCACCCCGCGAAGAAAGGTCCATGCGCGCGACGCAAATCCGCAAACTCAGCGAGATCTTGGAATACGCCGTTAGACTCCTCTGATTGCGCCACGGTTCATCGTGGAACTGTCGAACTCCCTTGTTTTGATTCTCACCGCGGTTTTGGGTTTGGTTTTTCTCGGATGGATTTTTTTAAGCCGGGTGCGATCGTTGCTGCAAGAAAAACGCGATGATCAGTCGCTCTTGCTATTGCAGCAGCAGATCGAGCAGCTGCGCGCGCAGTTCAGCCAGGGGCTCGACAACAACGCGCAATCGATCCAGCAACAGTTGGGACAGATGCTCGGCCACGTCAGCGAGCGGCTGAAAGAAAACGCCGCCGTGTTGAACCAGACGCAGCAGAGTTTGGGCGAACGCTTGGACAATGCCGCCCGCGTGGTCGGCAACGTGCAACGCAGCCTCGGCGGGCTCGAAGAAGCCAACCGAAAAATTTACGAGGTCGGCAAGGACATCGCCTCGCTGCAAGAAATCCTCCGGGCGCCGAAGCTCAGAGGCGGCTTGGGCGAGTTTTTTCTCGAAGATTTGCTGGCGCAGATCCTGCCGCCGCAGCATTTCTCGACGCAGCATAGTTTTCGCAGTGGCGAGAAGGTCGACGCCGTGATCAAACTGGGCGCATCCCTGGTGCCGGTGGATGCGAAATTTCCTCTGGAAAATTTCAGGCGCATCGTCGAGGCGGCGGCGGACGACGAAAAAGGCCGGGCGAGAAAACAGTTCGTCGCCGACGTTAAAAAGCACGTCGATGCCATCGCCGGAAAGTATATTTTACCGGACGAAGGCACTTACGATTTCGCGCTTATGTATATCCCGGCGGAAAACGTTTACTATGAGACGATCATCAAAGACGACGCGCCCGAAGAGAAAAGCCTCAGTCATTATGCCATGACGAAGCACGTGGTGCCGGTGTCGCCGAACAGTCTCTATGCTTACCTGCAGGCGATCGTTTTAGGTTTGAAAGGCATGAAGATCGAAGATCGCGCCCAGGAAATCATCCAGTACTTAAGCCGCCTGCAAGGCGACTTCGGCAAATTTAAAGAGGAGTTCGCCCTGATAGGAAAACATTTAGGCCATGCGCAGTCCGGATATCTCAATGCCGACCGCCGACTGGAGCAGTTCGGCCAGAAACTGCTGGCGGCGGATGGGGACCAGAGGGAACGGTGCGAATTGCCGCCGGGTCCCCGAGCGCGCTAGACTGCGACACCGCGAGCGAGGAAAATACGCCAGTGCGCTTAAGTTTATTTTCCCGCTTGACGATCGGCTATTTGGCGATTTTCCTGATTGTCGCGATGGCGAGCGCCTATGCCGTTCTGCAACTGCGTTACTTTCGCGATCTCACTCAGTCGATTCTGAAGGTCGACAATCGGATTCTTGATCACGAAAAGACGCTCGCCGATCTTCTGTTGGCGCAAAGTCGCGCCGAGCAGAAGTTTACGATTACCCGGGACGAAGCCTGGTATCTGCAGTTCGTTCGATTGAAAATCGACTTTGAAGGGCGCTTGGAAAGCGCGTTCGCCGTGGAAGATCCGGCGGCGACTCCGGTACTTAAGCGGATTGCCAACGATTTTCGCAGCTACGACGAGATTGTCGATGAGGAGGCGCGCCTGGTGCGCGCTAAGAAACCGTACCCGCAAGCGCAGTACAAGCAGAACAAGGACAACTTGATCGACGCCATGCTGGCTTCTTTTGAGAAGCTTCGTGTAAACCAGCAGCAGTTGACCCACGCCAAGGTTGCCGATCTGGCGGCGGCGACCAACCAGGCCGGCGAGGTCTCGGTGATGATTTCCATTGCTTGTTTGCTGGCGATTATTCTGATGTCGCTGTTCATCACCAAGAGCATCACCCGTCCGATTGGATTATTGAAAAGCAAGACGCGCGACATCGCGAGTGGAAACTTCGAAGGAAGACTGGTGGTGCATTCGCCGCCGGAGATCGGCGAGCTGGCGGCGGCGATCAACTCGATGTGCGAAAAACTCCATGAGATTGACCGGATGAAAGCCGACTTTTTTTCATCCATGTCGCACGAGCTGCGCACGCCGCTGACTTCGATCAAGGAGGGCACTGGGTTATTGCTTGACGGGGTCGGTGGCGACACGACGGAGAAGCAGCGCAAGCTTTTAAGTATCCTGGCCGAAGAGAGCAATCGTCTGATCAGCGTCGTTAATTCGCTGCTCGATCTGTCGAAAATGGAAGCCGGCATGATGGCTTACGATTTTGAGATCACTCACGTCGACCCTTTGATCAAACGCGCGATCGCGGAGATCACGCCTTTGGTCGAGGCGAAAGGCATTCGGCTGGAAAGCGAGGTGGACGCGACGCTGCCGCCGTTAAGAATGGACCCAGAGCGCATTCTTCAGGTACTGAGAAATTTGCTCGGCAACGCGGTCAAGTTTACACCGAAGGGCGGCTTGGTAGGCGTCGCGGCGAAGCCGGCCAATGGCAAACTGGCAATTTCTGTGAAAGACTCGGGGCCAGGAATTCCCGCGGAAAGCTTGACGTCGATCTTCGAAAAATTTAATCAAGGAAACCGCCGGACGCCGCACGCACGGCAGGGCACGGGTCTCGGTCTGGCGATTGCCAATAGTATTATTGCCTCCCACGGCGGAAAAATATGGGCCGAGAGCGAGCTAGGCAAGGGCAGTACTTTTATTTTTGTCTTGCCCTGCTAATATTTCTATCCGGTTGCAGCCTGTTGCGGGAATCGAATCGGCGCCGCGAGATGCGCGAGACGCTGGCAACGGCCAACGAGCTGCTGGTTCGCGGAGATTTCGACGGATCGCTGCAGGCATTTCAACACGTCGCCGCCGCGGCGCAAGAGAAGCCACCGGCTGACGTTGCGGTGTACAGGATGGGGCTGGTCTACGCCCATCCACAAAATCCTCAGCGGGATCTGCACAAGGCCTTGGGGTCATTTTCGCAAGTCGTTTCGGTATATCCCGCGAGCCCTTGGGCCGAGCCCGCAAAAGTTTGGGTGGGGGTTTTAGAAGAGGTCGAAGACTCCAAGCGAGACATCGAGAAGTCGCGTCAGGCGATTGAAAAATCACAACGAGAACTTGAGCAGAACCGCCAGGCGATGGAAAAGTCAAAGCAAGAAATCGAGAGGTCGCGCCTTGAGCTCGAAAAAATCAAGCAGGAAATTGAAAAAACCAAGCAGGTCATCGAAAAGTCCAAGCAAGTGGATATCGAGATCGATCAAAAACGACGCGAGCGCGGCAGGTAGAGCGCGACATGGCTAAGGGTCAAATTCTGGTCGTCGACGACAATCCTAACTTGCTGGAGCTGATCCGCATGCGGCTCGAGTCGGCGGATTATGACGTGATCGCCACCGCGGACGAGGCGCAAGCGGTCAGCGCGCTCAAGGAAAAGCTTTTTGATCTCTGCATCGTCGATCTTATGCTCGCCAACGGCGACGGTCTCGCGTTGATGGATGAGTTTCGCGGTATCAATCCCGACGTGCCGACGATCATCCTGACAGCGCACGGCAGCATTGAAAGCGCGGTGGAGGCGATGCGCCGGGGTGCTTACAGCTACTTGACCAAACCGTTCGAGCCTTCCGATTTGCTGATGCAGATCGAGCGCGCGTTGGAAAATCGCAAGCTCAATTACGAGATCAAACGGCTCAAAGACATTATCAACGAGCGCTTCGATTTCGCCAACATCATCGCGCGCAGCGGCAAGATGCGCGCCGTGCTCGACGTGGTGTCGCGCATCGCCAAGCTCGATTCTACGGTTCATATCCACGGTGAAAGCGGCACTGGAAAAGAACTGATCGCCAAGGCGATACACCTGGCGAGCGATCGCAAGGACAAGCCGTTTGTTGCCTTAAACTGTGCGGCGCTGCCCGAGTCGCTGCTCGAAAGTGAGTTGTTCGGTCACGAAAAGGGAGCATTTACCGGGGCGGTTAAGAGTACGCGCGGACTGTTTACCCAGGCGCACGGCGGCACGCTGTTTCTCGACGAGATCGGCGACATGCCGCGCGCCACGCAATCGAAGCTTTTGCGCGTCTTGCAGGAGAGACAGTTCTATCCAGTCGGCAGCGAAGTGCCGCTCGAAGTCGACGTTCGGGTCATCGTCGCGACCAATAAGGACCTTGAAGATCAAGTACGCAAAGGTTTATTTCGCGACGACTTGTTCTATCGGATTCATGTGATTCCAGTCTATCTGCCGCCGTTGCGCGAGCGCAAGGACGATATCGTGCCGCTGCTGGAGCATTTTTTGAAGAAATATTGCCAGCACATGAAGAAGGAAGTGAAGGGGTTGACGCCTGAGGCGCTGCGCAAACTCATGCTGCATGACTGGCCTGGTAACGTGCGTGAGTTGGAGAACACAATTGAGTACGCGGTGGCGATGACTCAGAGCGACACGGTAACGGAGGACTACGTCCTGCAAGGGAAAAGCGTTGCAGTCGAACGCGCGTCGAGTTTTTCCTCGGAAGGGGTCGAGGAGTCGAGCGCAGGACTACGACCGTTGAAAGACGCGCGCGATGCCTTCGAACGGGACTATCTCATTCAAGTATTGTCCATGACGGAAGGCAACGTCAGCCAAGCCGCCAAGCTCGCGGGTAAGTACCGGGCCGATTTTTATGATCTGCTGAAAAAGCATGACTTGAAGGCTCACGAATTTAAGAAAACAAAGCCCGGATTGCCGAATTAGTCGTTGGCAGTTGTGGTGCTGGATGCGCCGTCACGAAAACGCTCTGTAACTTTCACGAAATTCTTTGCGGTCGCTTTTCCACCTTTCGCTAGCGCGGGCATTGCACCTTGCTCTGCGTAGTTCCATAGCGGTTATTCCCGTGCCGGGATATCCTGCAAGTCTCCTCGGCTCTCCTGAGATCTCAACAAAATCTAGAACGTAAATGCGCTTGATCCGGCGATGCAACGCAGATTTCTCAGGGGGGCAATTCAGGAGACCGATCCATGGTAGTGAACGGGACGATGAAAGGCTAGCGCAGGTGATGGAACGGCTTGGGCGTGAGAGTCAACGGTGGCTGAGGGAGGAATACCGCGAAAGAGCGGAGCTTTTTTCGGTCCGCCGTAGCTTTACGCCATAAATTCGCCTTAAATCCTTCATAAAGTGTAGGGAAATGACTGCAGTGGTTACAAAATTTAACTTTCTAAGTTGCTAAAATAAAACACATTCCAAGGGCTTGGTTGATGGTATGAAATTTGGGTAGAACGCAGGCTGTGATTTTCCTCCATTTTGTGCCGGGATTCGGCGAGCGCGATTGAGAAGGCAGAGTTGTGAAGCGCACGATGCCAACCTTCGGCGGGCCCACGCAGCCGTCTGGCGAATGGGAGTCGTTCCTCGGATTGTGGGAGCGCGCCAATCTGGTTCGATCGTTTTTCTGGAGCCAACGGGTCGACGACGAAAAGTTATTGCTCACTCATTTTTTGGCGCGGTTGCGGCGCTTCTTCGGCGTCGATTTCTGTTTTGGTGCGCTCCGGGTGAGCGAACAGAACCTCGTCGAGGTGGGCATTCCCGAAGCCGGCCTTAGCCAACTGCCGAATAGCTTTGCGCGCCACTCCCTCGAATCGGTGTCGAATTCGCGTGCGCCGGTCACCTGGAACGACGCCAGCGCAGGGTTCGGTTTTCGCAACACCGTGGTTGCGCCGTTGAGAGCGCCGACCGATCGCGCTTTTGGTTTTTTGATGCTCGGCCATTCGCGCGCCAAGAGTTATTCCGCTGTCGAGCTCTTCGTATTTCAAGCCCTGGCAGGCGAGTTGAGCTGGGTTGTGCGTGACTTGGCAGCGCGAAAACATCACCAGCAAAAGTTGGCCACGACGTCTCATGACGTCAACGATGATCTGCAGGCGATTATCGGTAATGCCGAGTTGATCCAACAGAAAGCCGGCGGACAGCTCAAGAGCGAAACCGGTGACCATTTTCAGCGCATCGAATCGGCAGCGCGACGAATCAACGATCGCATGAATTTTCTCTCGGCATCCTCGCACAGCGGCGACGACGAGACTCGCCGCGCCGAGGAAACGGGCGCCGATATCGCAAGCGCAGTCGCTCAATCGATCGCTTCCTGTCAACGCGCAGCCAAAGAACGCGGCATTGTCGTCGAGGTCGTTTACGCGCCGGACTCCCCGAATAGCGCGGTGGTTGTGCCAGGGCCGGTTAAACGCCTCTTGAGCGCGCTCGTCGACAACGCCGCCTTGGCTACACGCAATGAACGCGTGCGGCTCACGGTGCGTCGCGAAGAGGGTGACTTGCATTTGAGCATCAAAGGGATGGGATCGAATCGAGTCGCGGACAAATTGAAATCGATGTTTGAGGCTGCGGCGCGTTTGGAGGGCGCGCGCGACGAGAACGGCGAAGCGTTGGTGCGAGTGCGTAAGTATCTGGACAAGGCCGGAGGTGATGTTTATTTGAAGAGCCACCCGGGGGAGGCTGCGGAGTTTGTCGTCCGTTTACCGATTGCAAGTGGTGCGCAGGCGGGTCGGCCAAGATAAGAAAAAATAAGTCCGAAGAAATGTGCTTTAAGTGGTTATTAACAACGTATTTAACTAGGGAGGAATTTATGAAAGGCGTTGCCTCAATTGGGGCTAAGTATTTTGTTGGCGCAGCTGTCATAGGATCGTTGCTGCTGGCGCAGGGATGCCTTGCGACCCGTAATTGGGTCAAGGAACAGGTAGATCCGGTGTCGGGCCGCGTGTCCCAGACCGAAGGCCGTCTAGACAAGGCCGAAGGCCAGATCGGTAGCTTGGGTGGCCGCATGAGCGGCGTCGAGGGTAAATTGGGTCAGTTCGAAGGCCGCTTGGGCGAGGTCGATGCCAAGGCCGAACGCGCTCTCAGCGCAATCTCCAACCTGCGCCTGGAACGCAAGATCGTCATCGATATGAAAGACGGCGCGAACTTCGCATTCAACTCCGCGAGCCTGCCGGCTTCCGCTCAGCGCGAGATCGATGGCTTTTTGAGCGATCTTAAAAGCGACGCAGGCGAGGGGGCGATGTTTGTCGTCGCGGGTCACACGGACAATGTCGGCAACGACGACTACAACTATGAGCTCGGTAAAAAGCGCGCCGATGCCGTTGGGCGTTACTTGATCACGCAGAAGAAGCTCGATCCGATGCGGGTGATCCCGGTTTCGTACGGGGAGAGCGCTCCGACCTCGGACAACAGCAGCCCGCAAGGTCGCGCGAGAAATCGCCGCGTCGAAATCTTAGTTTATCGTGATGGCATTACTTCGACGCCGGCGATGGCAGCTTCGACTCCGGCCGAACCGGCACAGCAGCCGCGGCCGGCACCGAGCTCCTCGCAGCAGTCTCAGGAACAGTCGACAAATCGGCTCACGCAGCGTTAGGCGATCGTTACAGATTGAGTGCCGAGGGTGGAAAAAGGCGGAGCTCCAGGCTCCGCTTTTTTTTTACTGGTAGAGCCGATCGATATAGCCGCTATCGTCTAATTCGCGAATAAAATGGGTGTCCCAAAGGGCGATCGGATTATAACTCGATACTTCGGGGTTACGGCGCAGAGCGAGTTGAAAGACGTTCGCGATTGCTTCCAGTTTGGGGTAGGGTCTGCGTTCCAGCGATTGGGCCCATTCTTCGTAGAGCGTTTCGACGTCTCCGTCCGTTTGTAGTTTCAAGATCGGGCTGGCGTGTTCCTTGAGGATCTCCAGAGTCTCTTGCCGGCGCGTCAGAAAAAAATGAATCGCGTCGACGAAACCCTTGGTGAGCAGGCGAATCTCATCCTGATGATTCTTGACGAACGTCATAGTGGTCGTCAGCGTGACGCCGCGAATCATTGGAATGGCGCGCGCGGTGATCACATGCGCGCCCGCTTGCGCCGCTCGGCTGTCGTGGGGAATTGTGACGAAGGTGCCGCCGTATTCGCCGGCGACGACTTTTCTCCAGCGATCCTCGGGCGAGCCGCGCAGTTCGACCAGTTCGACGTCGCCGCGGTCCGCGTCGAGCCCTTCTTGCTTGAGAAAAAGCCAAATATTGAGTCCCGCGTGAGAAGTTAACTTATCGGCGACGACTTTCTTTCCTTTGAGATCCTGTACGGAACGGATCCCCGGGGCGACCACGAGCTTGTTTTCGGTCCAATTGTTGGTCGCTTGAGCGAGATGGACAAAATCATCACCGTTCTTGGCGTTTCTAACGTATAGATTGTGGTGGTTGCCCGAGATCAGATCGACGTGACCGGTTTTTAACGACTCGACCGCCTTTTCGCGGATCAACTGCGGCGACGTGTCGACGTCGAGGCCGTTTTTTTGCCAGGAGCCCGACTTCTCGGCGACCAACCACAACGGCGCGTGCGAATTCGAGCGGTAAATTATTCTAAGTTGGCGATTCGTCATGGCGCGTCCCTTTCTGGATGTCAGTTGCTGGGACGTTCATAGCATCATCGCGCGCCTTTGCGCCAGGCGGCATTAGGCGCGCATGCGCAGCCCGAGCCAAAGCGTAATCGCTGCGAGCAAGAGAATACACCAATTGGCGCTTGTAAGACGGCGAATGATCGAAGTGAGCTGCTCAGCCGTCACGGTATCGCCGCCTTCCTGCCGCCTGACGAACCGATGCCCGATGCCCAGGGCTTGATAGACGCTGAAGATAACCAGCAAAAAAGCGAAACTTAGCTTCACGAATAGCACGTAGCCGAGCTCTTTGATAAACGTCTCGCGATAAACGGCTTTGAGCTCGGTCAACTGAAAAGCGCCGCTAAAAAGGATGATGCCGAGAGAACCCACCTGGAGCGGATTGTAAAATTTCAGACCGCGGGCGAGTAACTGAAGCTTGTCCTCATGCTTCTCCAGAACAGAAACCGACGGCAAGAGCATGAGCCAAAATCCCAAGACTGCGCCGAGATAAACGATCAGGGCGATAAGGTGCAGCCAGGTATAGAGCATGAAGAGGTCGGGTTAACCCCAGGCGAAGCGCGAACCTTTTTTGAAGGGCTTGCCGGCCGCATCGTAGTTCTCACCGATAGCGTCGAGCTGTTGGCGAATCGTCTCTAAATCGCCCTTTTGGCGATTTTCAAAAGCGTGCGCTTCTTTGGCCCGCCGTTCGAGAAATTCGGCGCGCTCGCGGTCGCGCCGCGCGGCGAACTCAGCCTGCACTTTCTCCCATTGATCGTAGGCGTCCTTGAGCAGCGTGCGAATGTGGTAGTTCAAGTTGTCGCGCACGAACATCGATTTATTGCAGTGCGGACAGAAAATGACATTGCCTATGGTAAAACTCTTGACGTTTACCACCTGGACTTCATTGCACTTATAACAGCGTAGTGGAATGTCCCACGAATCGATTGCCGGAAGTGAAACATAATTGACGTCAGCTTCGGCGGATGCGCCAACCGGTGCGGCTGCGCTGGGCGCGCTCGCGGCCGAAACCGCAGGGGCTGACGCGGGAGCTTGCGCGCTAGGCGCGGCGGGAGCCGCTGGCGTTGCCGTCGGCGCGGCTTTTCCCTGACCTTTGCGGAATCGTGATTCGAAATTATCAGGGAAATTCACTTCGGGATGCAGCTCCCGGGCTCGAGCCATGAGCACTTCTTCGCTTTCGATATTGTTCGGATCGGTGACGCAAACGTCGACTGGACAGACCGCGGCGCAAGCTTCGTAATCGTGAAAACCGACGCACTCGGTGCACAGCTTGGGATCGATGACAAAAACGGGATCGCCCTGTGAGATCGCGTTATTTGGACACTCGGGCTCGCAGGCGCCGCAGTTGATGCAGTCGTTGGTAATCATCGTGGCCATGAAACCGATCCTCCAAGATAAAAGGAAATTTTCGAGCCGGCGTGAGAAATTATCCTAGAGTAAAATTCCCGTTGTTGCAAATCAGGAATTTCCCGGACCAGCCGTTCAAATCAGTATCTTTACGGCGAGGAAAGCGAGATAGGCTGAGGCCATGGGCGCCATGGGGATACGATTACCCCTATCAGGCCGTGAACATTCGCCGTCTCGCGGAGCGTTTGAAACGGCTCGGCGAAAAAATCACCGCATAGCAACTTGAACTTTGAGCGGCAAGGCAAACTCAAATTGTGAATTTGAAACCCCCTTGGCGCAAAAAATAATGTGGGCTATGATGTCGCATGGGCAAATTAAAATACCGGCGTCGTCTTTGCTTCAGTAGTCTCGGCGGCGCGGTGATCGCCGTCATGTTCGCCGCGATTACCGCTTCGGCGGCCGAGTCTCCGAGGAAAGTGCGACTGGCCTATGCCGGATGGGAGATCGGCACCGCCGTCGCCTATATCGGCGTAGATGCCGGTCTGTTTAAGAAGAACGCTATTGAAATCGAAGAGTTGCCAATACGCGACACACTGTCTGCCGGAGTTCAGTCGCTGATCGGCGTCGATCTGCTGATCGGCTTCGGCAGTCCCCTCGCGGTGTTGCAGCCGCTCGCCAATGGCGCGGATATTACGGTGATCGGCACCCATGTACGCTTCGATCAGTACGGCATGGGAGTGGGCTCTGCCATCTCTTCGATGAAGGATCTCAAGGGGAAAAAGGTCGGTGTGTCCGCACTCGGCGCTAGGTCTGACTTGGTGGCCAGGGTTTTGCTCCGGCGCGCCGGTTTGGACCCGAGCAAGGACGTTGAGATGGTGGCCGCCGGTTTGTCGCCGGCTCGGACCTTGGCATTAACCAAAAATCTTGTTCAAGGCGTGCCGCTTCGTCAGGACGTGGCCGCCGAGGCGCAGAAGCTGGGCATCAAGATTCTCGACATGAAGGCCGTTCCGGTCATGACCGATTTATTGATGACCACGCGGTCGTTTATCAGGCGTGAAGAGGAGACGGTGCGGCGCTTCATGAAGGGATACGCTGCGGCGATTCAATTTTTCGTCTCCAAGCGAAGCGAGAGTCTGAACATCCTCAAAAAATATTTTCCCGGCAATCAGGGCGTCGGCGTCGATGCCATGTATGACGCCTTCTCGGCGCAGCTCCGGCCGCTGCCGGAATTGAACAGCGAAGCCATGCAGGCTTTTGTCGATGTCGGCGCGGCGATCGACCAGCGCACGAAAAATTTGAAACCTTCGGATATCATCGAGCCGAAGTTTTTCGACGAGCTCAAGGGCAGCAAATACTTGAAGGATTTGTACACCGAAAAAGTCAGCCTCTGAGCCGTCCGCGTTCGCGTCTCGCTTGTCACCGCTCGAAGTTCTCATTTGATTCCCTTCTCTCCTGTTCCTCCGTAGCGGCAATCGGCCTTTTCCGATTCAATCCGGCTCGTCTGGATCTTTCTCGGGGCATCTGTTATGCAGCGGGAAAAGATTTTCCATCGGAGGTTCTATGAGACTGAAAGATCAAGTTGCCATCGTTACCGGCGCCGGGCGTAACATCGGCGAGGATATTTGCAAGCTGTACGTTCAAGAGGGAGCAAAGGTCGCGGTAGTCGACTTGGATGAAGGTCGCGGCAGCCGCGTCGCCGGCGAGATCAACGCGCAGAATCCCGGCAAGGCGATCGCCTGCGTGTGCGACGTCGCGTCGCCGTCGTCGGTCGACAGCATGGTGCAAACCGTCGCCAAGCAATTCGGCGGCGTCGATATTTTGGTGAACAATGCCGCCTGGACGGACCACAAAACCCTCTTCGATATCACCGAAGAAGAATGGGACCGCACGATGAACGTCTGCCTGCGCAGCGTCTGGTACTGCACCCGGGCGGCGGCCACGGTGATGATCGAGCGAAAACGCCAAGGCAAGATCATCAACATCGCGTCGACTTCCGGTCATTGGGGCCGTAAAGAAGCAACCGCGTACACGACGGCCAAGGCGGGCGTGCTCAACCTGACTCGGTCGATCGCGGTGCAGCTAGCGCCGAAAGGCATTCGCGTCAACTCGATCTCGCCCAATCGGATCGGCTCGCCCGTGGGCCAGCAGGACGTGCCGGAGAATCGTTTCGTCAAAAATCTCGCGGGCCGGCGCGGAGTGCCGATGGATATCGCCAAAGCAGCCGTGTTTCTCGCCTCCGACGAGTCGGACTTTATTTACGCCGTCGATTTGCCCGTGGACGGCGGCGCGTTGGCGATTAGGGACTGAGGAGTCGAAGTCTCGTTGGACCGCGCGGTGCGGCTTTGCGGAAAGGATCGATCATGAGCGAAACTCCAGCGACTTCGAATCGCCAACCAGTAAGTGAACCGATTCGCGCCGATGCCACGTTGGGCTCCACGCCGGAGACGGTGCTGTGGGGCTACATCGCCGCCAACTTGCCGCCGGCGCTGACCGTCAAATCGGGGCAGATCGTCGAGATCGAAGCGCTCTCGCATCAGGGATTGACGACCGGCAAAGACCCGGAAAAGTTTTTTGCCGCCTACGGCATTCCGTCCCACGAAGTCCTCAGCGACGCCAAGACGGTTTATTCGGAAGTGATACGGCCCAAGGGTGCGAGCGTGCACATTCTGACCGGGCCGATCTATGTCGACGGCGCGGAACCGGGTGATACACTCGAAGTGCGCGTGCGCGATATGAAGTTTCGCGTGCCTTACGGGGTTAACAATACCGGCCCCGGCAAGGGTGTGTTGCCGAAACTTTTAAAGGAACCCAGCGCCAAATTGATACGGGTCGATCTGGAGCGGCGCGTGGCGCTTTTCTCCGATGATATCGCGATCCCGCTCAATCCCTTCATGGGCATCATGGCGGTCTCGCCGCCGACGAGCCTGGGTCTGGTTTCCTCCACGCCGCCGGGCGCGTGGGGCGGCAACATCGATTTAAAATTTTGCGCGGTCGGCTCGTCGCTTTTCCTGCCGGTGTTCAACAAGGGCGCGCAATTTTTTACCGGCGACGGTCATGCGGTTCAAGGCGACGGCGAAGTCGACGGCGGCGCCATCGAGATCTCGCTCAAGCCGACGCTGCAATTTATCGTGCACAAAGGCAAGAGCCTTAAGCTGCCGCGCGTCGAGACGGCGACGGATTATCTGACGACGGGTCTCGACGTCGATTTAAACGTCGCGACCAGAATCGCGCTCCAGGAAGCGGTCGATTTTCTCCAGACGGAGAAGGGCATGACGGCGGCCGATGCTTATGCGCTGGCGAGCCTCGCCGTCGACCTCGGCATCGGCGAGGCGGTCGATGTCGTTAATCTCGTCTATGCCAAGATTCCCAAGAATATTTTTAAGAGCAATCCGGAGTTTTGGTACAAGCGGGGCTAAGAAAAAAGCGGATTCTTCGGCCCTTTTGGCCTTGACAAAAAGCAGCCCGGGATGGCAAAAGTTTTGCCATCCTCAAAAGGCAAGCAGATGATTCGCTTGGTAGTAGTTCAGTTAGGTCAAGATCTCTCACGGAGTTTACCCTGAGTATCTTTTATCGAAGGGTTCGAGATGACAAATCGTTTATTTAGCTAGTTTATTGAATCTCCGGAACGATTTGAACGGTTGGAGCGAGCTTTCACTCGCGTGATCGTCGCAGCGCTCTAGCCGCGAGATTGCTGGTCCATTAACCAACGCTTACTGTAGACTTGAGCGATTTTTCCAACGATCGAACCGACGCAGGACTATAGCGCTCTCTCCTCTTTCCGTTGTTTCACCATAGAAGCAAGGATGGAGAGGAGTAAAATTCCGCCGACGACGCCCAACGAAACACCGATGGGAACCTTGTAAAAGTCGGCAACCAGCATCTTCGCGCCGACGAAACAGAGCACGAACGATAGACCAACCTTGAGGTAGCGGAACATCTCCATGACTCCGGCGAGGAGGAAGAAAAGAGCGCGCAGTCCAAGGATGGCAAAGACATTGGAGGTGTATACGATGAACGGGTCTAAAGTGATAGCGAAGATGGCCGGGATGGAATCGACGGCGAAAATAACATCGGTTGTCTCTACGACCACAAGCACGAGGAAGAGAGGGGTAGCCCACAGCTTTCCATCTTTGCGGATGAAGAATCGTTGTCCGTGATAATCTGGGGTGACCTTCATGAAGCGGCGGACCAAACGGACAGCGGGATTTTTTTCCGGCTCAATTTTTTCGTCGCCAGAGAACAACAACTTAATTCCCGTGAAGATGAGAAAGCCGCCAAAGACATAGATCATCCAGTGAAATTTGGCCAGCAAGGCTGCTCCAGTCGCAATAAAGGTGGCTCGCAAGACCAGAGCCCCTAGAATGCCCCAGAAGAGGACTCTGTGCTGGTAGACAGCCGGAACCGCGAAGTAGGAGAAGATGACCAGGAAGACAAAAAGATTATCCACGCTCAAGGACCACTCGATCACATAGCCGGTCAAAAATTCCAGCGCCTTTTCCCCACCGCGAAAAAAATAAACTCCCAGGCAGAAAAGAAGGGCCAGGGAAACCCAGACGCAGCTCCAAGCCGCGGCCTCTCGCAGTGAAACAGCGTGCGCTTTGCGATGGAGCACTAGCAGGTCAAGGGCCAGTACGCCTAAAACAAAGACGTTAAAAACGACCCACAAAAATAGTTGCGACTCCATTGGTTGTATATCCCTTCACATCTAACTATAGCTGGGCGAGCGACGCCCTATTTATCAATATCAAGGTTTATAGGAGCGGCTGTGTTAGATTACAAAACGACGTTAAAAGTATGGAGGTCTTACCTGGAAGGCCCAGGTCGAGGGCGAGCATGCCCAAGACGAAGACGTTAAAACCAATCCATAGAAATAATCGTTCCAATTCCATTAATAATTTAATTACGTTCCATTCTTCTGATGATCGGCGAGAGCAGACCGATTTAGGGATGGAAACGCTAAATGCGGAAGACTTGCAGTAGGCCGTGGAAGTAGCCGGTCCCGTTAACTGAGCGGAGTGGCGAAAGCGCAAGCGCGGATGTCGGCTTACTCGTTATTAATCGGGTAAAGTCCGGCTGGAAAATCAAGGATCGCGTCCGCTTCTCTCCGCGCGCGTAGCGCAGTGAAACTGCGCTTCTCAGAGTTTGTTCTTCCCGCTCTTCGGAAGAAACATCCTCGTCTAACGTTTCCGAGAGAGTTGTTTGACTCATCAGCGCATGGATCCCGGACAGGCCGAAAGCCAGGACAAGCAGCAATACCATGGAGAGCAGCGGCCGTAACATCAGGCAACACGCCTAGCAATTCAGAAACTTTAAGTCAACATAACTATTCGGCGAAACGCGAATAGGTATGTTCCCGGCTGGTGATAAACTCCAGCATCGCCGCTTTGCCGTCTTTGGTCGCCCTGCGGGCTCGTTGAATCGCCGGCGCGATTTGCTCGGGATCCTCGACGCGTTCGGCCCAACCGCCGAGAGCGCGGCCGATCTCGGCGTAATTGCCGCCAACGTGCTGCGTGCCGAAAAGCTGGTGCGAAGTCGCCATCTGGCGCGTTTCAGCGGCCATGAAATTGTTGTTCAGTACCACCGTGAGAATCGGAATGTTGCAGCGCACCGCGGTTTCGAAATCCAAACCGGTCATGCCGAAGGCGGCATCGCCCATAAAATTGACGCAGAATTTTTCCGGCGCGGCGAGCTTGGCGCCCATGATCAGCCCCAAGCCCGTGCCGAGCGCGTGCGACTTGCCCCAGCCAATGTAACTGCGCGGCGCCGGCGCTTGATAGAAGGGCACTAGCTGGTTGCGCGGGCTGCCGGCGTCGTGAGTCACGATGGCATCTCTGGCGTCGACGCCGAGCATGAACTCGTGGAATACGCGATAAGGATTGATCGGAGACTCTTTCGATGTGAGCTTAGGCATCCACTGGCCGAGCCACGATTCGCGCAGCCGCTTGATTTCCGCCGCGACGGAAGCATCTTTGTTGACGGCTTTGGCGCCTTGAATGTCTTTCACCGCGTCAATGAACTGGCGCAGCACGGCCTTGGCATCGCCCAAAATCGGATAGTCGGCGGGGTAGTGCTTGTTGATGTCGCGCTCGTCGTTGGTTGCGTGAATGATCGTCTTACCGGGCGAAATCGGCGCGGCAACGATGCTTTGCTTGGTCAAACTGGCGCCGATGGCGAGGATCACGTCGGCCTTTTTCAAAAACTCCTGCGCCGGTAATGGCAGCACGCCGGCCGCGGTTCCCAAAGCGAGTGCGTGGGTTTCGGGGAACGCGCTTTTGCCCTCGAGCGGCGTGGTGACCGGCGCCTGCAGCAGTTCCGCCAGCTCGACTAATTCCGCCGATGCGTCGGCATACAGCACGCCTTGGCCAGCTAGGATCAATGGCGCTTTCGCTTCGACCACTGCGCGCGCGGCGGTTGCGACCTCGCGGGCGTTGGCGCCGCTCGCCGCCCGTTTGATCGGCGAATAATTTACCGCCGACTCGTTGATCTCTTCGGTCGCCACATCACTGGGGATTTCCACCAGGACCGGCCCCGGCCGGCCCATTTTCAGCAGGCTGAAGGCCCGGCGCATGACGTCACAAACCTGCGACGGCAAAGTAATCTCTTCGGTCCATTTGGTGACATCGGCATAAGAACGCACCGAGCGAAAAAAATGATGGACTTGAGAAGTTGAGCGCGCGTGACCGACAGGGAGCAATAACACCGGAACGGAATCCGAAAAGGCGGTTGTGATGCCGGAGTACGCATTTTCCGCGCCGGGTCCGGCTTGCATGGTGAAAACGCCGATGCGTTTACCGTTGGTGACCCGGGTGAAGCCGTCGGCGATGCCGACGCCG
>JBOHVN010000329.1:0-5881 GCA_050735675.1 Binatia bacterium | reverse complement strand
GCACCGGCAACCAAGAAAGGCTAGTTTCAGTTCATGGAATCCGCGCTCGTCTCCGGCGTACAAGGTCTGTTTCTAGGCGTTCTAAATCTCGGTCCGGGTCACGTGATCATGATCCTGATCGGCTCGTCGTTGCTCTATTTGGGCATAAGCAAAGGCTATGAGCCTCTGCTGCTGGTGCCGATCGGCTTTGGCGCGATCTTGGTCAATATTCCCCTTTCCGAGATGATGGCGGAAGGCGGGTTTCTTCGCTTTTTCTACGACGCCGGAGTGCGCACTGAAATTTTCCCCTTGCTGATTTTTCTCGGCATCGGCGCCATGACCGACTTCCAACCGCTGCTAGAGAATCCCAAAATCATCCTGCTGGGCGCCGCCGGTCAGTTCGGTATATTTATCACACTACTGCTCGCTCTCGCCGTCGGCTTCGACAAGCTCGATGCCGTCGCCGTCTCGATCATCGGCGCCTGCGACGGTCCGACGGCGATCTATGTCAGCTCTAAATTCGCGCCGCACCTGCTCGGAGCGGTTTCAGTCGCCGCCTATTCTTACATGTCGCTGGTGCCGCTGATTCAGCCGCCGATCATGCGCGCTCTGACCACGGAAAAAGAAAGAATGATCGTCATGGGGGCGGTAAAGCAACCCCTATCGAAGACGACGAAAATCATATTTCCCATCGTCGTGACGGTGTTCGCTTCGATCCTCGCGCCCAAGGGCGCGCCGCTGATCGGCACCATCATGCTGGGAAACTTGATGAAAGAATGCGGCGTCGTCGACCGCCTGAAACGCGCGGCCGAAAACGAGATCACCAACATCGTTACACTGCTTCTTGGGCTGTGTATCGGCGCGACCATGGAAGCGGACAAGTTTCTGCGCGGCGAGACCCTGTTAATTTTGGCTCTCGGTTTCATCGCCATCAGCCTGGACACCGCAGTCGGCGTGCTGTTCGGAAAACTGATGTGCTTCCTCACCGGCGGCAAGATCAATCCGCTGATCGGCGCTGCCGGAATTTCGGCCTTCCCCATGTCAGCGCGCGTCGTGCAGGCGGAGGGGCAAAAGCATAACAAGAAAAACTATCTGCTCATGCACGCCATGAGCGCCAATGCCGGCGGGCAAATCGGCTCGGTCATCGCCGCCGCCGTGATGCTGTCCGTGCTACAGGGCATGGGCATCGTCGGCCAATAGGCTAATAAATCCATGGCGCAAACCAGAGAAGATCTCGAAAACCGGCTCGCTTCCCTGGAGAAAATCGCCCTCGATGCCGATCCCACGGTCGCCGCCAAACAACGCGCCGAAGGTAAGCTCACCGCGCGCGAGCGTATCGACAAGCTGCTCGATGCCGGCACTTTTGTTGAAGAGTTCATGCTCGCCGAAACCCAGTGCAGCGATTTCGGCATGGCGGAAAAGAAACTGCCCTCCGATGGCGTGGTCACCGGTTTCGGCAAGATCGACGGCCGGCCGGTCTACGTTTATTCGCAAGACCGCGCCGTGCTGGCCGGTAGCGTCGGCAGCGCCCACGCGGAAAAAATTGCTTACGTGATTCAAACCGCGCGCAAGCTCGGCGTGCCGGTCATCGGCCTCAACGATTCGGCCGGCGCGCGCATCCAAGAAGGCCTGTCCGTGACCTCGGCCATCGGCAAGATTTTTTTCGAGAACAGCGTTGCGTCAGGCTGCATCCCGCAGATTTCCGCGATCATGGGACCTTGCATCGGCGTCGGCTCCTATTCGCCGGCGCTGACCGATTTCGTTCTTCAGGTACAAAATACCAGCCAGATGTTCATCACGGGTCCGGCGGTGATCAAAGAAGTTCTCGGCGAAACCGTGACGATGGAAGAGTTGGGCGGCGCAAAAATTCACTCGGAAGTTTCCGGCGTGACCGATCTGGTGGCGAAGAACGATGAGGAATGCCTGGCGATGATCCGGCGGCTGCTGGGTTTTTTGCCGTTGAATTTTGAAGCGGCGGCGCCGCGCAAGCCGCCGGCCGACGATCCGGCGCGCTCTCTCGACTCGCTGGATAAAATCGTGCCCGACGACACGAAACGCGCGTATAACATCATACAAGTTATCAAGGCGATCGTCGACGACGGCGATTTTTTCGAATTGAAAGCCAAATTCGCGCGCAATCTGGTCACCGGATTCGGCCGGCTCGACGGATACCCGGTCGGCTTTATCGCCAACCAGCCGATGTTTCTCGCCGGCAGCTTGGATGTCGACGCTTCGGACAAGGCGGCGCGCTTTATCCGCTTTTGTGACGCGTTTAACATTCCGGTGCTAACGTTGATGGACGTCCCCGGTTTTTTCCCTGGCAAGCAGCAGGAAGAGAAGGGCATCATCCGTCACGGCGCCAAGATGCTCTACGCCTACGCCGAAGCGACCGTGCCGAAAATCACCATCGTACTGCGCAAAGGCTACGGCGGCGCCAAGCAGGCGCTCTGCACTCGCGAAATGGGCGCCGATCAACTCTTTGTCTGGCCCGGAGTTGAACTGGCGGTGATGGGCGGCGGCGGCGCGGCCAACGTGATTTATCGGCGCGAGATCGAGCAATCAGCCGACCCGGCCAAAACCCGCGCGGCGAAAATTGCCGAATATCAGCAGCGCTTCAACGGCCCGTTCGAAGCGCTTTCGAAACAATTCGCCCAGGCCGCGATCCGGCCGCGAGAAACGCGCAAGCGGCTCATCCAAGCTTTAGAAATCCTGCGCTATAAAAAAGAAGAACGGCCGAGAAAGAAACACGGCCTTATGCCGGTGTAGCGTAGTTGCGCGCCATCGATTCATCGGCGCAAACCGGCAGCGATACAAAATAGTGCTGTCCTTTGGGGGTTCGCTTTCCAGCCACATCCGCGCCAAGGGCTTCCGACGACTTACTGCTCGCCAAACCGAGCCCGGCGCCGTTGCGGCTCGAATGTTGCCCGCCGCCGACTTGGAAGTACTTATCGAAGATATGAGAACTCTTGCGGGGAATGCCGATGCCGGAAATCTACTTCAGACGTTAGCCGTATTCATTCAGGGGACCTCGGGCGCGTTCTCCCGGCCTTGAATCCACTTCGTGAGCTGGCTTTCACGCACGCGCCACTGTCCGCCGACTTTAAAGGCGGGCAATTCGTTACGCCGGATCATTCGTTGGAGAGTGCGCGTGGACACATGCAACAACTCAGCCGCCTCGGGAAGAGTTAGCAAACGTAGACTTTCAAGATTATTATCCATGCAGGATTTCCAAGGGCCTCTTCATGAGCAATGCCAGTGCCACTATCCCGCCAAACTTAACCGGCTGTTTTTGTTAGAAAAGGCAGCAGACTTCTGCACGAGCGTGGTACAGAATTGGACAATCGTGATTCAAAAACAACCTTGGGCCAGCGGGAAGACTAAAAAGGCGGGGTTAGTGTCAGCGATCCGCCGAACAGTAACGCCCTGGAATGCGATGCCGGCTATTGTCGCTGCATCAAAGCGGGCAGTGCAACGAGACTAATTGAGAAGCTGTCGCGCGCACACCGCTGGCTGCCGGGTCTACTGCTGATAGAGGACTTCACCGGCGCGCCCGGGATCGTAGCCACCGAGCGCGGCCACAGCCCCTTTAAATCCATCGGAGCGAATAATTTCCATCAGCAGCTCACCGCGCTCTGATTCGAAAAATGCGCGCGCCACCAGCAGGTCATACTGTTCGCTAGCGACAAGAATGAAATCGAGTCCCAGTGCCGTCGCTGCGGCGCGTACGCCAAGTCCGGCGTCCACCAGCCCGCTGGCGACGGCGACACCGACAGCCATGTGGGTGAACTCTTCGCGATCGTAGCCGGCGATGCTCGCCGGATCGAGATCAAGCTTCTTAAGCTCGTGGTCGAGCAGCACGCGCGTGCCCGAGCCCGGTTGCCGGTTGACGAAGCGGATGCCGGGCTTGGCGAGATCATTGAGGTCGGCAAGCGATTTCGGATTACCGCGCGCGACCAGAATTCCCTGCTCGCGCTGGGCCAAGTGGACCAAGACCAGCGGAACTTTCGGAATCGTCTTTTTGATGTCGGGAATATTGTAAACGCCGCTTTGAGGTTCGAGCAGATGCGTTCCGGCGATATGGGTTTCACCGCGCCCGAGCGCCAAAAGACCGCCCAAGCTGCCGACATTAGTGGCGGCAATCTTGAGCTCCGGATGGCTGAGCTTGAGTCGATCTTCGAGAACACCAATGGCGAGATCGTGGCTGCCGGTGCAGAGAATCGTGTTTTCAATGTCTTCGACGGGGCGAAGCAGTTCAACTTCCGCTTCCTCGCCGGCATTGAGCCCTTCGACCAAACTCGGAATGCGCAGCAAACCATCGGCGTGGACCATCGTCGTGATCACGCCCGCGCCGCGCGCCAGCGGCACCGCGACCAATCTTGCACCGACTCGCCCGAGCGTCACCCGAATGAACTCTTCCAGTCCGAGATGCGAGGCAATTTTCTTCGGCACCACGGCGCGCGCGACCGCATGCGCAAGCGCGGCGGAGCCGAGAAACTTCTCCAGTGCCGGGCGCAGAATCTCGCGCGCGATGACAATTGCCGAGACCGGATAGCCCGGCACGCCGATCACCGGCCTATTTTGCACTCGCCCTAAGACCGCCGGTTTTCCCGGCATGACATCGATGCCGTGCGCCAGTAACTCTCCCGAATCGCCAACGACATCGGCGGTCAAGTCATGCTCGCCGGCCGAGGATCCGGCGATGATCGCGACCAAATCGCACTCTTCGGCGGCGCGCCGCAACGCTTGTATGAGCATAGCCAAGTCGTCAGGCGCGCGCGGATATTTGATCGGCGCTCCGCCCCATTCGCGCACGAAGGCGGCCAGCACGGTGGAATTGAAATCGATGACCGCGCCGGGCTTCACCTCTTCGCCGGGCTGGATGAGTTCATCGCCGGTGGGAATGATGCCGACTCTGGGACGCGCCTTGACGCGCACCCTGGTATGCCCCGCAGCCAGGAGCGCGCCCAAATCGTAGGGGCGCAAACGATGCGATCGAGGCAAAAGCAATTCCGTGGCGACCACATCTTCGCCGACCAGGCGCACGTGGTTCCACGGCGCCACGGATTCGAAAATTTCCACGGTCGCGTCGTCGATCTGATAAACCTTCTCGATCATCACCACCGCATTGGCCCAGGGCGGCAGCGCGTTGCCGGTGTCGACGTAACTGAATGCACCCGCTTCCGGCGTTTCGGATTTCGCCAGCGCAAGTTTTTTGCCGACAAATTCAGTAGCGCCGAAGGTGTCCTCGGCACGCACGCAAATCCCGTCCATCGCCGACGCATGATAATGCGGCGAAGAAATCTTCGCGAAGATCGGTTCGGCCGTGACGCGATCGAGCCCGTCGTCCACCGGAATTTCTTCAACGGCGAGAGTCGTTGGATCGACCAGCGCGAGCAACATCTCGCGCGCTTCGGCCAGCGGAGTTTTTTTGAGATAGCGTTTGCGCGCCATTGTTTTCGACAGTTTCGAGTTTCTCGTTTCTAGTTTCGAGTCAACTGCAAACTAGGAACTAGAAACCAGAAACTAGAAGAGTATCACGTCCACCTCTTCCCCCTGCTCCAGCCCGTCCTGATTCATTTCGATGCGCACCATGCCGTCGGCTTTCACCAGCGTGAAGATCGCGCCGGATTTACTGGGCAAGGGCGTCGCGATCAATTTTTCCGACTGGCGCTCGAGCGTCACACGCACATAATCCTCGCGGCCGATCTGTGACGCAATGTTGGTTTTTAACACCGCCCGCGCGCAACGCGTAAAACGCTGCAGCGCATCGATGTTTTCGCCGCCGAGACGGCGAATCAACGGCGCCGCGAACAAATCGAAAATCACCAGCGCCGACACCGGATAGCCCGGCAGGCCGAGGATCGGTTTGCCGCAGGCCTTGGCGAAAATCGTCGGCTTGCCG
>JBOHVN010000328.1:0-22017 GCA_050735675.1 Binatia bacterium | reverse complement strand
CCGGAAAGGACCACGACCGAATCGTACGTGAGAAAGCGAATGGGGACGATCGGGGGATCGTATTCGACGATGCGCTTTGGCGCATTTGGTTCCGATGGACGCATGGCGAGCAGATCGACCGCCACTTTGGCGGGCGAATCGAAGTGGCCCGGCGCGATGTAACTCGAGCTCGCCGAGCGCGCTTTGCCGGATAGGATCTTGACGCGCTCGTTGCTACCGCGATCGCGGCTTTCGCGATCGCGGCCCCAAAGGCGGCTGCGCACGGTGTTGTCCAATGACAAGCCGTGGCTTCTCAACTCTTGATCGAATCGCCGGAAGAGCTCCTGTGCCTCGATCGTTGCGTCGGTCGCCGGCTTCGCTTCGCCGCAGAGCTCGACGAATTCTTTTCCCAACCAGGTGGATATTTTTTTACGCATGACAATCCTCTCAACGGCGGGCTGATCCTATATCAGCAGGTGTCTGGGATCAACGGCGAAGCGGCCTGAAGGGACGAGGCCGGGCCAGCGCCGCACGCTCGGCGCAAGGTTCTCTGCTCACTGTTTTCAGTAGAGAAAGAATAAAAATTCTTTGACGACTGCCAGGAGCGGTTTACCGGAAAAAAACTCCGCTGAAAAACTAATGACACCGAAGACGGCGATATGCCGGCGAACGCCGGCTCCAGGTTCGTTTTTGGTGCAAGTTTAAAGCCGCCTGGATTCCGGCTTCCGCCGGAACGACGGGATTAAGAGTCGACTTCCAGTCTTCACAACCTCTCGGCTTGGAGTCGAGGGTCGTTCAGCGGTCTAGGAAATCGGATGCCTATTCGCCACAGAGATACCTTGGGGCGGCCGGCGGTCACCCCTACGCCTCCGGCTCCTCAGCGCCTCGCAGGAACCATCCGAAACCTTCGTGTCCTTCGTGCTCTCCTTCGTGGTGAGCGATACGAGTCGAACCGACTTGCATAATAACGCAAGAATCTGAAAAGGAGACAACTATGGAAAAGATCGGCTTTGTTGGAACCGGCGCGATGGGCAGTGCTCTGCTTTCACGTTTGAAATTGGCGGGTGTCGTCGCAACGGCGTTCGACATCGCAGCCAAAGCGATGGAAGCCGCCCGCGCCGAAGGCGCTCAGACCGTGCCCTCCGCGAAAGCGGTGGCGCAGGCTTCGACGATCATTGACGTGGTGGTGCGCACCGATCAGGAAGTGCTCGAATGCATGCTTGGCAACGACGGCGTCTTGGAAGGCGCTGCGCCGGGCGCGCTCGTGCTCCTGCACAGCACGATCCGGCCAACGACGACCAAGAAAGTTGCCGAAGCGGCGGCGGATAAGAGAGTTAACGTCATCGATGCCTGCATGACGGCGGTTCCGAGTATGGTGCGACAGGGCGGATTGACCTTTCTCGTTGGCGGGCAGAAAGCATTCTTCGACCGCGCCAAGCCGCATCTGCTCAGCATGGCCAAGGACACCGTGCACATGGGCCCGCTCGGCTGCGGCAACATAACCAAGCTCTTCAAGAACATGGTTACCGCCTCCGAAGCGCTGATCGTCTACGAAGCCCTGCAGATCGCCAAGGCAGGCGGCGTGAGTTACAAAGCCGCGCTCGATCTGATGCAGAAGACCAAATCGCAGCACATTCTGGATCGCTGGGAAACAAGGTACGACATCTCGGGAGGCGAGCTGAAATTCGTCGCGGGAACCAATCTCTACGATAAAGATTTGCCGCTGGCCGCGGAAGTCGGCAAAAGTCTCGGCGCGGATATCCCCGTGGTGGAAGCGCTCAACAAGCTCGGCGTCAAGTTAAACGGCGGAAAGGTCAGTATCTGACTATTTCTAGCTCCTGGTTTCTGGTTCCTAGTTAACTGCAAACTAAAAGCTTGAAACTAGAAACTCTTTTCATCCCCTCATGCGAGTTAGAACTTACCGCGGCCATCGGGTCGAACTTGATTCCGACGAGATTCGCGCGCGCGAGTGGGTGGCGCGGGCGACGATCGTTGTCGTCGAAGGCAAAAAAGACAAACGCATTCCTATCTTCGGCCGGCGCCGGGCAACTTTCGACACGCAGAGGCAGGCCGATGCTTACGCACTCGAACTGGCAAAATTATGGATCGACGGCAGAACCTGGGGAACCAACGGGCATGGCTAGAAGAGCCGTGCCCCGATGTCTTCGGACGCTCATCCTTCGACCAAGCTCAGGACGAGCGGTGCTTTGAGAATTTGAATTTCTTATTCGCTTCGTGCTGAGCTTGTCGAAGCAGTCAGAAAGAAATCGCGCCACGACGCGCAAGCCAAAAAGGAGGAACCTCCTGGAAATCGCCGACGCGCAGAAATTCTTGCAAGCAAATCATCGGGCCTCCGCGTCCTTTGCGCCTCTGTGGTCAACAAATCCGGAGATCTCACCGCGGCGGCGCGGCGGACACAGAGGGTTTAAGCACGCTACGCTGCCGCGGGTAGGCGGCCCCGGTCATGAGGAAATTCTAAATGATCCAGATTGGGCCCGATCGGAACGATGCCTGTCGGATTGACATTGAGCTGGCTATAGTAACCGGCCTTGATCTTCTCTAGATCCAGCGTGTCTTTGATTCCCGGCCACTGATAGAGCTCGCGCAGGTAATTTGTCAGATTTGGATAATCCTGGATGCGCCGCAGGTTGCACTTGAAATGGCCGTAATAGACTAAATCGAAGCGCAAGAGCGTGGGGAATGCGCGCCAGTCGGATTCGGTAATCCGCTCCCCCGCCAGATAACGCCGCTCAGCCAATAACTGCTCCATCATATCGAGACAAATAAATATTCTCTTCGCGGCCTCTTCATAAGCCTCCTGACTGCGGGCGAAACCGGCGCGGTAGACGCCGTTGTTGAAATGGCTGTAAACAATGTCGTTGATGCGGTCGATCTCGGCGCGGAGATCTTCCGGGTAAAAGTCGTAACCTGCGTCGGTGTGCGCGCCAAACGCGGAATTAAGCATGCGGATGACCTCGGAGGACTCATTGTTCACGATCGTTCGCCGCTCGCGATCCCACAAGGTAGGGACGGTCACCTTGCCGCTGTAGCGCGAATCGGCCGCGGCATAGACCTGATATAAGCGAAAGACGCCGTCGTCGCAGGGCCGCAAATCATCGATCCCCTCCGAATAGGCCCAGCCTTCGGTCTTGGGCTTGTCGGCGAGCGACATGGAGATCATGTCTTCCAGTCTTTTTAGCTTGCGAAAAATGATCGTCCGATGCGCCCAAGGGCAAGAGTAGGAAACGAATAAGTGGTAGCGACCCGGCTCGGCTTTGAAACCGCCGCTGCCCGATGGACCGGCGCTGCCGTCAGCCGTGATCCAATGGCGGAACTGCGAATCGGCGCGCTGAAAATGGCCGCGCGCATCGGCGGGAATCCGGTCGTCGTTTTTCCATGTGCCGTCGAACATGTAACCCATTGGCGTGTTCCTTTCTCGGTTTAAGGATGCCCTATTCCTATCAAATCAACCTGACCGGTGGAAAGAGACCCAAGATCAGCCGGCGCTTACACGGTTTTAAATATGTGCTAGGCTTAAAGATAGATGATCAAAAGGCTCAATTATTTTGTCGTTATTTTCTTGTTGCTTTTCACCGTATCGCAAGCCGATCGTTCGGCCTGGGGCGCAGCCGACCAACTTGAAGAACTCTTACAAGAACAAACCAAAGCGCGCAGGGCAGAAAAGGTAAAGGAGCTTCAGCGCCGGGAACAAATCGAAAATCTCAAACGTGACCAAAATTCGAGTCAGTTACAGCGCCGATTGGATCAGATCAAGCAGGAGAAAGCCGAGCCGTCGCGGCCGCAGCAGCCACCAGCGACGGAACCGCAGCGCCAGCTCGATCAGCAACGGAACGATCAACAACTCCAGCGCCTGCAAACCGATCAGCAGATAAATCGAATCCAGCGGGAGGCCGATCCGGTACGCCAACAACAGCAGATCGAAAGTTTGCAGCGGCGGCAGCGAATTGACGCCATGCAAGACCAAATCCGCCGCAACCAAACCCAGCAAGATTTCGATCGCCTACGCCAGCAGCAAAACAATTCGCCAATGAGGTAGGGGTGGGGTTGAAACCCGCCCGTACGAAAATTCCTCGATTCTCGATTCGCGCTTACTCTCGCCAGCTTTGCACCGAATGACGATTGACGAACTCAACTTCTCTTTCAGCCATCCTAAGGATGACGGCCTGGATGTCAAAGCAGGTTCCGGATCGGCTGCTGAACGGTAGAAAGCAACCACTCAACTGGAAATTTGGATAGCGCGACCGTGAATCTATCCCGGAACGTTGGAAACCCGATGCGCTCGATGCATGCCTTCCCAGGTGACGAACAGAGTAGGATCACTCATGGGCGGAACTTTGGCGCGATTGCTGCGTCGTAAATACATCTTCACCCAATAATCGTAAAAATACTCGAGATCCTGCTGTGCTTGCTCTAGGCGGCCTTCGGCAGTTTGGTAACTAACCGTGACCCATTTCCCCTTCAATGAAATTCCTATCAAAGTGGTGACGTCTCGGTTGTCCAAGTACGAGCCCGCGCCGCGCAGAATTTGCGAAATACTGTAAGGGTCCGGCATTTTGCTCGGATCTTGACGTTTGATTTTACCGCGCAAATCGAAACATTCGATCTCCTCCGGCGAGAAGCGCAAATCCACCTGGCCGTCCGCGCACGATACGATGGGCCGAGCCGTTGTACCGCGGAGCAATTCGCGGACAAATCGAGAAAATGAAAATTTTACATTCCCGCTGGAAATCGCTTGTCCCCTCACCAAATAGGTTCCGCTTGTGAGTTCGAGGTCGAAGGCCGAAAAACTGAATTTTTCAAGCGCCTGTCCGAGCGCGCGCAGTTGATGCGCAAAACCGGGTAAATCGGCGACACCCGCCTCGCTTGCCTTGGCGACTGCACCATTGTTCTCTGCCACGACTGTTTCACTCTTCGCGGTGTTTTTCATGTTCTGCCTCCATGGCGACGCGCTGACTATGAATCGTTTCGCTTTCGGCAGCTCGGCGGTCACGCAGCCTCGGCAAATACGCCAATAGCGTTTTGGTGACCCGTGGCTTTCCGCCCTCCCCTCCCGGAGAGTTCGGCTTTTTCAGGCGAGTATGAAAGGAGTCGCTTCGTGACTCCACTCCTCTGGCAGCGATCACAAACGCAACGAGCATGCCATATCCAAAATGGGCAAAATCTTCCCTGAAACGAGTGCAATGCCGCACCGAATTTGTAATGATTCTGACATTTGTGGCAACGTGGCACGCCAGAAAGTGCAGTCCGAATGCTGATGCCTGCGTGGGGGCGAGCGATGATCGTCCTCGATTCTCGCAATCACTCGGCTGCTGCACATGGGCAAACCGGCGAAAACCGCCAGTAAATAGTTAAGGATGCCGCGATCGCTGGATCACGGCTGCGGGTGTGAAAGTCAAGGCAGGTTTGTTTCGCCCATGAGAAACCGGTCGCACTCTCGGGCGGCGCCGCGTCCCTCGTTGATCGCCCACACCACCAGGCTCTGGCCGCGGCGGCAATCGCCGGCGGCGAAGACTCCGGGCACGCTGGTCGCGAACTGACCGTACTCCGCTTTGGCGTTGGAGCGAGCATCGCGGTCAACGCCCAGTTGCGAAAGCACCGCGTCCTCCGGCCCGAGAAATCCCATCGCGAGCAAAACCAAATCGGCTTTCAGTGTTTTCTCCGATTTCGGCACGCGCTTGGGAATAAACGCGCCCTGCTCGTTCTTCGCCCATTCGACGTCGTAGAGATGAAGCTCTTTGACGTTGCCCTGTTCGTCGCCAACGAACTTTTCTCCGGTGGTAAGATAGATGCGCGGATCGGCGCCGAAGCGGGCCGCCGCCTCCTCCTGGCCGTAGTCGAGCTTGTACACCTTGGGCCATTCCGGCCACGGGTTGTCCGGTTGCCGCGCATCGGGCGGGCGCGGCAGAATCTCAAGTTGAGTTAAACTCTTGCACCCGTGACGCATCGCCGTGCCGACGCAGTCCGTGCCGGTGTCGCCGCCGCCGATGACGATCACATGCTTGTCTTTGGCGGAAATGAAAGCGCCGTCTTTATGCGCCGAGTCGAGCAGACTCTTGGTGTTGGCGCGGAGATACTCCATCGCCATGTAAATGCCCTTAAGCTCGCGTCCCGGGATCGGCAGATCGCGCGCCATGGTCGCACCGGTGCACACGACAATCGCATCGTACTCATCTTTCAATTTCGTCGCCGCCAGGTCCACGCCGATATGCGCGTTGGTGACGAAACGAACGCCTTCTTCGGCCATCAAATCGACGCGACGCTGGACGATTTTCTTGTCGAGCTTCATGTTGGGAATGCCGTACATGAGCAGCCCGCCGATGCGATCGGCGCGCTCGTAAACAGTGACAAGATGGCCGGCACGATTGAGTTGCGCCGCGCAGCCGAGACCGGCGGGGCCCGAGCCGATCACGGCGACTTTCTTGCCGGTCCGCTTTTCCGGCGGCTCGGCGCTCACCCATCCTTGAGCGAACCCGTTATCGATGATTGCGGCCTCGATGTTTTTGATCGTCACCGGCAACGCGTTGAGACCGAGCACGCAGGAGCCTTCACAGGGCGCCGGACAAACCCGCCCGGTAAATTCGGGAAAGTTATTGGTTTTGTGCAAACGCTCCAGCGCTTCTTTCCACAGGCCGCGGTAGACGAGGTCGTTCCATTCCGGGATGAGATTATTGACCGGGCAGCCGGAGGCCATACCGCTGATCAACTGGCCGGTGTGGCAGAATGGAATGCCGCAATCCATGCAGCGCGCGCCCTGCTTGCGCAACCTGTCGTCGGCGAAGTGTTCGTGGAACTCGTTCCAATCCCTCACTCGCTCCAGCGGGGAACGATCGTGCGGCAGCTCGCGCTCATATTCCATGAAGCCGGTTGGCTTACCCATCTGCGATTCTTCTCCTAACAATACAAAACGATCACGCGAACCGTCCGCGCGAGACCGAAAGAAAACTGGTTTCGAATTATTGATTCAGAGCCGGGCAGTGCTCGACTTAAAACAAGCCATCCAACATGTCCGGTTGAGACAGCGCTAATTGCCGCTCACCCGCGCCGCGTCGTTCTTGTTGGCTTCAAACGCCGCCATCAACGCTTCATCGCCGACCAAGCCCTTCGCTTCCGCGGCTTGCAGCGCTTCGAGTACGCGGCGGTAGTCGCGCGGCATCACCTTGACGAATCTGCCGGCGGTTTCCTGCCACAACGCCAGAAGCTGCCAGGCGCGCGCGCTGCGCGTGTAGATCGCGTGGCGCTTGAGCATTTCTTCGACTTCTTGCAGGTCGCGCGGGTCGAGCCGCTCGAGCGCGACGGTTTCAAAGTTACAGCGATTTCTGAACGTGCCGTCCTCGTCCAGAACGTACGCGATGCCGCCGGACATGCCGGCGGCGAAGTTGCGGCCGGTTTTGACGATGACCACGACCCGCCCGCCTGTCATATATTCGCAGGCGTGATCGCCGACGCCTTCGATCACCGCCCGCACACCGCTATTGCGCACGCAAAAACGCTCGCCGGCCATGCCACGAATGTAGGCTTCCCCGTTGGTCGCGCCGTAAAAAGCGACGTTGCCGACGATGATGTTTTCTTCTGGCACAAAAGTCGATCCTTCCGGCGGATAGAGAACAACTTTGCCGCCCGAAAGCCCTTTGCCGAAATAGTCATTGGCATCGCCTTCTAGTTCCAGGGTCATGCCCGGCGGGATAAAGGCCGCGAAGCTTTGTCCGGCGGAGCCCTGGAAATGAAAATGTATGGTGTCTTCGGGCAGCCCTTGCGGTCCAAAGCGGCGCGTCACCTCGCTGCCGAGGATGGTGCCGACGACGCGATTGGTATTGCGAATATCGAGTGTCGCTTTGACTTTTTCATTGCGCTCAAGCGCCGGCGCGGCCAGATCGAGCAACACCTGATTATCGAGCGCGTTCTCCAAGCCATGGTTCTGTGGAATCTGGCAGTAGCGTCCCACCTCGGGCCCGAGTTTCGGTTGATAGAGGATCGCCGAGTAATCCAAGCCTTTGGCTTTCAAGTGCGCCACGGCGCGCCGCATCTCGATGCGATCGGACCTGCCGACCATTTCATTGATCGTGCGAAAACCGAGCTCGGCCATATGCTCGCGCATCTCCTGGGCGATGAAGCGCATGAAGTTCACCACATGAGCGGGATCGCCGGTGAATTTTTCGCGCAGCTCCGGATTTTGAGTGGCCACGCCGACCGGGCAGGTGTCGAGATGGCAAACCCGCATCATGATGCAGCCAAGCGTCACCAACGCCGTCGTCGCAAAGCCAAACTCTTCGGCGCCGAGCAACGCGGCGATGACCACGTCGCGCCCGGTCTTGAGCTGGCCGTCGGTCTCGACCGCGATCCGGCTGCGCAGATTGTTCAGCACCAGTGTCTGATGCGTCTCGGCCAAACCTAACTCCCAGGGTAAGCCGGCGTGTTTGATGCTCGTTTGCGGCGACGCGCCGGTGCCGCCATCGTGACCGCTGATCAAGACCACATCCGCGTGGCCCTTGGCCACCCCCGCCGCGATCGTGCCGACGCCGATCTCGGAGACCAGTTTGACGCTGATGCGCGCATGATGATTGGCGTTCTTGAGATCGTGAATCAGCTGCGCCAGATCTTCGATCGAATAAATATCATGGTGCGGCGGCGGCGAGATCAGGCCGACGCCGGGCGTCGAATGGCGCACCTTGGCGATCCAGGGATAGACCTTGCGCCCGGGCAGCTCGCCGCCTTCGCCCGGCTTGGCGCCCTGCGCCATCTTGATCTGAAGTTCTTTCGCTTGCGTCAGATAATAACTGGTCACGCCGAAGCGGCCTGACGCAACTTGTTTGATCGCGCTGTTCTTCGAATCGCCGTTGGGCTCAGGCGTGTAGCGCGCCGGATCTTCACCGCCCTCGCCCGTGTTGCTCTTGCCGCCGATCCGGTTCATCGCGATCGCCAACGCTTCGTGCGCCTCTTTGCTGATCGAGCCGTAAGACATAGCGCCGGTCTTAAAGCGTTTGACGATCGTCTCTACCGGCTCTACTTCGTCGAGCGAAATCGGTTTCGATTCGTACTTTAAACTCATCAGGCCGCGTATGGTCGCCATCCGCTCCGACTGATCGTCGATCAGCCGCGTGTATTCCTTAAAGGTCTTGTAGTCGTTGATGCGACAGGCCTTCTGCAGCAGATGGATCGTCCGGGGATTAAACAGATGCAGTTCACCGTCCTGGCGATACTGATATTGGCCGTACACTTCCAGCGTGTGGCCGTTTAGCGGGTAAGTCGGAAACGCGCGCGCATGCTGCTGCTCGACTTCGCGGGCGATTTCCCCGAGCCCGATGCCGCTGATCCGTGACGGCGTCCAGGTAAAATATTTCTCAATCAGTTCTTCTCCCAGCCCGACGGCTTCGAAAATTTGCGCGCCGCAATAGGACTTGATCGTCGAGATACCCATCTTGGCCATGACCTTGACGACGCCCTTGTAGACCGCCTTGTCATAACCCTTGACCGCATCGTGGTAAGTAATGCCCGGCAACAATCCTTCGTGGATCATGTCGTTCAAGCATTCGTAGACCAGATACGGGTTGATCGCCTGGGCGCCGTAGCCGAGCAAGAGACAGAAATGATGCACCTCGCGCGGCTCGCCGGATTCGAGCACCAGGCCGACGCGCGTGCGCGTGCCGGTACGAATCAAGTGATGGTGCAAGCCGGCGGTCGCCAGCAGCGCCGGTATCGGCGCCAGCGTGCGATCGACGCCCCTATCGGAGAGGATCAGAATCGTCGCGCCCGCGGCCATCGCGGCATCGGCCGCCTTAAACAGTTCTTCGAGCGCGCGCTCCAGTCTGGCCTTGCCGCCGCGCGGGTTGAAGAGAATGGACAGAGTTTTCGATTTAAGCCCCGGCTCGTCGATGCGGCGGAGTTTTTCCATGTCCGCGTTTTTTAAAATTGGATCGGGGAGTCGCAGCTGCCGGCAGCTTTCAGGCTTCGGATCGACGAGATTGCCTTCGTTGCCGAGCGTGAGCGTCGTCGAGGTGATCAGCTCCTCGCGAATCGGATCGATCGGCGGGTTGGTCACTTGGGCAAACAGCTCTTTAAAATAGTTGTATAGGAGTTGCGGCTTGTCGGATAAAACCGCCAGCGGTGTATCGGTGCCCATGGAGCCGACCGGCTGAATACCATTCTGTGCCATCGGCGCGATGTTGATGCGCAGATCCTCGAAATTGTAACCGAAGGCTTGGAGCTGCTGCAGCGTCGCTGGATGATTCACCTTGGGCTCCTGTTCCTTGACTTCGGGCAAATCCGCAAAACGCACGACGTTGTCTTTTAGCCATTTTCCGTAAGGCTTAGCCGACGCCAGTTCCTGCTTGATTTCTTCGTCGCTGATGATGCGCCCTTCGCGGGTGTCGACCAGGAACATTCTTCCCGGCTGTAAACGGCGTTTTTCCAAGACGCGCTCCGGCGGCACGTCGAGCACGCCGACTTCGGAAGCCATGATGACTAAATCATCCTTGGTTACGTAGTAACGCGACGGCCGTAAACCGTTGCGATCGAGCACGGCGCCGACCACGGTACCGTCGGTAAAGGCAATCGAAGCCGGCCCGTCCCACGGCTCCATCAAGCTGCTGTGGTAGTCGTAAAAAGCCCGCTTCTTTTCATCCATGCTCTCGTGGTTTTCCCACGGTTCGGGGATCATCATCATGACCGCGTGGGGCAACGAGCGCCCGCCCAGGGCCAGGAACTCAAGGCAGTTATCGAACTTGGCCGAGTCGCTGCCGTCCTCCTGAATGATCGGAAAAACTTTTTTTAGGTCGTCGCCGAAAAGCTCCGAGGCGAGCATCCCTTGGCGGGCGTACATCCAGTTTTCATTGCCGCGCAAAGTATTGATTTCGCCGTTGTGAATCAGATAGCGGTACGGATGCGCGCGACCCCAGCTCGGAAACGTGTTGGTGCTGAAACGCGAGTGAACGACCGCGATGGCGGTTGCGATCAGCGGATCGGAGAGATCCGGGTAAAACGTCGCCACCTGGCGTGGCGTCAGCATGCCTTTGTAGATCAGCGTGCGGGAGGACATGCTCGGAACATAGAAAAAATCGCCGCCGGCAAGGCCGGCGTACCGGATCGCGTTCTCGGCGCGCCGGCGAATGACGTAAAGTTTGCGCTCGAAAATCAAGTCGTCGTTGATCCCGGCGCCGCGGCCGATGAAGACCTGGCGGACAAACGGCTCGAACTGCTTGGCCGTATCGCCGAGATACATGTTGTCGGTCGGAACTTTGCGCCAGCCGAGGCATGTTTGTCCTTCCTCGACGACGACCCGTTCGATGATTTTTTCAAAGCGCCGGCGCCGGTCGCGATGATCGGGCAAGAAAATCATGCCGACGCCGTACTCGCCCGGGTCCGGCAAGTGAAAGCCCAGACCCTCACAGGCGTCCTCGAGAAAGGCGTGAGGAACTTGCATCAACACGCCGGCGCCGTCGCCGGTATTTTCTTCGCAGCCGCATGCGCCGCGATGATCGAGGTTCTCCAACACCGTCAGGGCTTGCTCGACGATCTTGTGAGACTTCTCGCCTTTAATATTCACGACGAAACCGACGCCGCAGGCGTCGTGCTCAAACCGGGGATCGTAAAGACCCTGCTTAGGTGGCAAACCGCCCTGAGTCATAAGCTCTCACCCCTCATTGGACATTCGTCACGCTTCACCTGCGACAGCGGGGGGAACGGCGCGGTTACAAAGAAAAACACACCATAGCCAGTCACGCGCAGCCGCGCACAATCCAGGCTTATTTCTTCTTCGCGTGCGCATTCTCCGCCAGGCCGGCGTCGAGCTCCAGCGTAAGCTTCTCTTTGGCCGTCGATAAGACGATACTCGTTACCGTTCGGGTCACGCCTTTTACCGAACGGATGTCGCCGAGCAGTTTTTCCAGCGCGGCCGTGTTGGCGGATTTAACTTTCAAGATAAAACTTTCATCTCCGGTCACATGGTGACACTCTAAAACGTCGGCATAGCGCATCATCTGGTCGGCAAATTTGTCAATATCCCGTTGATTGCCGATTGAGACGCCGATAAATGCCGTAATGTCCTTGCCGACCTTTTTGCCGTCCAGCAGTGCCTGATAGCCTCGGATGACGCCGCTGCCTTCCAGCTTTTTAACTCGCTCCATGACCGCGGGCGCGGACAGGTCGACCTCGTCGGCGATGTCGGCGAGCCGTCTCCTACCGTCATTTTGCAGAATATAAAGTATTTTTAAATCTATTTGATCTAACAAGTTAATAAAATTAAGCGCTATGCCATTAAAACTTAACCTTTTTATCTCACCGATAAGACCTAAAGTCAATCTGAAATGGTCAAAGAATCCGACATTTTAAAGTTTCTGCGCATTTGCCAGGCTGTCGTTCGCTGTGCGTTGTCGCCTTGAAACAACGATGGCTAGGCCGAGGGACTTACGACGGAAACTTCTTGGCTGTTGCGAAATCTCCGGTCGAACCAATCACATAGCAAATAACAATTGCTCTCAATGGGGATCAATGGCGCCACTGGCGCGGCACCGGAACGCAGTGGAAAGAAGCCTAATGAAGGTCGGAACCGGGTGTTCTCACATAAGGGGAGCGTCTACTGGCGCGTCCTGATCGAAGCACAGAATTTGAACAATCCACGGGCATTGAACGGCTAAACTTGGATGCAAAGCCAGCAATTTTTCCAGCAAGATACGAGCGCGATTATCGCTCGAATCGACTTTAACGGCTTCAGCGAACGCCCACGCCGCCTCGACCACATGACTTTGACCGTGCAGGCTCACGCCGAGATTTCGGTAGCCACTCGCACGCTTACAATCGATGTCGATTGCCATACGACAGTGCTTTTCTGCATCGACGAATCGTCCAAGCGAGTTGAGGCTGTAACCGATGTTGTTCTGCAGCACGTAAGCGACGTTGTGTCTTTTCGGCGCTAATTGCAGGGCCGAGGTGAAACATTCTAGGGCGGAGTCGTGGCGTCCTGCGTCGGTGGCGATTTGTCCCAACGCCAGATAACCGTGTGCGGACTGCTCAACATCGTTGCTCTCTTTGATAAATCGGTCGAGCAATTCCATCGCCGCACCGACTTTGTTAATTCCTCGGTAGAAACCAACGACGAATAACAACCAGCGAAAATAATCTTCAGCTGTTGTGCTGCTTTGCAATCGTGCCAGCAGAAGGTTTTCGGTGTCGGGAGCAGCCTCACTCAGTTCCAACGCGGTGCTTTTTTTTTCGATGATGCTCATGGACTCGCTACTAGAGCAAGGCCGATACCACGACACAATTTGTCCTAAAACTCTGTAAAATCGCAACATAAGGCCGAACTGCTCCGTCCTTTGAAGCGTTCGAATTGGAGAATTCAAGGTAACATATTAAAAAAGTGGCGCTACGGCCCGATCTCGCCACACACTTGCCTAGATTTAGCAGCACACAGGCAGGGCCGGCGAATGAGCTGGGCGATTTTCTCAGGGTACTCCGGCTACTATAAGGTTAACTTACAGAAGGGATTACCCAGAAAACCACGGTATTCCAGCACCGCCGTGAAACCGTTCGTACTCATCAAGAACTCTGGGGTCACCCGCTCCTGCACTTGCCTCGCTCAGCCGCTGCGCTCACCGGGAACCGCGGCCAGTTCCAAACGTTCCAATAGTTCCAATCGTTCGACTGCTTCGCTTGTTAAAAGACGTTCAAATCCATACGCGGCGGCCCGAACGGATTAGGCCGGACAACGTTTATCGGCGCCGTTACTGGGTGACGAAAGTCTCTCGTCCCGCGCGGCGATTACCCGCATGAACGGCTTGAACGATTTGAACCCTTCGTTCCGAATGGCATACTCTTCCAGGAGAGGCACGGCTTGGCTCAGACGCGCACGATCCGGTAGCCTTGAACCGCCGCGCGGCCCATTAAAAAGGAGGAAATAAGGTGAAAATCCAAAGAATGTCATATCTGCTGGCATTGGCGCTCTGTTCCAATGGCTATTACGCAACCGCGCAGCAACCGTCGGCGCAACCGAGTAAGCCGGCCACGGGATCCAACGCGGCGACTAACGAAAGCACAAGCGACGGCAAGCAACTCCGCTCGCCCGATGTCGTTTATGTCCCGACTCCCCATGAAGCCGTGGACGCGATGCTCAAAGTCGCTAAGGTCGGCCCGAACGACGTCGTCTATGATCTGGGTTCGGGCGACGGGCGTATCCCGATCATCGCGGTGCAGAAGTACAATGCTGCGCGCGCCATCGGGATCGACATCAATCCCGAACGCATCAGGGAAGCCCAGGCGAACCTCAAGTCGGCGGGCGCCGGCGACCGCGTGCGTTTTCTCAACGAAGATCTGTTCGAAGCGAATATTAGCGATGCGACCGTGGTGACGCTCTACCTGCTGCCCAGCCTCAACCTTAAATTGCTGCCGAAACTACTAGCCGAATTAAAGCCGGGAACCCGTATCGTCTCGCACGCCTTCGACATGGGCCGTTGGAAACCTCAGCAGACTTTGAAAGTCGATGGCAGCACCGTGTATTTCTGGACGATTCCGGCCAAGGGAACGCCCGAATACACTGCTGCGGCCGCAGCGGCAAACAAAAACTGACGGAGCAAAAAGGTGAAACGGAGGTCTCGTGGAACGCCGGCGGGAGTGAGGCTTTTACGACTCAACTAGATTCTCAGCCCTATTTCTTTGGCGACAGTTTTTGCGTGATCAGATCGAGAGAATCCGGCCCGTCCAACACCTTGATGTAGGCAGACGCGCTCAAGGGCAGTCGGGGATCTGCCGGGTTAGGTTGGAACGTGGCTTTGAGTTGATACACTCCGACCGGGTTACTGATATAAATCTCATCGAAATGCGGTAGCCGCGCCGGATCGCTCCCTCTTTTCGCTGGCGCGGTTGGGAAGCCGGACCTTTGAGCTGTCTCTCTCATTTGAGAGACAAACTGGCGGAGTCTCTCCTGCCTGACGGTTTCCGCCTCGAGAATGTCGATCGAAACCGACAGGTAATGCACACCGTCCCCGTAACCGCCGCCCGAAGAGAATACGCGAACCGGCAGAAGTTCGCGCTGGTTCGGACCGGCTCGCGTGACTTCCAGCGAAACCGTCGGTCCAGGCCTTTCCTTGAAAAAGTCCGGGTGCTGATTGACAGCTCGAATTGAGAGCGGACCGTATTGGACACCTTGGGCCGCTCGATAGGGCACGTTGGTGACGTACTGGATTTGAAAGTGGGCGCGTTCCGCTCTGTTGTTAGTTATAGCGTCGCTTGCCGATTGCCCCTCCCAATCGCTCACGCCACGAAATTTGAACGCCAGATAGGGTGAGGTCTGCGCCACGGGTTGTGCGGCTTTGATGTTCGTTCCGATGTGACAAAGACAGATTAGAACCGTCGCGCCAACTAAAGTTTCCTTCAGCTTAAGGGACATTAAACTTCCTTCTTCGTTTCGTGCCCTCGCCACGCCTCTAGCGCAAACGGCGTCGATAGGTCAATAAACCGCAGTCTAACCACCGCGCAAACTTAGCCTGACGCCGACTCACAAAGCCGGATCCCGGCTCCCAGGCGCCATGATAACAGATCAACTTGACCGCTGCTGAGCGACTTTAGTAGCGTCGTTGGGTAAGTTGTATAAAAAGAATGCTGATCCAAATAGGAGAAGCAAATCATGGCTAAAAACGGCTTTCGCGCTTTTGACAGCGACATGCATGTATTCGAGCCGGCGGATTTATATCTCAAATACATGGACCCAAAATGGGGCGCTCGGGTGCCACGCGGGGAGCCGCGCAGGAAGCACGGCATGACCCGCTACTTTTTGGGTGACGGTAAACCGATTCGTCCGCCGAGCCAGGTGGTTAGCTTTCATGAGAACCGGATGGCGGAGCGCTTCAACGATGCGTTGGCGCGCGACTACGACAACGTGTCGCAATTGGCTGCGATGGACCAAGAGGGATTGGATATCGCGGTGCTGTTCCGCACCTCGCCGCTGCACACCAATGAAAACTTTGAGCCCGAGTATGCCAACGCGCTTTGCCGGGCATGGAACGACTGGATGGCGGATTTTTGCAAAGCGGATCCCAAGCGTTTGAAGGCTTCGGCGTTGATCACGCTGCACGACGTGGACCTAGCGATCAAGGAAGCCCGGCGCGCCGTCCACAACGGCGCCGTCGGGTTGTCGCTCTGCCCGGAGCCGATTTGTGGCAGGCAGATTCATGACCGCTATTTCGATCCGCTTTGGGCGGCGGCACAGGACATGAATGTTCCCATTTGTTTTCATCCGCCGGCGCGGCCGCAACAGCCGCAAGTCTCCAAGGACCGATTCGAGGGCCATCCGAACCAGCATCTGCTGGTGAATCCACTGCGCAATCCGATTGAACAGATTCTCGCGGTCAGCGCCTTCACCGCCGGCGGTGTGTTGGAGCGTTTTCCGAGATTGAAGGTCGCCTTTCTGGAGGGAAACTGCGCGTGGCTGCCTTGGCTGCTTTACCGGATCGATGAATATTGGGAAATGCAAGGCGCGTTGGCCGACATCCCTTTGCGGCAAAAACCGAGCGAGTATTTTAAGCAGCAGTGTTATATCTCGGTCGATGTCGACGAGGCGTTAGTGAAGAATGTCATCGACACCCTGGGCGATGACAATATTGTGATTTCGACGGACTACCCGCACATCGATTGCCGCTGGCCGCGCGCGCTCGATGAGTTTCTCTCGATTCCCATCGCCGAGCAGTCGAAGAAGAAAATCTTGTGGCACAATTGCGCGCGGCTCTATGGAGTGATTTAAGAGTTCAAGTGCTGGAGCGTCCAGATAAAATGTCATTGTCAGCATGCTCATTTGATAGACCTGTCTAAGATTGCCCCCCGAAATCTGCATACGTTGTGAGCGAAAAACAATAAACTCGGGATAGGAAGAAGCCTCGCGGCTCCTCCCTCCCACACCACCGTGCGTACGGGTCCGTACACGGCGGTTCGGCAAAGTTAAATGTTTTAGACAATCGTATACAGGTTAGTAACGTCCCAGCCCTCTTTGAGCATGTTGACGTGGATGACGATCTCGGTGGGCTCTTCGGCATGCTCGACCTTCAGCAAGCGTTCGATCATCGCTTCTTCTTCGGCCCCGGTTTTACTGGAGTCGACCTGGATGACCTTCTGTTTGTAGCGTCCATCAAAAAAACTCTCCGACTGAATCAATTCAAGCAGCTGTCCGGCGTGGGTCGTATCGCGGGCGATCACGAGCAGGAAGGGTTTGACGATCGGCTTATCGTTTTCGCGCGCGTACGTTTCCAGCTCGACTTTTAAAATTTCGTGCAGGCGAACGCCGTCCTCCAACTTGAGACGTTCGATTTCCTCAGTCGACATTCCGTTGGGATTGAAATCTTTTCGCGTAACCACCGCAGGCTCTTTGACGAAGCCGTCCGCCATCGCATTGGCCAACCGGTAATAGTAAATGATGTTTCTAAATTCGACCGGCGTCCCCTTACTCTCGACATACGGCGTCGCCGTGAGTTCCAGCCCGAGGACCGGCTTCAGCTCGTTAATCGCCCGGACACCGGCGGACGCGCGGTAGCGGTGCGACTCGTCCATGATCAGCACAAGGTCTTTCAGATTGGCCAGATATTCGAAATAGCTCTCGCCGATGTATTCGGAAAGCCGCTTGATCCTCGGCGCCTTGCCGCCTCGAACCTCGGAGTTAATCTTCGAAATGTTGAAGATATTGACTTTGCAGCGAAGCAGCTGATCGAAGAGCGTACCGGCTTTTCCCTCATAGTTGTCACCGGTTATAATATCGGGAGGATCAGTCGCGAACTCGGCGATGCCGGTGAAAACGTACTTCGGGGTGTTCGGTGTAAAGTCCGTGACGAGCTTGTTGTAGATCGTCAGGTTCGGCGCCAAGACGAAAAAGTTGTCGATGCCATGCGCCAGGTGCAGGTAGCTGATGAACGCGCCCATGAGCCGTGTTTTGCCGACTCCGGTGGGATCAGCGGTCGGACATCCCATGGACTGAGATCATAGGATGTCTGCCCTGAGTTTATCGAAGGGATGAACGGATATAGGATTGAAATCGCTGAGAAATTTCCGTTCATGCTGAGCTCGTCGAAGCATTCTTTGCAGTTTTCAGCATCCTGCCAAGTTAAGTTGATAAGGAGAACGATATGACGGAAACACTATCCCAACAAGATTTGAAGCTGCTGGATGCCTACTGGCGCGCGGCGAACTATCTATCGGTGGGACAAATTTATCTTTACGATAATCCGCTTTTGAAGCAACCGCTCAGCAAGGAGCACATCAAGCCGCGATTGCTCGGCCACTGGGGAACAACACCCGGCATGAATTTTATTTACGCCCATCTCAACCGGGTCATCAAGGCGCGCGATCTCGACATGATTTACATCACCGGTCCGGGCATGGCGGGCCCGCTTTAGTCGCCAACGCTTACCTGGAAGGAACGTACAGCGAAATCTATCCTAACATCTCGCTCGACGAAGAGGGAATGAAACAACTGTTCAAACAGTTCTCATTTCCTGGCGGCATCCCCAGCCACGTCGCGTCGCGCCCGAGACTCCGGGCTCGATCAACGAGGGAGGTGAATTGGGCTATTCGCTGTCTCATGCCTACGGCGCGGCGTTCGACAACCCCGATCTGATCGTGGCCTGCGTGATCGGCGACGGCGAAGCCGAAACCGGAGCGCTGGCGACCAGCTGGCATTCAAACAAGTTCTTAGATCCGGTCACGGACGGCGCGGTGCTGCCGCTCTTGCACCTCAACGGCTACAAGATCGCCAATCCTTGCGTGCTAGCGCGCATCAGTCACGAAGAGCTGGATCAACTGTTGCGCGGCTACGGCTACACACCCTATTTCGTCGAGGGCGATGAACCGGAAAAGATGCATCAGCTCATGGCGGCTACCCTCGATCGCGTCATCGACGAGATCAAACAGATTCACAGCGATGCAAGAAACTCCAAGAATGGAGTAGACCGGCCGCGCTGGCCGATGATCGTGTTGCGTAGTCCGAAGGGCTGGACTTGCCCGGCGGAGATCGACGGCAAGCGCACTGAAGGTTACTGGCGCTCCCACCAGGTGCCGATGGGCGAGATGCATAGCAATCCGGCGCACGTAAAAATTCTCGAAAAATGGATGAGGAGCTACAAGCCCGAAGAGCTGTTCGACAAAGACGGCCGGCTCCAACCCGAGTTGGCCGAGCTTCCACCCAAAGGTGAGCGGCGGATGAGCGCCAACCCGCATACAAACGGCGGCCTCTTGCTCAAAGGCCTGCGCCTTCCCGACTTTCGCGCCTACGAGGTAAAGGTATCCGCGCCGGGCGTTGCGACAGCTGAAGCCACGCGGGTGCAGGGCCAATTCCTGCGCGACGTCATGAAGTTGAACCTGGGAAGCAGAAACTTTCGTCTCTTCAGTCCGGATGAAAACAACTCGAACCGCTGGCAGGATGTGCTCGAAGTTACCAACCGCGCCTGGGTCGCGGAGCGTTTCGATTACGACGACAAGCTTGCGCCCGACGGGCGCGTGATGGAGATGCTGAGCGAGCATCAGTGCCAGGGTTGGTTAGAAGGATATCTGCTGACCGGCCGGCATGGCTTCTTCTCCTGTTACGAAGCTTTCATTCACATCATCGACTCGATGTTCAACCAGCACGCCAAATGGTTGAAGGTGTGCAACGACATTAGCTGGCGCAGGCCCATCGCATCGCTCAACTATTTGTTGTCTTCGCACGTGTGGCGCCAGGACCACAACGGCTTCAGCCATCAGGATCCCGGCTTCATCGATCATGTGATCAACAAAAAGGCCGAAGTCGTCCGGGTCTATCTCCCGCCCGACGCCAACTGCCTGCTCTCGGTAACGGATCACTGTCTCCGCAGCCGCAACTACGTCAACGTTATTGTTGCCGGCAAGCAGCCGGCGCCGCAGTGGCTCAATATGGATCAGGCGGTCAAGCACTGCACCGCCGGCATCGGTATCTGGGAGTGGGCGAGCAATGATCGCGGCAGCGAGCCGGATGTGGTGATGGCGTGCTGCGGCGACGTGCCGACTTTGGAAACCTTGGCAGCGGTAGACCTGCTGCACCGCCACCTCCCCGAGCTGAAGATCAGGGTCATCAACGTCGTCGACCTGATGACTTTGCAATCGCCCCGCGAGCATCCTCACGGATTGAGCGACAAGGACTTCGACGCGCTGTTCACGAAAGACAAGCCGATCATTTTTGCTTTTCACGGCTACCCCTGGCTGATCCATCGCCTGACCTACCGGCGCACCAACCACGACAATCTACACGTGCGCGGCTACAAGGAAGAAGGGACGACGACCACGCCCTTCGACATGTGCGTGCTCAACGATCTGGACCGCTTTCACCTGGTGCAAGATGTGATCGACCGTCTGCCCCAGTTAGGAGCGCGAGCGGCCTATGCGAAGCAAGCCATCCGCGACGCGCTCATCGATCATAAGGAATACATTTACGAGCACGGCGAGGACTCCCCCGAGATCAGCGGCTGGACATGGGGACATAAACAGCCATCCAGCCGCTTGGAATCCACGGAAGGCGACAATATCGACGCAGGCGTCGAAGCGCCTATTCGGAATTGATCAGCTGCGCGATCCGCTAAACTCGAAGCGATCGCTCGGAGGAGTCCATCGGCCAGATTGTCAGCTTGGTGTTCTAGCAGGCTGCCTGAAAAAAATCCTTCGCAGGCTAAGAGCCGACCACGTATTTTTTAGCCATTGCTTCTGACGAGAGTTGTCATTCAGCTCCTTTCTCTGGGTAACTCGTGAAAAAATTCGCCCGGCGGCGCTCGAGAATAAGGCGCCCAAACCCAGCCATGATCAACGAACTGGAAAAGCCGGCGCATCTCCGCCGGCGCTTCACAGTTGGATATTGAATACGCCTCTCAAGAGCTGAGGAAAACAGCCCTTACAGCAAGGGAGAGAGGACCCTTGCGACCGAATCCCTGAACCGCATCGCGGTGCCGCGCTTCCGATAAACCTCCGGATCGAATTCTGTGCAATATGCTAGGTCCCGCTCAAAATCGCCTTCCAGCTCCTTGGCAATCTGCTCGCTATAGAACACCGCGTTGAGCTCGTAGTTAATGCTGAAGCTGCGGACATCGATGTTCGCCGAGCCGATCGAGCAGATCTCGGAGTCGATGCTGATCGTCTTGGCGTGCAGATAGCCTTTTTCATAGAGGAACACGCGCACGCCAGCCGTCACGATCTCCTCGATATAGGTGTTCCCTGCCCAATCGGGAAGCCTGTTGCCCGAGGGGCGCGCGCTCACCATCACCTTGACGTCGACTCCCGACAGCGCCGCCGCCCCCAGAGCTTCGGCGATGGTTGCGTCGGGAATGAAAAAGGGCGACTGCAGATAGACGTGTCGCTGCGCCGAGACGATCATAAACGCGTAAAGCTGTCTGATCGCCGCCCACTGCGAATCGGGTCCCGAGGTCAGGATCTGCACCGGGACGTCACCGTCTGTGGGCTCCTTCGCGTGAGCGGGAAAATATTTGGCGTAGAACAAATTCTCCCCGACGGCGTTGTACCAGTCGACCATGAACACAGCTTGTAGAATCGCCGCGCTTTCTCCCACAAGCCGGACCTGGGTGTCACGCCAGGAGTCAAATCCTTCTCCCCCGTCGAGCTGCTCCTGTCCGATATTCATGCCGCCGGTGTAACCGATGGCGCCATCGACCACGGTAATCTTTCGGTGGTTGCGGTAGCTGATCGTATGCAGATGGTAGAGCGGCGATGTGGGCGCCATTCGGATCCCCGCCTCGAGCATGTCCCTGACATAGCGCCGGCCCACATGAGCCTGGGAGCCGATCGGATCATAGAGCAGCCGGACCTCAACACCCGTCTTCGCCTTCGCACTCAGGATTTCCTTTAGACGTTCGGTGAACGGGTCGGCGCCCCAGATGAAGTACTGAAGATGGATTGAGTGCCGAGCAGATTCAATGTCCTTCGTCATACTGGGATAAAACTCCGCCGCGTCTTGTTGAATCTCCACATGGTTGTGCCTCGTCAGCGCGGAATGGGAGTTGCGCTTCACGAGCATCATCAGCTTTCTATGGC
>JBOHVN010000327.1:0-3564 GCA_050735675.1 Binatia bacterium | reverse complement strand
GCTCAGAGAGATTACAGAGTTGGGCCATGAGCTTGCCGCGCAGGTGATCCTGGTGACTGATAACGGGCCGGCAATGAAGTCCAGACGGTTCAGACATTTTGTGAAGAAGACCGAGTTGTTGATCCACATTGGCAGAGAGGGGGGATCCAAAAAAAGGCCGCGAATAACTTTCGGAAGCATTGGTCGCCCATACGGAGCGTGAGGAGCGGATTCGTATCATTAGCGCACGAGAACTAACCCGGGCTGAGAGAAAGGCATATGAAGAAGAAACGAAAAAGTGAGATGGAGGACGAGCTACGTCCCGAATATGATTTGCGCGAACTGCTCAAGGATGCGGTCAGAGGGAAGTACGCAGAACGGTATAAGGCTGGGACGAACTTAGTCTTACTAGCGCCAGATGTGGCCAGAGCCTTTGGAAATGATGCGGCAGCGGTCAACGAAGCCTTGCGGTTGGTAATCCAACTGAAGAAGGTGTCAGTTGGCAAAAAGCAGGATGTTGCAAAGCCGTAGTTCAGGCCGCGTACCAGTTTCAAAGTTGAGCTAACCATTGGGTTGAGAAGGACGCTAAGAAACGCGCCTCTCACCCAAAGCGTTCACCCGACCGCAGACGGTCGGTGAACGGGTTCGCGACTTCGCGCCGCGGGCTCGACCGCCTGCGGCGGCCGAACCCTCGGCTAGATCCGACGGGCCTTCGACCCGCAGCTCAGCCGCGAACCCCGTTATGCCTGAATACCCGAATCTGCTAAAAGACAGCCATGCCGATCATTTCAACGTTTTTCGGGATCATTATCCGAATGTATTTCGGAGATCATAATCCTCCACATTTCCATGTCGAGTTTCAGGGCGAGAAGGCGACATTCAATTTTGACGGCCAGCTTCTTGCTGGAACTATTTCCTCCCGGACAGCCCGCAAACTGGTGCGCGATTGGACGCGTCGTCACCGACTCGAACTCATGATAAACTGGAGAAACATTGAGAAGGGACGCCCACTCAATCGAATTAAACCGTTGGAGTAATTTATGAGTTATCTGCCACAAGTAGTCGGAGCGCGTCATGTAAGCGGTTTTATTCTTTCAACTCGTTTCGATGACGGAACGGAGAAGCAGATCGATGTATCTCAGTGGTTCAAAGGGCCGGTTTTTGAACCTCTTAAGGACCCGAAGCTTTTTAAGAAGTTCTTCATCGAAGGGGGAACACTCGCATGGCCGAACGGAGTCGATATAGCTCCTGAAGCTTTGTACGCTGCGCGTGAGTCAACAAAGAAGAGGCATAACAAAAGGATGGAACGAACGCGAAAAACACGTCGCTCATCCTAAGCGTTCACCCGACCGTCTGCGGTCGGGTGAACGGGGTTCGCGACTTCGCGCCGAGGGCTCGACCGCCTGCGGCGGCCGAACCCGCGGCTAGATCCGACGGGCCTTCGACCCGCAGCTCCGCCGCGAACCCCGTTACATTTCATAACGTAACTGCCCAGTCGTCTACCGCGGCCGAGGAGGTCAGGCATGCACAAAGGCTGGGTTCTCAACGTGACTGAAGTCGTCGGAGCCCGCGTACGCGTAAACACGAGTATGTCGAGCAAGTGAGCATCGTGCTCTACGGCCGGTAATTTAAACTTCCATGCGGAGCTTCTATCGATGGATCGCAAAGTGGGCGATTATGTCATCGTCCACGAGTTGCTTCATTTCTCCGTGCCGCACCACGGCAAACTTTGGAAGAGCCTGATGCGGGCGCATTTGGGCGATTATGAAACTCTCGATCGTCGCTTGCGGAAATACGCGCCATAAATCACGCCATCTGCGGCTGGTCTATTGAATGTTAGCGCGGGCCATGATGGCCGCGATGCCCTTCTCGTCGTCGATTCACGGTAACCGCCAGGGGCGCGAGCGCGCAGCCGATGCCGAGACTGGCAAAGGCAACTCCCCAGGCGAACACGCTACGATTGCCGCCGGCAAAATCGAGCACGGCGCCGAAAACGACCGGCGCGACGAAGGCGGCGCCAAAGCCGAGAAATGAATGCACCGCCATGGCAGCGCCGCGTTGCTGCGGCTCAGCGGACGCGAGCAGGCCGGCGGTGAGCGCGGCGGAATCACCCATAATGGCGAGAAAGTAGACACACGCGAGCGCAAACACGAACGCGCCCGGCAACCGGGCGCTGAAACCGACGACGCAGGCGAGCGCCGCCGACAAGCTCATGATGGCGAGCACGACACGCGGGCGGCCGAACCGCGCGGCGATTTCATTGCCGAGGATACTGGCAGCGGGGCCCATGAGATTGATCGCAGCCGCGAGCGTGGCCGCGCTCGCCAGCATCGGTTCACCTGTGGCGCGGATGGCGCCTGCAAAGGCAAAAAAAGCGACGATCCATGAACGGAAGCCGAACAACTCCCAACAATGCGCGGCGTAGGCGAGTATGTATCCCGTGGCCGCGCGGTTGCGAAATACCGATCGCACGTCGAGCAGCGGCGCCGCTTTTCCGGCCGTCGGACGCGGGTGGGGCGGCGGCAGCCGCAGAAGCACGAGCAACCCGGCGGCCCCCGGACCCACAGCGGCTGCCGCGAATGCCCAGCGCCATTCGGCCATTGCTGCAATCGCACCAGCCATCCACAATGACAAAGCCGCTCCAATGCCGAATGTGGAGGTATAAACGGCGACCCAACGGCTTTGGTGCGGACCCTCGATATGATCGGATAGGATTTTCAGACCTGGCATATACGTTCCCGCCAGGCCTGCGCCGGCGAGCCCTTGGAGCATGAGCGCCGACCAGAAACCGTGGGCCAGGATAGCGAAACCAAGCGCAGCGCTACTCGATAGCGCGCAGGCAAGCAGATAGACGCGGCGTGCATCGGCCCGGTCGGTTAATCCGGTGAGCCACGGCACGGCAATCATGTAGCCGGCGTAATACATGCCGCTGATTGCGCCGCCCTCGGAGTTGCTGATGCGCCAGGTTGCGATGAGCAACGGCAGCAACGCAGAAACCGTGCCGAAGCCGGTCATGCTGAGCACGTGCGCGCCGCACAAAAGCGTCGCGACGTGCCTGGCCGGCAAAGGAGCGTGTTGCGATGAAATCACCGTGTCAGCCGCCGAGAAACAGGCGCCCAACATCCGGATGCTTGAGGAGGTTGTCTCCGGTGTCGGCCATGGCGACGGACCCGGACACTAATAGATAGCCGATGTCGGAAAATTCGAGACCCTTCTTGGCATTCTGCTCGACCATGATGATCGCCTTGCCTTCGCCGCGTTGCAGGTCAGCTAGAATCTCAAATACCATCTCGATGTAGCGCGGTTCGAGGCCGATGGAGGGTTCGTCCACGAGCAGGATTCGCGGGTCCATAACGAGCGCGCGGGCGATCTCGAGCAGCCGCCGTTCGCCGCCGGAGAGCACGCGCGCCGATTGCTTGCGGCGCTCGGCCAGCCGCTTATACTTCTGAAACACGCGTTCGGCCGCCTCTCTTGCCGCCTCCGAACTCGCCGTCAGATAGCCGCCCATCCAAAGGTTTTCCTCGACGGTCATATTGGGGAATACCGAATTGTCCTGCAAGATATAAGCGATGCCGGCGCGTTTGA
>JBOHVN010000326.1:0-11356 GCA_050735675.1 Binatia bacterium | reverse complement strand
TTGCTGGGTGTACGTGAAGCCGTGAGGTTTGCACGTCAACATCCGAGGTAAGAACCGTATGCGGTAGTTCCGCACGTACGGATCTGTGCGGGGGGCGGTCAGCAATGACCGTCCCTACCGCGATAGTCTTTGTTGACAGTAAAAGCCGACTGCGGTGATAGAAGCGATATATTATGCCCCGGCGTCCTCGCGTTTCCACCGGTGGATTAGCCTATCATGTTTTAAACCGCCGCATAGGTCGCTTGCGGCTGTTCGATAAGCCCGCTGACTATCTTGCCTTTGAGAACATTCTGCACCAAGCTCACGAGCGAACGGGCATCCGGATTGCCGCCTACTGTGTGATGCCCAACCACTGGCATCTGCTCTTGTGGCCGCGGCACGATGGCGAGCTCTCCGAAGTGATGCGCTGGATCACGGTAACCCATACACAACGTTGGCACGCTCATCGGCAAAGCTCGGGGACGGGAGCGGTCTTTTGAAAGTGCCGCTCACTTCCCTAAGACAACGTTCATTCGCGCAATGACCTCCGGCGGCTGCGAGACGACCTTCCGCGCAAGGGCTTGGAGCTTCTCTCCGCTAACGGGGTCCGGTTCCCAACCGCGCTTCTCCGCTTCGGCCAGAAGCTCGGGATCACGCATCGCTTTGAGAAAGCCGTCGCGGAGTATCTTGATCCTGTCAGCGGGAATGCCGGGGCTACCGACGATGGGCCTGCCAAAAGATCCGGGTGAGAGAAGAACCGTAGTAAGGTGTTTGCCTGACTCAGGTGTTTTGTATTTTTCCATCATTTCCCAGATCGTTGACACGTCCGGCGCTCTCGCGTCTCGCTTTGATCCCCCGATGACAAGTATGCGGACAAATCCGGTTTTCGCCCAGGTGCGGCCCGGTTCTCGACCGAAGAAGGCGCTGGTTGTGCCCGCGCGGCATTGGACTTCGCCCTTCTCGATGGCCAGGTCGATCTCGGAAGCTCCAGGATAACCGGTAACGAGATCAAACTTCAGTCCGAGAACCTCTTCCATGAGTCTGGGAAAGTAATGGCCAGGCGTGCCGGCTCCAGTGGTGCCGCACTTGGGTGGTGTGGTCGATTTGCGAATGTCATCCAAAGTTTTGAAAGGGCTGTCGGCGCGCATGGACAGCATTTCGCTGGTTTCCTCCGGCGACCCGATCCATGCAAATTTCGCCCAGTCGAATTTAGCTTCTTTTTTGCCGCCGAGCTGGTTGAAAAAGAGAGCGGGGGCGATCAGCCCAACGGTAAGCCCGTCCGATTTGCCAACGCCATAGATATAGTTGGCGGCGATCATCGTGCCGGCGCCGGGCATATTTTGCACAATGATATCAGGGCTTCCCGGAATATACTTGCTCCAAAAGCGGGCGACCGCGCGGGCCCACAGATCGTTGGTGCCTCCCGCCGAGTATCCGATTATGACTCTGAGGGTCTTGCCTTTGTAAAAATCGGCCTGCGCATCGACGTTCGTGCTCGACACAATTAACAACAATAAACTGAAAACAAATTTTCTCATTCTGAGCGTTCCTTTCTTTGAATAATTATCATTTGGCAAGCAGTTTCGTCACTCGCTGGATCACCTCGGGCGGTTGTTGAACGACCTCCTTCGATAACTTTTCCAGATCTTCCGGAGCGGTGAACTCGATGTCCATATTTCTCTTCTTGGCGTCAGCCAAAAGGTCCGGATCTTTCAACATTTTATGAAAGGACTCGCGAAGAATTTTCACGATATCACCCGGCATGCCGGGAGGTCCCAGATAAGGACGCCCGAGCTCGCCGGACGCGAGAACTACCGTCGCCAGACGGCGCGCCTGCTCCGGGGTTTTGTAGTGATCCATCAACTCGGAAAATAACGGGACCTGGGCCAGTCTTTCATGGCGTTTATTCCCGACCTGAATGAGTACGCGAGTAAATCCAGTGTCGCGCCATTTACGATAGATGTCACCGCTGAACCAAGCGGCGAGCGTGAGAGCGCGGCATTGAACTTCGTTCCTCTCAAGCGCGAGATCCATCTCCGGCCCCCCCTGATAACCCGCGATTACAGCGAATTTTGTCCCGATAGTTTCCTCGAGCAGCCGCGGAAAATAATGACCGACGGTGCCGGTGCCGGTGGCGCTACACTTGGGCGGCTCGGACGCTTTGCGCACATCATGAATCGTTTTGAATGGGGTATCCGCTCGAATGTAAAGGATGTTAAGCGAGCGGTCAGGGCTGCCCAAGAAAGTGAATTTGGACCAATCGAATTGAGCCTCTTTCTTGCCGGCTAATTGATTGAAGTAGAGCGCTGGAATGACCGAGCCGAGGGTCAACCCGTCGGGCTTGGCAGCGTTGTATAGGTAGTTCGCCGCGATCTGGGAACCGGCACCCGGCATGTTTTGACCGACGAAAGTCGGATTTCCTGGAATATGCTTACCCCAATATTGAGCAATGAGACGCATATACCCGTCATACGTGCTGCCCGCGGTCGACCCCACGATCAAGCGAATCGTCTTTCCCTGATAGTAAGGAGTCTGAGCGAAGACATTGGCGGGCCAGAGAACGACCAACGAAACGCCCAAAATCATTGTACGCATGAGATCTCCGAAAATCATTTTGCCGAGATGATCTTTTTAACTCGTTCTATCACTTCACCGGGCTGGACAATAACGTCCTTGGCGATCGCCTCGAGATCCGCGCCTTTGTCTTTGCTCTGCGTTTTGCTGCGATGTGAAAAATTCCCACGTGATGGAAAATTGCCCCGAAATTAAAAAGCCAATCCAGGGCGGAACCCGTAGATCGGCTTATGTCCTGGTGGTTGGTGAGACACACATCAACCTCTCGGAACTTCAATTTTGGAGGCACTATAGTCAAACGAAGGTTAAAGTCAAGGATCTACAAAGATACTTGGGTAACAGGACAACGGTTTCGTTTATCGACAAAACTTCCGCTGCCGCGCGCAACGCTCCGGAAGCCGTGATGCTTCCGGGGCTTTTTTTCAGGAGTCATCGCGGCTGCAGAGGCGTTGCTCCTGCCCAATTTATCCCGGTGGAATTTTTTGGATCAGTTTGCCGTCGGTGAAGAGTTCGAGTCCTTTGACGCTCAGTTCGTAGCCACGCGGCGGATGATCGGACAGATCGGTGACGGCGAGGTCGAGCACCAGCAGAGTCTCGCCATTACTAGGCACTTGAAAAGAGAGTTTCACCGGACCGACGGTATTTTCAACCGGGGCGGTTTTCTGGGTTTTCTTGAGCACGCCGTCGATGCTTTTGAGCTTTACGTGAAAAGCGTCGAAGGAACCGCTTTCGACAGGACCGCGAAATACCCGCACCGTCTTGGCATCAACATATTGGGTCAAGTCGAACGTCGCCGGCGATGGCGCAAGCTCGCGCCAACCGGTTTGCCAAAATCTCAGCCCCGCCTTGGGGCTGATCAGGATCTTATCGATGATGATGTCGAGGCGGGCAAAGTCGCCGATGGCGTCGCGGTGATCTTTGATCCGGACCTCCAGAATGCCTTGAGCGCCTTCGGCGGCGAAGGGTAGCGCAACCCAGAGACAGAGAGCGAACGCCAGGGCGCAGAGAAAAACAAGACCGCTGTAAGTTTTTATTTGCGTGAAGCGAGCCATTCGAGATCTTGAAGAACTTCGCGGTCCCGCCATTTGTCGCCGTAATAATCGACGCGGCGCTTGCCCTGGCCATCGATGAGAGTCGTCAGCGCCGTGTGATTAACGTCTCCCGACTGAGTTTTGGTGACGTTGACGCGGAAGATCTTCCAGACTTTGGCCAATTCGGCGCGCGTCCCGGTAAGAAATGACCAGCGGCGAAAGTCGGCCTTGAAATGGCCGGCGTAGTCTTTCAACGCTGCGGGGTTGTCGCGCTCGGGATCGGTGGTGATGGTTAACAAAAGATAGTCTTTGAACTTCTTTTCTTCGAGCGTTCTTTGAATCGCCGCGAATTTCGCGGTCAACAGTGGACAAACATCAGGACAGGTCGTGAAAACGAAAGTCACGAGCACTAACTTGCCTCGTGCGGAGGCGAACTGAAACGGTTGGGCGTCTTGGTCGACCAGCTTAAAATCGGCTACCGCGGCGTTGACCACGCGCCGGCCGATTTCACCGGGCTCTTTGGGCGGGATCGGAATGTGCGCCAAGCCCGCGACGGGCAGGACGACCGCGCCTAACAAGAGCGCGGCGAGCAGCGCGCTAATTTTCGACTTTGAATTCATAAGTGACATCCAGGGTCTTGTTTCCGTCCGGGAGATCGCCGCGGACGATATAGGTACTGTTGTAAATCTGCTCTTCGCCCGGCTGCAGCCGCACCGGCAGCAACAAGGCGCACTCGACGAGATCCAGATATTCCGCCAGCTCTTTCGGTGCGACGCGGTGAGCGATGCGCGTGAGGACTTCGCCGGCGCCGGTATTTTTGACTTTAAAGCCGATGGTGAACAAATCGCCGGAGCGCGCGATGGTTTCCTTGATCGTCGGTTGCGCTACCAGACCGCCGTTGGCGGGCAGCGTGGTGTCAAACTTCACCTGCACTCCGGCAGCCCAGTCGAGAAACACTTTCCATTTCGAACCTTCCCGCACGAGGATAAATTCTTCTTCGCCCTCGATCATCGGCAATTTTTCCGCGCGCGCCAGGCGATCGAGCGTCGCCAGAATTCTTCTCTGCTCCGACCGCGGCAGGGCTTTCAGGCGATTTTCATCCCACTCGAGCACTAAATCAGAGAGCGCCTCGGCGTCGGGAAGTCTTAGGGCGAGCCTGACGCGATTTTGCGTTCCGTCAATCTGCTGTGTTATCGGGCGAATTTCGATGAAGCCGGAGAGTTTGCGCGCCACTTCATGGGCAAAGCCATCAAACGGCCCGCGCTCGCGCACATAGTCGTTTTGCGTTTTTAACTGGCGGTCCGCGGCTGAAATAGATTGGTAGGCGCGGCGAAAATCGCGCGCATAAAGAAATTTGAGGTATTTCGTCACCACCTCAACCGGTTCGCTGCGGTTGGGCGCGTTGCCAATCCAAATAAGGATCGGCAGTGCCAGTATCGCGACGGTAAGGGCGAAAAGAACCGATTCTTTAACAAAACGGGGCATTCTTTCAGTCAACGCAGATTTACCAGAGAATGCCCTGTCGACCTAGCTTTTTTTCGCGGCAATCGTCCATAGATAAATCGTGCGGCCGTCGACGCGCTCGACTCGATCCGGTTTCCAATCGCCCATGTCGAAGGAATGAGACACGATTCGGGAACCGGGCTTTAGCTGCTTCTGGATGTTGGGCTTGAGCTTAAGGTTGACGTCCGGCAAAAGATACATAGTCACAACCGTGGCCGGGGAGAAATCGACGGTGAGAATGTCTTGCTGGCGGATTTCCGCCAGGTTTTGCACGCCGGCTTTGCGAATGTTCTCGCGCGACTCTTTCACCAAATCGCCGTCGATCTCGAAGCCAACGGCGCGCGCGCCTTTTTTCGCTGCGGCGATGACGATACGGCCATCGCCGGAACCCATGTCATAAACAACATCGCCTTTCTTGACTCCTGCCACCTCGATCATCTTGTCAACCACTTCTTGGGGCGAAGGCACGAAGGGGACGATTTTTTTCGATTCAAAATCCTGGGCCTGGACCGGGTCAGCCGAGAACGGCAGATCGATCGTAGTATTTCCCAGATAAAAAACACCGTAAACGAGCAGAACCAGCAACGATGAGCGGCGCAAGAATTTCATGCTTTCTCCTCCATTTTAATATTTAGACGAACGACGGGGCCGAACAATCAACTCACAATTAAACACAAAACAAATGGCGCTGCTAGGTTGGGTCAAATGCGCGGTCCGCGGTCCCAGCCGCTCACTTGAGCAGGCGGAAATCGTAGGTGAGGTTCAACTGGCGGACACCCTCGGGAAGGCTGCCTCTCAGCATGTAAGTGCCAAAAAACTTTTGCTCTTTGTTCGGCTCGATGGTTACCGGCAAAAGAAAACCGCATTCGACGAAATCGAGATAGTCGGCGATCTCACCGGGCTCGACCAGGTGACCGATGCGCGCGGTGACCGCGTGCTCGGCGCGATTTTTGATGCTCAAGTTTATCTCGAACAACTCGCCCGGCCGCAGAACGACTTCGCTCTTTGATAAATTGACATCCAAATCGGTCACCTTCGATAGATCGAGCCGCAGCGGAATGCGCACGCCGGCGGCCCAGTTCAACAAAATCCGCCAGTCATTTCCTTCCTTGACCAACTCGAATGTTTCCGTGCCTTCGCTCATATCGAGCAAGCCATCTCGTATTTGCTTGTCCAAATTTTCTAGCAACTCTCTGCGATTCTGGGCCGGCAAGGAGTTCAGTTGGTATGCGTTCCAATTAAATACAAGCGGCGCGAGCTTTTTCGGGTCGGGCAGGCGATATCTGATCACAGCTTGCGCGCGGTGCGCCGTCACCTGCTGCTGCACCGGTGTGATTTGGAGCGATTCGCTGAGCTTGCGCGCGACTTCTAAGGTGAAACCGCTGAACGGGCCGCGCTGCCGCAAGTAGGCTTTCAAGTCGCGCACTTTGCGGTCTTCGGCGGAAAGAAAACGGTATGCAGCGGCGAAATCGCGCGCGTAGGTGGCGCGCAGATACGCCTCGATCACCGTCAGCGGGCCTTGAGGATTGACCGTGGGCTCGGCGGCGTAAAGGCTCCCGATGGCAGAAAATAGATATAAGAAAATCGCGCAAATCGATCGGAAGAATTTTAAATTGGCCATCGAGCTAACGCGAGGTTGCATGCCGGGAGATGGTCTTTTTCTCGGTCTTTTGAGGCGCCACACTAAATTCGTAGACAATCGAAAGGCGGGATTTTGCGGAGACGCCGCCTAAAATGTACGAGCTGAATGCTTCGCGAATCTCGCCTGGGTCAAGGCGCGCAGGCGCGAGTGAACCACAGGCAATCATTTCCACATTGTCGGCGAAGCGGCGCGGCTCGATCAGGTGGTTAAGCCTGGCGACGATCGGGCGGGCGGAACGGTTTTTGAGCGTGAAATCGATTTGAAACGGGTCATTCATCGCGACCAGAAAATCATTGCGCGCGAATTGAACTTCCAGCTCCCCGGTGCGCGGAACCAGCGACTTGAAAATGACCCGCGCGCGCGAAGCCCAATCAAGAAAAATCTTCCAGCCGTTTTTTTCCCGAACGAGCCGGAACGTTTGGCGCCCCTCGAGGCTAGTCATTTTCCCCTGCTTTTTGACATCGTCCAGAGCGCCGGCAAGCCGCTGTTGCGCAGATGGCGGCAGAGCGTTGAGCTTCGACCGGTTCCAATCAAAAAGTTGCCCAGAAATTTCATCCCCGGTCGGTACCTGGTAGGCGACTTCGAGTCTCGTTTTCGCGGTACTTGCGTCATGCTCGATCACCCGCACTTGCAGGTCGGCGGCGAGCTTACGGGCAAGCTCAAGAGCGAAACCGTCAAAGCTTTCCTGTGATTTAACATAAGTCTCTTCGTCTCTGATCTTCTGGTCGGCCGAAGATATATAATTATAAGCGCTGCGGAAGTCGCGGGCGTGGGTGGCCCTGAGATAGGCGCGCACGACATCGAGCGCCTGCGCCGACGGCGATGCGACTGGCGGTGCACAAAATGAAATCGACGCGCGGAGGATTAGAAAGCCGGTAATGAAGGAAACCCTTTTCAAAGATATTTTGCGACCACCGGTAATCACGGTCAACGTGCCTTTATGGCTGCGCCACTGGTTAGCGAAATGTGGACTCGCTGCGCTCTGAATCTGTTGATAGATCACCGGATCAAGGAAGTCGCAGCACCCCAAGATACAAACATTCAGCTCACTTATCCAGCTGCTGGATCTTTCGCAAAACGGCACAGTTGCCGGGGCGGTTCCCGAGTTTAGATCCGACGACGCCGTCAAACCCGTCAATTCAGCATGAAGATTTTCCGCCATATACGGGGCGGGTCAGTTTACCCTTCCATTAGTTTCCACCCTTTAAAATATTCGCGATGTCAATGGTCCAAGTCAGGCCCGCCGTGACGTGCACGCTTGCACCCGATGAGCGCAGGCTTCGACCGGCGGCGGCATCGAGGACAAAACGTGGATTGATCGCATAGCGTAGGCCGAGCTGAAATGCCGCCTCGTTTTTTTCGCCGTTGCCGGCGCGCGAAGCGCCGAACACTTCGCCGACGAAGGCCAGCGCCGGATGAACTACGTAATCGGCTGCGATCCCACCGCGCAAGCGATTCTTAAGCTTTGCGTTCCGCGGGCTACGAACTAGAAGATAACCGAGGTTGAGATGCAATCCGCCCGGCGCGTAGCCTTTGGACAGGATCAACGTGAAGGCTTGATCGGAGTTGCCGGTCGAGAGGCCCTTGGCTCGGTTTGCCGTCGGTAGGCTTACGTCGAGGGAAAACGCGGCGGCCGGAAGCGCTTCAGTCTCCTCGATGATGTTGAATTTTGTTGCGATATGAAGATCTTCGAATCCTTTCACCGGTGCTTCCCCGCGCCCATCGTTATTGACCCGCTGAATGCCAAGGCCAATCTCAAACCTTTCGATCACGCCGTATGCTAGGGTCATCACCGGCCAGGCCTGTTCACGCCCGCCGCCGACAGGGCGGGCGTGGGACAAGCCAAATTCAATCTCGAGGTGCCCCGGAGGCACCGGCGCGGCGTCGTCGACGACCAAAGGCCGACCGGCTAAGGATTGCGTGGCTTGTACCACGATTAGAAGCGCGGCGATAAGTAGCGATGTCAATACCCACATAGGTAATATCCCTCGGCGACGATGCCTAACTGGACCAGAAAATCGCGATCATTGAGGTTAGCTTCGTATTTGACCTGCTCCGCCGCGCGCGAACAGGATGATCTCGACGGCGATAAAGAGCGCCGCGGAGGTCAGTACGATGGTGGCGGCGGATGAAATGTCGAACTGAAAGCTCAGGAACATGCCGGCGGCGCCGCACAGCGCGCCGAGCAGCGGCGAGACTATGAGCAGACTTTGAAACCGCTGCGTCAAATAGCGGGCGATCACCGGGGGAATAACGATCGCTGCCGCCACCAGGGTCACGCCGAGAATCTGTGTCGAGGCGAGCACGGTGACGGCCAATAGCATCATAAACATGAGATCGATCCTGCCGGTTGAGACGCCATAGGCCGATGCCACCTCGGGATCGAAAGTGGCGAACAGCAGCGGCCGGCGGATCGCGAATAGAGCGGCAAAGACGACGAGCGAGATCAGCACTACGATCCAGACATCGGTTTGGGTGATGCCGAGGATGTTGCCGAAGAGTGCCGCCTCGATGTTGCGGGTGAAACGACGATGGGTGGAAATGATCGCGACGCCGAGGGCGAAGCTCGAAGTCGTGACCACGCCGATAGCGGCGTCGGCGCCGACCCAGCGCCGGTGGCTGATCCAGTGGATCAAAACCCCGGCAAGCAGCGCCCACAAACCGCCGCCGATGAAAAAATTAATGTTCCACACATAGCTCAAGACAGCGCCGCCGAAGATAGCATGAGAAAGTCCGTGGCCGATGTAACTCATGCGGCGCAGGACCACGTAAACACCGATAAAGCCACAGAGCGCGCCGATGACGACAGCGGCGATGAAGCCGTTACGAAAAAATTCGTATTCGAAGGGGACTAGGAAAGACATTACCCTTAGAAGGGGTTCCAGTCGTTCCAAAGGTTCCAATTGTTCCAAACGTGGGGATGATTGGCATGAATTGGACGATTGGAACGCCTGGAACGATTGAAACTGTTGGAACCATGAATCGAGATTAGTCGTGCGGCGCGTGGGGGCGTTCGCCGATCATCACCATGCCGTCTTGATGAATGACGACGAGCTCGCCGCTGTAGGCTTCCTTTAGTACTTCAGGATTGAAAACTTCGTTGGGCCGGCCTTCGGCGATCACGCGGTGATTGAGACAGACCGCCCAAGGCAGATGCGCGGCCACCCAGTTTAAATCATGGGCGGTCAGCACGATGGCGACCCCCTGGTGATTGATCTCGTGCAAAAAATGAATCACGTCGTCGCGCGAGCGAATGTCGAGTCCTGATGCCGGCTCGTCGAGCAGGATCAGCTCGGGATCGCCGACCAGGGCGCGGCCGATGAATACCGCTTGCTGTTGGCCGCCGGAGAGCTCGCGAATATGGCGCTTTCCGAGACCACTGAGATTCAAGCGCTCCATGATGTTGTCGAGTTTGCGCTTTGCCTCTGCGCCGATGCCGCCGAACCAACGATTCTTGACGAAAAAGCCCATGGTGATGACTTCCTCGACAGTAATCGGGAAGTTCCAGTCGATAGTTTCGAGCTGCGGCACGTAGCCGATACGCTGCAGCGACGAACGCGAGAGTCTCTCCCCGCGCAGCAGCACCTTGCCGGAGTCGGACGGCACCATGCCGAGAATTGTGCGCAACAAAGTGGTCTTGCCGCCGCCGTTGGGGCCAACGATGGCCATAAATTGACCCGAGCGGATTTTCAGTGAGACATTTTGCAGCGCTATAGTATTGCCGTAGCTGCTGCGGATTTCCACAAGCTCGACGAGTGGCGTGACCGCGGCGCTCGCCCACAAACGCTCTTCAACGCCGGACGGATGGAGACTATGCGGATCGCCGGGCCGGTGGTCGTGCGGATTCATGCGGCGAGTAATTTAGCAGGTCGCCAAGAGACGTTCTCAAAATCCTTCGACAGGCCGCTCAGGACGAACGGAGAGGGCTTTCGAATGATCGAGAAAATTCCGTTCATGATAGCCTCTCGAAGCATGAAGTGCCTTTTTCAACGCGCCCCTAATCCTTATCTACGATAATCCGCTTGGGAGCCCGCCACCGGCGCAGCATCGACTTTCTTGAGCGCTTCAGCCGAACCGCCGAGGGCTTCGAACATGATCGTCAGATTTTCAATCATCATACCTATGTAAGAATGTTGCGGTTCGCCCGGTTTCCCCGGCAGCTCGTCGTCTCTCAGCTTATCTATGTAGCGGGTTTTTCCTTCCTTCGCTATCTGTTCGAGCACCGGGCTGGGAAACACCTCTGAGCCGAACACGGCGGGGACTTTTTCCTTCCTGATTTGATCGATCAGCCTTTTGACCTCTCGCGGGCTCGGATCTGAAAAATCCGATGGCTGAACCGCGCCGATAATCTCAAAGCCGTAGCGTCGCGCAAAGTAAGGCCACGAGTCGTGATAAGTGAGCAGGCGGCGGTTGTTTTCCGGAATAGTTTGCACCGCCTGTTGGATCGCCTGATCCAAAGTTTCCAGCCGTTTCACATAAGCCGCCGCGCTTTGCTCATAGGCGCTTTTGTTGTCGGGATCGATGCGGACAAGCTCGTCGCGGATTAAAGCGGCGTAACGCATAACATGTTGCGGATTGAGCCAAAGATGCGGGTTGGGATGCCCGTGGCTCTTGGGAAAGCTGAAGT
>JBOHVN010000325.1:0-1506 GCA_050735675.1 Binatia bacterium | reverse complement strand
TTCTGTCGCGAAACTGCCTATTATACCCGGTGTCACGATGCGGCGCCCTTGATAACTCAGCATTTTTTTCGATGCCATAAAGCTTGAAACGAAGAAATCATGAGTTTCGCGACAGAAACTAGTCTAGGTCTAGGCACAAGGCGGCGTTGTGGCACTTTTCTTCCATTCCGACGATGTCGATCAGTTGATTCCGTTCAAAGAAGCGGTGCAAATCACCGAAAGCGCGCTGCGCGACTTAATTTCGCCGAAGGGCGTCAATGCGCCGCGCAAGCGGCTCAATTTACATCGCGACATCGGCGAGGGAAGCTTCGACACGGTACTCAATATCTACGCCGGCGGGTCGGCAGCTTACGGCGCGATCGGCGCGCAGGTGGCTTTGCATCGAAAGGCGATCGTCGGCCGGACTCAGAAGCGCCCGCCATTCAATCCCCATCAAACCGAGCTCGCGCTGATCTACGATACGGACGGCGGATCTTTGCTCGGCGTTATGGCGCACCGGCCGCGGGATTTTACCGGCGTGGCGGATCTGCGCACGCCGGCGACGAGCTTGGCCGGTTTAGATTTGTTCGCCCGGAAAGATGCGCGGCGGGTCGGCATTTACGGTTCTGGCCAACAAGCCTGGGCGACCTTCGCCGGGTTGTGCGCCATGCGCAAAATCGACAGTGCGAAAGTTTTTAGCCCAACGCGCGCGCATCGCGAAGGCTTCGCCGGAAAGATCAGCACGAAAACCGGCGTACCGGTAAAACCGGTGGATTCGCCGGAGTTGGCGGCGAAAGACGTCGATATTATTCTCTGCATGACCAATACCAATGTTCCGGTCATCAACGGTTCCTGGTTGGAAGAGGGCCAGTACATCATTTCCGTCATCGGCAGCAATATCGAGTTGGTCAAAAGCGGCAATCTCGACGCGCCGCGCCGGGAGATCGACAATGGGACACTGCGCCGGTGTGATTTCATAGTGGCGCTGTCAAAAGCTCAAGCGATCGATTCGCAGCAAGGCGATATTTACTGGCCGGTGCAGGATGGCGTGATTACGTGGGAGAAGGTCGTCGAAATTTCCGATGTGTTGGCCGGCAAAGTCGCCGGCCGCACGAACGACAAGCAAATTATTCTTTACAAAAATCAGGGCGGCCAAGGCATCGTCGACATCGCTCTGGCAAAGAAATGTTATGAGCTGGCGAAGCGGCATGGCAAAGGTTACGAGATGAAAATTGAGCCGCGCTTAAACTGGTGGGTACAGGGCGGAAGGGCGGAGACGTGGTAGTTGTTTCTCGAGCATGGCGCGCGTCATTAACTTCATTCGTACCGCGGCAGGGGCGAAAAAGTCCAAGGTTCGCGCGAGATCCAGTGCCGCTCGCTGAGCCTCGGAGGCGTACTTCTCGCGCGAGCCTTTTCATAGCTGGCGCAAGCGGGGCTTTGCGCGCGAGCTGGTTCAAGGCGTGAGGACCAGAGACGAGAAACTGCCCCGACACACCTCACCAAAGAGGTGATGGCGCAGCCCAAGGA
>JBOHVN010000324.1:0-26801 GCA_050735675.1 Binatia bacterium | reverse complement strand
AGCGACTCGAAAATTCCAGCCATGACGAACGGCACCCGCGCTTGCCGGCTCCAGGCCGGCCGTTCGCGCGCGAGCGGTGACAAAAGATAACCGCCCATCCAAAACAACGACACCCATCCGACGGCCGCAGCGAAAAACAGCGGCTCATTGGCCAGGCTAAGCGCGTAGCGGCGAATCGGATGGCTGATGCCCGCCAGCAACGCCGCTCCCAACGGCAACGCGATATGCCACCAGCGATAGACGGCCTGCCCGCTCGAAGGTTGCCAAGAGATCAAGGTCACGCCGACGACGATCAGCCCCGTGCCCGCCAAGATCCAGATGTCGGCGTTTTCACCGAGGAAGAAAATCGCGATCGATGTGCTGAACAATGGATGGCATCCGCGTACCGTCGTGCCGCGCGATGCGCCCATGTAAAAGATCCCCGCGTAAGTGAGCAGGCGAATGACCGGCTGCAGCGTGCCGGTCATGAAAAACAAAAATAACGCCCAGGGCGCTACGTTCGGCACTCCGCCGGTCAAAAGCAACAATGTTCCCAGTCCGAAGGCGTGGATGAGGAGCGAGACCAGAGTCACGGTGATCGGCGTCGAGTAGCGCATGCCACGCCGCGCCGAAATCCCGGAAGCCGCGTAGGAGAGCGCCGCGGCGAGCGCGATGATTTGCGGCGGAATATCGAAGACCATCGGAGCGAGCTTGCTGAAGAATCGCCGGAGCGGCTATCGCTCGATTTCGCGGATGATCGCTTCGGTGAATTTCTTGGTCGTCGCGCGGCCGCCGAGATCGCGGGTCATGACCTCGCCGCGCATCAGCACCCGCTCAAGCGCCACCATGATTCTATTCGCCGGCGCCTTTTCCGATAAGTGACGCAGCATCATGACCGCCGCCTGAATCATCGCGGTAGGGTTGGCGATATTTTTGCCTTTGATATCCGGCGCGCTGCCATGCACGGTTTCGAATAGCGCGTGACGATCGCCGAGGTTGGCCCCGGGCACGATACCGAGACCGCCGACCAGTCCCGCCGCCAGGTCCGATACGATGTCGCCGTAAAGATTCTCCATTAGAAGCACGTCGAATTTCCACGGATCGATGACCAATTGCAGACATGCGTTGTCGACGATGACGTCGCTGAAAGCGATTGATTTATAGTTCTTCGATACTTTTCTGGCGCAATCCAAAAATAGCCCGTCGCTGAGCTTCATGATGTTCGCCTTGTGCACCGCCGCGACTTTTTTTCGGCCGTTGCGGCGCGCGAAGTCGAAGGCGAATTTGGCAATTTTGGTGCACGCTCTCTCCGTCATGATTTTCAGACTTTCGACCACACCCGGAATCACTTCATGCTCGATGCCCGAATAGAGTCCCTCGGTATTTTCCCGCACCACGATCAGATCGATGTTCTGGTAGCGAGCCTTGACGCCGGGCAGATTTTTAATCGGGCGCAGGTTGGCGTAGAGGTTGAACGTTTGGCGCAACTCGACGTTGACGCTGGTGAAGCCCTCGCCCACCGGCGTGGTCACCGGCCCTTTGAGCGCGACGCGATTTCGTTCAAACGAATCCATCAACTGCTTGGGAATCGTCGTGTTGTGTTTCTTGAGCGCTTCGGCCCCGGCCAGATGAGTTTCCCAACCAACGTCGACGCCGGCGGCTTTGACGATCGCCAGCGTCGGTTTCGTGACTTCCGGTCCGATGCCGTCGCCCGGAATCAGTGTGATCTTATGTTTCATCGTTGACGCCTTTCCCAAGTATGATTTCTTATACCCGATCGATGCGAAAATAGCAGCGCGATGGCCGCGCGCGCGTTGACTTTGCCGAGACCTCTCGGCTACTTTGGTCAGAGTAACGAAAACCGACCAGCGCCTGCCGATCTCGCTGCCTGGCCTTCGTCGTCGTTCCGTCACCGATGATTGATAAACTTATCACGAGATTCAGCGGCATTTTCTATGGCTGGTGGATGGTCGCCGTCGGCTGCAGCATTCGCATGCTCGGCGGCGGCTTACATCTTTACGGCTTCACGATTTTTTTCCTGCCGATCACGCAAGAACTGGGATTGAGCCGCGCCGCGACCTCGGCGGTCTTTGCGCTGGCCCGCGCCGAAGGCGCCATCGAGGGGCCGCTGGCCGGTTACATGATCGATCGCTTCGGCCCGCGGCCGATGATGCTGGCGGGGGTCATCTTGTCGGGCTTGGGTTACATGCTTCTCGCCGGCGTCGAAAGCTATGCCGGTTTTTTGGCCGTCTATCTGGGCGTGATCTCGCTGTCGTTTTCCGCGGGCTTTATGCACTCGCCGATGGTGCTCGCCAACTCGTGGTTCATCCGCCGCAAAGCCTTTGCGATGACTCTCATCAGCAGCTCCATCGGCATCGGCGGCACCTTGATCACGCCGCTGCTCGCCTTCAGCGTGCAGACTTGGGGTTGGCGCTACGGCGCGTTTTTAGCGGGCCTGGGGTTGATAATCGTCGGCGTGCCGGTCGCCTTGTTCGCGAAACGCTCGCCGGAAAGCATGGGGCTTCTGCCGGACGGCGCCGCGCCGCAAGTGAAAGAGTCAGTGGGTGCCGGCGCCTACCATGCGCACCCCAATGATGGACAGGCAGACGACCAGGATGTCACTGTGCGGCAAGCGATGCGCATGCGCGCGTTCTGGATGCTGGTTCTGGCGACCACCGCGCGCGTCGGCGTTTTCAATTCCATCACCGTTCATTTCGTGCCGTTGATGGTGTGGAAAGGCGCGACCGAGCAACACGCCGCCGCCATGCTCGCGGTCATGGCGCTCATGAGTCTGCCGTCCCATCTATTCATCGGCTGGATCGCCGATCGCGTGAACAAACCGAGGCTGATGGCGGTCTGCATGGTCATCGGCGCGGTTTCGATCGTGTTTCTCGGCTATGGCGACGATCTCTGGTCGCTGTGGCTGTTTACACTGTTGATCACCTTCGTTGAGGCGATTTTTCCGGTGAGCTGGGCGACCGTCGGCGACTTTTTCGGCAGAAAGTCGTTCGCCACGATTCGCGGCACGATGAGTTTCTTTTATCTCTGGGGACCGGCGCTAGGCCCGGTCATCACCGGCGCGGTCTACGATCGCCATCAGAGTTACGCCCCGCTCATGTCGGCTTATCTCGTCACTTTTTTGATCTCCGCGGTTCTGTACGCTCTGCTGCGCAAGCCCGCGCGCCGCTAGCGCGAATTATTCATGTCGAGAGGCGAATCCACAACAGAGTGTCGGCCGAGGAGTAAGCCTCGTAGAGAGCGGCCACAGGAGTGCAAAGTTACGCCGACTCGTGGGATGCTTGGCAGTGGCTTTCGCTTGTCCTCGATAGTAGCGAGACTCATTAAGTCAGCCGACCTCCTCAAGGTACAGGTCCAATGGCCGCGACCGGAGAGGCTTGCTCCTCGGACGTGATCTCGTGAATCATCCGGGCTAGACATCGCACTCACATCATGGTCGGCGCGCTGCATACTCGTCTCGGAAAAATCTATTACGGCTGGTGGATGGTCGCGATCGGTTCCGCCGTCAGAGTTTTAGCCGGCGGCCTGCACTACTACGGCTCGACGCTGTTCTTTTTGCCGGTGAGCCAGGAATTGGGCTTGAGCCGCGCCGCCACGTCGCTGGTGTTTTCCCTGGCCCGAGCGCAAGGCGCGCTGGAAGGACCCTTGGCGGGTTACATTATCGATCGCTATGGCCCGCGTCCGGTCATTCTTGCGGCGATGTTTTTTACCGGCATCGGCTACATCGCCCTGTCCGAAGTCTACAGCTTTACCGCCCTGCTGCTGGTTTACATGGGACTCATCTCGCTTTCCTACCAGGCGGGAGTCATGGACGCGACCATGGCAATCCCGGCCAACTGGTTCGTGCGCAATCGCAGCGTGGCGATGTCCTGGATGAGCGCGTCCATCGGACTCGGCGGTTTTCTGATCACGCCGCTACTGGCCTACGCTATCCATAACTGGGGCTGGCGTTACGGCGCACTGGCGACGGGGATCGCCTTTGTGATCATCGGCATTCCGGTAACGCTGCCGCTCGTCCGTTCGCCAGAAAGCATCGGGCTCTCGCCCGAGCGCGATGCGCCAGCGAATGAAAAAGAGGCGAAGTCGCACGATCATTCACGCGAGCCCGTCCAGCAGAATGGCACCTCGTTCAGCCAGACGCTGCGCACCTGGCGGTTTTGGGTACTGGTGACGGCAACGACCCTGAGAGTTTTTTGCACGAGCACGATCACGGTCCATTTTGTGCCGATCATGACTTGGAAAGGAGTCTCGGAACAACATGCTGCGGTGCTGTTGAGCATCGCGGCGTTGCTCGCGCTGCCTGCTCACATGATCGTCGGATTTTTGGCCGATCGCTACAAACGCTCCCGCGTGCTGGCAAGCACGATGCTGGTGTCGCTGCTCGCCGTGGTGTCACTGATTTACGCCCGGCAAGAATGGCATCTGTGGATCTACCTCGTATTTTTCAGCGCCGCCGAAGCCGCGTTTCCGGTGACCTGGTCGGCAATCGTCGACTTCTTCGGCCGGCAAAATTTTGCCAAGATAAGGGGGGCGATGAGCTTCATTTATACCTGGGGCGGCGTAGCCGGACCGGTGGCCGCCGGTTTCCTCTACGACCGGACTGAGGACTACAGCGCGATGCTGTGGACGCTCGTAGCCGTGCTGGCGGTCGCCGCCGTGGCTTACAGCCTGCTGACCAAACCCCAGCTTCCTTCTGTGCAGCCATCATGAATGACATGAAATTGAGCACGCAATGGCGCCGCGTCACGGACTGGCTCTCCGTCATCGTCTGGGCCGGGCTCATTTTCGTCTTTTCCACCGAGATCCTTTCCGACTCCAACACCGCCGGCGTGATTGGGCCGTTGCTCAGAGAAGTTTTTCCATCACTGTCGGGCGACGGCCTCGAACGCATTCACTTGCTTGTCCGCAAGCTCGGCCATTTCACCGAGTTTTTTGTTCTCGCCGTCCTGATCATGCGCGCTCTGCGCAATCAATCGAAGGAGGATCGCATCGGCGTCGCCATCGCGCTAAGCACGCTCTACGCCGTCAGCGACGAGTTACATCAATCCGCGGTTCCGAGCCGAACCGCCCACGCCATGGACGTATTGATCGATGTGTGCGGCGGAATTTGCGGGACTTTGTGGTTTCGCTTGCGAAACCGCGGCAAAAAAACGCCTTAGAATGCAACTGCCTCACTGCGCTGCCTCTCGTCAATGGCCGGCGAACCAAAAAAATCTTGACAATCCAGGCGCAAATCGCGAGGATAGCGGAAACCAGTTTCCAAATTTCGCTACAATAGGGATAGTCGTGCGCCGGAACTCGCTCTTTTCAGCATATTTTCATCATCTAACGGTGTTAGCCGGTTTCATGTTAAGCCTCGCCGGCTGCTCAACGTCCGACTCTGTAACACCGAAACTTTTCTCTCCGCCGGAATCGCTGAGCAATTCGAGTGACGCCGCATCGGCGCGCTCACCCTCAGCCATGGAAGCGATCAGCCGCGGCGTAGCGGCGGTGACACCGCCCGGCGCGGCGTTGAAAGACGTCTATTATCAATTTGACAGCGTCGAGCTGGAGTCGGAGGCCCGCGAAATTTTAACGAAGAACGCCGAATGGTTGAAAGCCCACCCCAGAGCGCGCGTCGAAGTCGAAGGCCACTGTGATGACATCGGCTCGGCGGAGTACAACCTTGCGCTCGGCGCCAAACGGGCGCAGGTTGCTAAGGATTTTCTCGTGACCCAGGGTGTCACCTCCGATCGCCTGGTGACGATCAGCTACGGCAAGGAAGCCCCCGCCTGCTTTGAACAAACCGAAGATTGCCGCGTAAGAAACCGCCGCGCTCGCTTCGTCATGTTCACCGAAGTGCCGACGTCATAGATCACCGCTACCTCAGCGCTCAGCGAAGACAGTTCACCACGAAGCTCGCGAAGAGCACGAAGTTCAGAGTTTAAAGTATTAATTTACGAATTCTTCGTGGCTTTCGTGCGCTCCTTCGAAAATTGGGGTGGGTGGAGGGTGTAGGGGATATGCCTCCATTTTCATCCTCTGTGGGCGAGCGTAAGCTCATGACCCGCTTCGCGGTTAACTCTTCTTTCTGACTCCGCTATTCATAGCCGATCGCCGAGACAATCGGCAGCGAGGCCGCCTGTTTCGCCGGCGCCAAGCTTGCCAGCACACAGAGAAGCACCGACGCGATGATCGACAGCGCCGCCACGTCGTACGGATAGTAAAACTGAAACGTCCAGCCGGTGAGTTCCTTGGTGTTGTAGACGACATGGTGATAGGCCATCACCGTGCCAGCGAACAGACCGAGCAGTCCGCCGAGCAGCCCCATCCAGCCGGCTTCCGCCACAACCGTGCGCCGGACCTGTGCCTGGGTTGCGCCGATCGCGCGCAGGACACCGATCTCGCGGGTGCGATCGAGCACCGACGCCAGGAGTGTATTGACGACGCTGAGTATCGCCACGATTACGGCGACGATCTCAACCGCATAATTGACCACGAACGATTGCTCCATGATGCCAACGACGGCTTCTCTCAACTCGCCATGCGTGCTGATAAAGAGTTGATATTGCTCGCCGTGCCGCTCCTTGATCATCTGGATGATTGCGCGCTCATCGGCGCCCGGTTCGAGCCACAGATCGAAGGCGTCGAGCAGCTCATCCTGCCAATATTTTTGGTACAGCGCGCGATCGAGCAGCACGCTGCCCGAGTCCGAAGAATAATCGATATAGACGCCGAGCACGGCAAACGAAATTTTTCCCGACGGCGTTAACAACTCAACCCGATCGCCGCGGCCGATGCCGAACTTGCTCTGAAAACTTTCACTGACGATCACGCCTTTGCCTTCAGCCATGTCACGCAGCGCCCGGTCGCCGTCGCCCTCGGCCATCGGCAGAGTCCGGACGGGCGCCGAGTCGCGCGCCGAGAACGATTCGATCAGGATCGGTTTTCCTTGATAAGTCGAGCGGATAAGACGGTAGAGATCGATGATTTGTATGCCGGAAATTTTTCGCAACTCGGGCAACAGATCCTCGCGCAGCGGAACGTTTCTCGGGCCCGCCGTTCGCGCGCCCGAGCTGACGATGAGATCCGCGGTGACCATTTGATCGACCCAGGCGAGCAATGAGCCGCGCACGCTGCTGACGAATGAGGCGATGGTGAATATCGCCGCCAAGCTGATGACCATCGTTGCTACGGTAATTCCGGAGCGGATCGGATTGCGATACAGGCTGTCCGACGCCAACCGTAGCTCGACCCATGACAAACCCGGCAACCCCCATTTCAATTGCCGGAAGCGGCGCACCGCGAAGCCGATCAGGGCGGGGCAGAATGCCGCCAGTCCCAGGAGAAAAATCAACATGCCGGCGACGCCGACGCTGAACTTCTCCACCGAACCGTTGACCGCCGGCGCAATCAACAACAGGGCCGGTGACACTATGAAAGATAAAATTCCCAGGCGATTGGGCCAGGATTTCTTGCCGCGCCCGGCCGGTTGCCAGGCCGCTTGCCTGACGTTCTCGAGCGGACTGACGCGAACCGCCTCCACGGCGGGATGCAATGCCGCGAGAACGGCGACGGCGACCCCGCTGCCCAGAGCGATGACCGACTCGCGCAGGGTAAAATCGCCGTCGGCCAAATCCATGAGCGAGAAAAGGTTGCCGACGGTTTCGCCGACGGCAACCAGTGCTGCGCGCGCCAAGAACCAACCAAGCAAAGCTCCAAGCATCGATCCCGCAAGCGCCAACAGGAGCGCTTCGGCAATAATCAAGCGCAGCAGTTCGCTCCGCTTCATGCCCAGACAGCGCAACGTACCGATTTCTTTCTTCCGTTGGATGACCGAGACCGACACGGTGTTGTAAATGAGAAAAAATCCGACGAAGAGCGCGATCAAGCTGACGAAGAAAAGACCGACGCGAAACGACGTGAGCAAGAGCTCGATCTGCTCGCCGCGCTCGCGCGGCCGCTCGACCGCGGCGGCGCCTTGCAGCCGCTTGCGCAGGCGCTGCTGCACCGCTTCGATCGACTCGCCCTCCTCGACGGTCAGATCGACGACATCGAGCTTGCCTTCCTTGCCGAAAGTGCGCTGCGCCACCGGCAAGTCCATCAGAGCAAAGCTGCCGCCGAAGACCGTCGCCGTCCCCTGCTCTTTGAGCAACGCGCGCACCGTAAATTCGCGCTTACCCTGGCTGGTCAGCAAAATAATCTTGGCACCCAACGGAAGCTTTAACCGGCGCGAAAATGATTCAGTCAGCGCAATCGAGTCGGGACTGGCGATGAAATCGAGCGCCTGATCGAAGCCGAACTGGTTATCGGCGAACTGATGCTCGCGAATCACGAAGTCGGTGAGAAGATCGACGCCGTAAACATACAACCGCTCGCCCGGCGCGCCGACCACCGGCAGGAAGCCTTCAACCGTCGCGGCGGACTCGCGCACTCCTGAAGTGTCGCGAATGATCGGATAGAGAGACTCGGCTATGCCGCTTTCACCGTTGGCCACCTGCAGGACCGCCTTGCCGGCGATTTGATCGATCGTCGATCGAAAAGAAGTCGTCAGCGACCGGTTCACCACCGCGATCGCGACCACCACGGCGACGCCGAGCGCGATGCCGAAAAAGGTCAACGCGGTGCGCAGCCGGTGGCGCGTCGCATGGCGCCAGGAAACGGTGGTCAACAAACGGAGCATTACGTTTCTCTCTCGACCCGGCCGTCGCGCAAATAGATTCTCCGGTCGCCGTAGCTCGCCGCCTCGTCGCTGTGGGTTACCATGACAACCGTGCAGCCGTCCTCGCTGCTGATCTGGCGCAGCAGCGCGAGAATCGCCGCGCCGTTTTTGGAATCGAGATTACCGGTCGGCTCGTCGGCCAGGAGAATCGGCGGATCGAAGGCCAATGCGCGCGCCATCGCGACGCGCTGGATCTCTCCGCCGGAAAGTTCTTCCGGCAAATGCTTTTTGCGCTCGTTTAAATCGACCTTGCGTAACAGCGCCTCCGCTCGTTGTTCCGCCCCGATCTGGGCTCGGCCATCGAGCACCAACGGCAGAGCGACATTTTCCAAGGCGGTCAAGGCCGGCAGCAAGTTGAAAAATTGAAAGACGAATCCGATCTTGTTGCGGCGAAACAGCGTCACCTGATCGTCCGCCATCTGGCCGATCAGACGGCCGTCGACCAGCAGATCGCCGCTGCTCGGCCGGTCCAAGCCGCCGATCAAATGCAAAAGCGTGCTCTTACCCGAACCGCTGGGTCCCATGATGACTGTGAACGTGCCTTTGGCTATATCCAGGGAAACCCCCGCTAATGCGATAATCTCGTTGTCGCCCTGCTTGTAGGTTTTGCGGACGTCGAGGCAGCGGATCATGCGGCGGCTTGGCTAGCAACCAATCTGGATCGTAGGCGGGGGCAGTGACAACGTCGCGCCGCTTTGCGGGTTCGCTTCGAGCTCAGACAAGTCGTGTTTTACGGTGTTGATCAAGGAATCGACGTTGACGCCGAGATAAATGGGCCCATACGGCCCGATCTTTTCCAAACCCGTGCCCCAAAGCTTGAGAGCGCCCGCCGGCACGCCTTGCTGCAGCTTGAAATAACCCGCAGCGATCTGGATGAGGCCTTGATAGAATTTTCGGTCCTCGCCATGATCTTCCAACCAGATTTCTTCCAGCGTCTCATGGCACTCAAAGAAAAGTCCTTGATTGAATTCTTCGATGCCTTTGAGAAATCTTGGATCGTCTTGCGGTTCCATTCTCAGGGTATCCGCGCGTGCCGCTCAGAATGACGACTCAAACCTTTCTGCTCTTCGTTTTAGTATTCCTTGAAAGTTTTCGCGCCTTGCGCAAATTGTCTGACGCAACACTCCTAACCTGCCGAATCGAAAATACCATCTCACCACGAAGGCCACGAAGGTTTCGGATATTGATATTGTAATTTGTTTTAACTTCGTGTTCTTCGTGACCTTCGTGGTGGAATTTCCTTCTCCGCTTTTGGTTGCGGCTTTGCCGCGCTAGGCGCTTTATGGTTTATTTCTCTTGTCCTCATCCCGTTATAGGTACGCATGCCACAGAGTAACGCGAAAAACGAAGTCACGCTAGAGATCGACGCGCTTGCCTACGGACCCTACGGCATCGGCCGCGTCGACAAACGCGTGTTCATGGTGCCCCACAGCGCGCCGGGCGATACCATCGCCGCGCGCGTGATCGAGCAGCGCGAGCGCTTTTCGATCGGCGAAGTCGTGCGCGTTGTTTGCCCTTCCGCCGCGCGCCGGACACCCCCTTGCCCTTATGTCGGCGCGTGTGGGGGTTGCGCCTGGCAACATCTGAACTATGAAACCCAGCTCAAGGCGAAACAGCAGAGCGTCGACGACGCTTTGCGGCGCATCGGCAAGCTCAGTGGCTATGATCTGCGACCGGTCATTCCCTCCGCGCAGGAATACCATTACCGCCGCCGGATCCGGCTCCAGGTCGGCCCGGCCAATGAACTTGGCTTCTACGGCGCCGCTTCGCGCCATCTGGTGGAAATCGAATCGTGCGTCATCGCCGACGAACGTCTAAATAGCGTCATTGCAACACTGCGCCGCTGGTTGCGCGGCATGAACACAGCCATTGAGCATATCGAGATCGTCACCGGCGACGAGCCGAATCAAACTGTCGTAGTCGCGAGCGCAAATAACCCGTTCATACCGAGCGACGAGCCCGCCTGCGCAAATCTAGTCGGCGCGCAAGCTGGAATTCACGGCTTGATTGTCGCCGGCCGGGATTGGCGCAAAGGATGGGGCGAGCCGCGAATCACAGTCAAACTTCGCGGCGATCTTACTCTCAGCGTAGATGCCGATGTCTTCACTCAGATTAACCCCGAAGGTAACCGGCGTATTCTCGATGAGCTACTCACAGCCGGCGATTTTCACAGCAACGACCGGGTCCTCGAGCTTTTCTGCGGCGCCGGTAATTTCACATTGTCGATTGCGCAGCAAGCTGAAACCGTCGTCGCTGTCGAAGGCCATCGTCGCTCGATCAACAACGGCAAGCTCAACGCGCAGCGAAACGCCATCGCGAACATTCGCTGGATCTGCGCCCCGGTACCCAAGGCGGTCGCGGAGCTAAAAAGACGGCGGGAAAAATTCACCAAGATTGTTCTCGACCCACCCCGCGCCGGGGCCAAAAGCATTGCAGCGGATCTCGGCGCGCTCGGCGCCGTCAAAATATTCTACGTCTCCTGTAATCCGACGACCCTGGCGCGCGACCTTGCCGCGCTGGCCAAGCATGGGTATCAACTTCGGATGGTCCAGCCCATCGATCTGTTTCCGCAAACATTTCACGTCGAAACATTGGCCGTACTGGAAAGATAAAATTGGCAACAACATTATAGCTAAATTTTAACGAATCGGCTTGCCAGACTATTGACCTCTATACGGCATCGCCGTATAATCACCTGTGTTCAGCTTCATTGAGACGCGGCTCTTTACTCGCCTTGTTCAAAGTTACATGAACGATGACGAGTATCGTGAGCTTCAAAAGGCGTTGATGGATAATCCTGAAACTGGGAATGTTATTCCCGGCTCAGGTGGTGTCCGCAAGCTTCGCTGGCGCGCGCCGGGACGAGGGAAGAGGGGTGGCTATCGCGTGATCTATTATGCCAGGATCTCGCAGGGCGTGATTTGGATGCTGACAATGTATCCAAAAAATGTGGCTGAGAATATTCCCGTTCAGGTCTTGCGACAGATTCGAAAGGAGATTGAAAATGGCTAAATCCAAACGCAACATTGGCCTCGAGATTCTTGAAGGTCTTCGTGAAATCAAGCGCGGCGAGTACGGCCGCGTCATCAACATTCCCTCGGTTGCAAGTATTCGAGAGAAAACCGGTCTTTCTCAAGCGCGATTTGCCCAGTTACTCGGTGTGTCGGTCCGCACTCTGCAGGATTGGGAGCAGGGACGTCGAGTCCCCTCTGGTGCCGCAAGAACGTTACTTGTGGTTGCGAACAAGAATCCGCGTGTATTGCTCGACGTGGCCTAAGTGGCGGGCGAAATTGTGCTATCGGCAACAGCTGCTTGACGGACTGCGCCGGTTCGTGGTGTCCGCCAGACAGATTGCGGGTGTGTGCCGAATTGCCGTCTTGGGCTCCATTGTGACGAACAAGCTGGATCCAAGGATATCGATCTACTCGTCGCGGACGATGCCTCATTTGGCGCCGCTCGCCACTGCTTCACGGCGTTTGCAGGGCCACGCACAGAGCTTCAATTGCGGCGCTGACGTGTCTCTCGCTGACGAACACGGCACGTACATCGGACGGACGTGCCATTAGTTAGCCAAATGAGAGACATGCACACCAACAAAATTGTTCTTTGGAGATTGGCTTTCGTTGCGTTATTTTCTTATCGGGTTGCGGGGAGACGCGGAGCAATCATTGGTCCGCTACCAAGGAAATAAAAGCAGGGGCTGTAGGTGGGTGGCTTATTATAGAACCGCCTCTTACTGCTCGGGATATCACCCTGATATATAACATTGACACGAACGAGATTTGGGAATTCTTTAAGATTGATGATATCGGCGCTATGAATTTACCTCATGGGTGTCTGGAAGTGGGGAGCACCGAAGTTAGTTTTCCAAGGCAGCCTAGAAGACATGTCCTTTTTCCTATATCTGGATGGCCAGAAAGTCTCACACATAAGAACCAGAGCAGGATTGATAGCATAAGGCTGTTTCGTTGTCCCGAGGAGCCACCTTATCCTGCTTGGAAGGGGCCAAATTACTACTACCTGGCAATCGATAAGGGTAGTTCCAAAGTATACGCGTGGAATAACGATGGAGGATAATGACTGGCTAACACTTATGAGGCCCCCGGTTGCAGCAAATCGCGGGAAAGCCAGCTCAGAGGGCTTCGTTCGCGCTGTCGAAAAGCAGTTCCAACCCGAAGCGCACTTCGACGAGGTCATTGCGTATGAAACGGCGATCTCTCGCTCGCTCGATGGCCGCTTCGTCTTCTCCGACACGCCGAGGCAGCTTGCCCTTTTCTGATCTGGGATGGACCTCTGAGGCGCAGCATCCGCCAGAGGACGGATCAGCCTCAGATTTGGAGGACTGAGACGGATCAGCCGTAGTTGATGCTGCGCCCCTACGATATTGTTCAGCACATCATGCAACCATCTGCCTCATGGTATTTAGGATAACCCTGGCCGGGTGATATGATTCAACCTGGCTTAGTTTCTGATTGGGGTGCGAGAAGACGATGAAGCTATGGGTGGGAACCAGCGGTTATAGCTACAAACCTTGGTTGGGAAATTTTTATCCCGAGGATCTCGCGGCAAAGGAGATGCTGCGGTTCTACGCCTCGCGGCTGCCTGCCGTCGAGATCAACAACACTTTCTATCGGCTACCCAAAGAAAGCGTGCTTCAGTCATGGGCGGAACAGGTGCCGGATGAGTTTCGCTTTGTTCTGAAGGCGTCGCAGAGAATAACTCACGTGAAACGACTCAAAGAGGCCGCATCCGAAGTAGAGTATTTATTTCGTGTGGGAGCGGTGTTGGGTGCGAAAACAGGCGCGATTCTCTTCCAGCTTCCGCCGAATCTAAAAAAAGACCTGGCGAGATTGCAAAATTTCTTGGCAATTCTGCCGAAGGATCGAGCGGTGGCCTTTGAGTTCCGCCATCCGTCCTGGTTCGATGATGATGTGTTCGCCTGTCTGCGCGAGCACAACTGCGCGCTTTGTACGGCGGATACCGATGAGACCGAAAGTTCGACTCGGGTGGCCACCGCAACCTGGGGCTATTTGCGCCTTAGGCGTTCCGAATACAGCCGCAGCGATCTGTTGAATTGGAAAGCACGAATCCTCTCACAGCCATGGGACCAGGCGTATGTCTTCTTTAAGCACGAAGATGAAGGCATCGGTCCCAAACTCGCTGCGGAATTCCTCGAACTAGCGGGCTGCTGAAAAAGACTCATCTCCCGATCGCCCTGAGCATGATCGAAGGGTGCGCTCGAATCGTCTCGCTCCACGAAACTGGAGTGATGGAGTAATGGAGTGATGCATTTGAAACCCAACACTCCAATACTCCTGTACTCCAACACCCGATTTCCTCGGGTTCATGAATTTCGTTCTTCTTCATGCTATGAGATATGAGATTTGAAATTTGACATACGCCGGAGGCGTCATGGACATCATTCGATTTGTCGACACCACGATTCGCGACGGGCATCAGAGTTTGTGGGCGGAGAATATGACCACGGGCATGATGCTGCCGATCGCGAAGAACCTGGACGACGCGGGCTTTGAAGCGATCGAGCTCATCTCGGGGTCCCATCTTAAGAAAAGCGTGCGCGAGTTGAAGGAAGATCCCTGGGAGCGCGTACGGCTCGTTTCCAAAGCAATCACCAAGACACCGCTTCGCCTCATCGCCGGCCGGGTGAACACTTTCGAATATAATCCGCCGTCCATGTATCGGCTCTTTGTCGAGCGCATGTTTGCCAACGGCATCCGCGAAGCGCGCATCTCGGACGAATGGAACGACTACGAAGGCTGGAAGTTCCGCGTCGGCGAATGCCATAGAGCTGGTTTCAAGTCAATTTTGAATCTGATTTATTCCGTCTCGCCCAAGCACAGCGACGAATACTTCGCCGAGCGCACGCGCCAGGCCGCCTCGCTCAAGCCCTATCGGCTGTGCCTGAAAGATCCCGGTGGATTGCTCACGCCGGAGCGCATGGAAACGCTCGTGCCGATTATTTTTAAGAACGCCAACGGCATCCCCGTCGAATTACATACGCATTGCACGACAGGTTTAGGGCCGCTGTGTTGCATCAAAGGGATGGAGCTGGGCATCCGCTCGATCAACACGGCGCTACCGCCGCTGGCCGACGATTCGTCGAATCCGTCGCTGTTCAATGTCGCGAAAAACGCTCGCGCGCTCGGCTACGCGACGGCCATCGATGAAGAAATTTTGCAATCGGTGTCGAGACACTTCACCGCCATCGCCAAACGCGAAGGCTTCACGATCGGCGCGCCGGTGGAATACGACTATTCGCAATACCAGCATCAGGTTCCCGGCGGCATGCTATCGAATTTGCGTTTTCAGCTGCGCAAGGTCGGCCTGGAGGATAAATATCCTCAGGCGCTCGAGGAAAGTATCCGCGTGCGCGAAGAGTTCGGCTACCCGATCATGGTCACGCCGCTGTCGCAGTTCGTCGGCAGCCAGGCGGCCATTAACGTTATCGTCGGCGAGCGCTACAAGGAAGTCACCGACCAGGTGATCAAGTTCGCGCTGGGACACGCCGGCGCCGAAGGCGCGCGCGACATGGCGCCCGACGTCAAAGACAAGATTCTCGATCGCCCGCGCGCCAAGGAGTGGGCCAAGTGGACGCCCGACGAGCCGACACCCGATGAAATGAGGCGACGACTCGGCGCCGAAGGCACGTCGGATGAAGAACTGTTGCTCCGCTGGATCGTCGGCAAGGATGATATCGACGCTATGCGGGCGAACCCTCGGCCGCTGGAGTATTTAAATTCCGAGCAGCCGCTCGTCAACCTGCTGCAGCAATTATCCAAGCGCACCAAAGACCGCCAGATCCAGGTTCAGATGCCGGGCTTTTCAGTGACCTTGGAACGCCGCGCGTAAGCACGCGAGGCGCGCGGTTCACGCAGCGTTCAACGTTCAACAGTTCAAGGTTCAATCCCCCTCCTTCATCCGCGGGGGGGACTGAGGTGGGGGCTGGAACGGCTTGAACAACTGGAACGACTGGAACCAGAATACAGAGGCTGGCGAAAACCTTGAACCTGGAACCTTGAACTATTTCCATCGCAGTGCAATAAACAAACAAATTTGACGAGGAGGCCCAAGATTATGGCAAGAGATATTGTGGCGATTGACGTGCATGTTCATCTGTCCGATGAGTTTACGCAGAAGGCCAAAGGCGACCGCACCGCCCAGATGGCGCGATACTTCGGCCGTGAGCGGCCGCCGGTATCCATCGACGAGATGGCCGACCAGTATCGCGCGCGCAAGATGATGGCCGTCATCATGAACACGCGCGATGAAACCGTCACCGGTTTGACTCCGGTGCCGAATGATCACGTCGCCGGCGCGGTGAAAAAACATCCGGACGTGTTTCTTGCCTTCGGCGCTATCGATCCGTGGACCGGTAAGCTCGCGCTTGACGAAATCAAACGCTGCAAGGATCTTGGCCTGCACGGCATGGGCGAGCTGAATCCGGCGCGCCAGCATTTCTTCGCCAACGATATTCGTTTCTACCCTCTGTGGGAGCAATGCGCCAAGCTCAACATGCCCATTCTGTTTCACGGCGGCATGGCGGCCGCCGGCGCCGGCACGCCGGGCGGCATGGGCATCAAATTGAAATACAGCCAGCCGATTCATCTCGATGAAGTGGCGGCAGATTTTCCCGAGCTAAAAATCATTAGCGCCCATCCGACTTGGCCGTGGACGGCAGAAAGCTTGGCCATCGCGCGCCACAAAGCGAATTACTACATTGATCTCTCCGGCTGGGCGCCGAAGTATTTTCCGGCGGAGCTGGTGCACAACGTCAACACGCTGCTGCAGGACAAAGCGATGTTCGGTTCGGACTGGCCGGCGATCGGCGTCGAGCGCTGGCTCGAAGAGTTCCAGCAGGTCAACATGAAACCCGAAGTACGCAAGAAGATTATGCTCGATAACGCCGTGAAGTTTTTTGGCTTAACGCTCTGAAGAGAATTGGAGTGATGGAGTACTGGAGTATTGGAATGATGCGTTTTGGAGATTCCGGAAACCCATGACTCCATGACTCCACCACTCCATTACTCCAGCTGATACGAACATGACCACCGACGGTATCCGCTTCGTCGACACCACCATTCGCGACGGCCATCAGAGCTTGTGGGCCGAGAACATGACCACCGGGATGATGCTGCCGGTCGCCGAAGCCATGGATCGCGCCGGCTTCGACGCCATCGAGCTGATCTCAAGCTCGCATTTGAAGAAATGCGTGCGCGAGCTCAAGGAAGACCCCTGGGCGCGGGTGAAGCTCGTCAGGGAGCGCATCACGCGCACGCCGCTGCGCTTGAATGCCGGTCGATTCAGCGCTTTCGATATCACGCCGCGCTCGATGTACCGCCTGTTTATGGAGCGGATGGCCGCCAACGGCATTCGCGAAGCGCGTATCTCCGAGGAATGGAACGAGCTCGAAGGCTGGACGTGGAAGGTTCAAGTCGCGCGCGACGTCGGCATCAACCCCGTGCCGAATATCATCTACTCCGTTTCGCCGAAGCACACCGACGAGTATTTCGCCGAGCGCACGCGCCAGGCGGCGTCGCTCGATGTCAATCGCCTGTGTTTAAAAGATCCCGGCGGCTTGCTCACACCAGAGCGAATGCAAACCCTGGTGCCGATCATGTTTGCGAACGCCAACGGCATTCCGGTGGAGCTGCACACCCACTGCACTACCGGTCTCGGCCCGCTCTGCTGCCTCGAGGCGGTGAAACTCGGCATCAAGATTGTCAACACCGCGCTGCCGCCGCTGGCCGACGGCTCATCGAACCCGTCGCTATTTAACGTCGCGAGAAATCTTCGAGCGCTCGGCTACAAGACGCTCATCGATGAAGAGCTTCTCAAGCCCGTGTCGAACCACTTCACCTACATCGCCAAGCGCGAAGGCTTTCCGATCGGCGAGCCTGCGGAGTATGACTACTCCCAGTATCAGCACCAAGTGCCCGGCGGCATGATTTCCAACCTGCGCTTTCAGCTGCGCAAGGTCGGCCTTGAGAGCAAAATCGACCAGGCTCTCGAAGAGACCATGCGCGTGCGCGCCGAGCTCGGTTATCCGATCATGGTCACGCCGCTGTCCCAGTTCGTCGGCAGCCAGGCCGCTATCAACGTGATCGTCGGCGAGCGCTACAAAGAAGTCACCGACCAGATCATTCAGTATGCGCTTGGCTACTGGGGCAAAGAAGGCGCCGAGCTGCTGGCACCGGAGGTGAAAGCGAAAATCATGGACCGCCCACGCGCTAAAGAGTGGGCCGCGTGGCAACCGCCGGAGCCGAGTGTCGCCGAGATTCGCAAAAAGATGAAGGCCGAAAACTGCTCCGACGAAGAGCTGCTCTTACGCTGGAATCTTGGCGTCGACGAGATCGAAGCGATGCGCGCCGCCGGTGCGCCGAAGGAATACTTCACGTCCCGGCAACCGCTCGTGAACCTGCTCGAAGCGTTGAGCCAACGCAAGGACTATCGGCAAATCGTTATCCAAAAAGGCAGCATGGTCGTCTCGCTGCAAAGGGATGCGAAATTGTAGGGGCAGGCGCGCCTGGCCCCTACGTCCACGATCACGAACACGGATTTAATGAAATGGATCGCTTTTTTTTCACCGCCGGGTCAATAATGGCGTTCCTCGCCGTGGGTCTTGGCGCTTTCGGTGCTCACGCGCTGAGAGATCGCCTTTCATCCGACATGCTGACAATTTTCGAAGTCGGAGTGCGCTATCACATGTATCATGCGCTCGGGCTCTTAGCGGTAGCATGGGCAATCTCCCGCTGGCCTGAGAAAAACTTGAACGCCGCCGGCTGGGCCTTCATCGTCGGCATCATCATTTTCTCCGGGAGCCTATACATCCTCAGCATTACCGGTATGCGCTGGCTCGGCGCGATCACGCCCATCGGCGGTTTAGCCTTTCTCATCGGCTGGGCGATCCTTGTGTGGTCCGTCGCCCGGTAGCATCCACGGGGGCACTTGGAGTCATGGAGTATTGGAGTGATGGAGTGATGGACCGGAACTCCAACACTCCATCACTCCATCGCTCCAATTCTCGTGATTCGCTTTTGCCTTTTGCCTTCGCATCGTCTAGCCTTCTAACATGATCATCGGCGTGCCGAAGGAGATCAAAACCGAAGAGAATCGCGTTGCCGTTACACCCACCGGAGTAGCGGGCTTCGCCGCGCGTAATCATAAAGTCTTGATCGAAAAAGGGGCCGGCCTGGGCAGCGGGCTCAGCGACCGCGCTTACCAAGGGGCCAGCGCGACAATCGTCGAGTCTCCCGAAGAAGTCTGGCAGCAGGCCGACATGATTATGAAAGTCAAAGAGCCCCAGGAGTCAGAGTTCCCGCTCATGCGCGAGGGGCTCATTCTGTTTACTTATCTGCATCTCGCCGCCAATCAGTCGGTTACGCGCGCACTGCTGGAACGCAAAATCACGTCCATCGGGTATGAGACGATCCAGCTCGACGATGGCTCGTTGCCGCTGCTGGCGCCGATGAGCGAGATCGCCGGGCGACTCGCCATTCAAGTCGGCGCCTGGTGCTTACAAGCCGAAAATGGCGGGCGCGGGATTCTTCTGGGCGGGGCTTCGGGTGTCCGGCCGGCTAAGGTGGTGATACTTGGAGCGGGCATGTCCGGCACCGCCGCGTGTCAAATCGCCGCGGGCATGGGGGCTTATGTCAGCATTCTCGACATCAATCCGACCAAGCTCCGCTACGTTCACGATATTCTTGGCGGTCATGTGACAACCTTGATGTCTAATCGCGCCAACGTCGAAGAGGAAGTCGTCGATGCCGATCTGGTCGTCGGATCGGTGCTGATTCCGGGTGCTCAAGCGCCAAAACTCATCCCTCGCTCATTGGTCAGGCGCATGAAACCAGGCGCGGCGTTCGTCGATATTTCCATCGATCAGGGCGGCTGCGCCGAGACTTCCCGGCCGACCAACCACCGCGATCCCATTTACGTCGATGAAGAAGTGGTTCACTATTGCGTCACCAACATGCCGGCCATCGTGCCGAACACTTCGACGTACGCGCTGACGAATTCGACCCTGTCTTATGGCTTAGAACTGGCAAATCGCGGAATTCCCGCCGCGCTCGTGCGCAACAAGGCGCTCGCCCGAGGGCTCAACACCTATGGCGGTAAAGTGAATCACGAGGCTGTGGCGAACGCTTTCAATCTTCCGTGGGCGCCGGTCGAGAAGGTGATTCGCGCATGAGACTCGTCACACGCGCTGATTTCGACGGACTGGTCTGCGGTGCGCTCGTCACCAAATTTGAAAAGATCGACGACTATTTGTTCGTCGAACCCAAGTTTATGCAGGATGGCTTAGTAGAAATTCGCAACGGCGATATCATCACCAACCTGCCCTATCATCCCAATTGCACGTTCTGGTTCGACCACCACGTCACCAATACGACGCCGAATTTTCCGCAGCCGATTATGCTCGGCAAAGGCGGTTTCCGCCTCGCGCCCAGCGCGGCGCGCGTGGTTTATGAATACTATACGGAGCTAGCTGAAAGATCCGCGACCTCCACGGCCTCGGCAGGGGCGCAGCATGTTGCGCCTCTGCAACGGGAAGAAATACTGTCGTTTCTCAGGAGTGAGCGAATCAAATATCTGCTCCATGAGGCCGACCGGATCGATGCCGGAAAATTGGCAAAGAATGACGCGCTCGATCCGCAGGGCTACGTTTTGATTTCCATGACCACGGATGGGCGCAACGCCGGGGACGAGCCCTATTGGTTGAAGATCATCAATCTTCTGCGCGACACGACGCTCGAAGAGACATTGAGCGACTCTGACGTAGAACGGCGCTGCCAACAGATCCGCGACGAGCAGGAAAAGTTGCGCAAGCTTTTACTGGAACGCACGACGATGAAGGGCAACGTGATCTACTGCGATCTGCGCGGCGTAAAGGAGATCCCCGACGGCAACCGTTTCTTGATCTTTACGCTTTTTCCAAAAGGCAATATTCAGGTCAAAGTCACCCACGACTCACAGCGCGAAAACACGACGGCGATCTCCGTCGGGTACAACATCTTCAATCCGACATCCAATGTGAACGTCGGCGAGCTGCTGAAAAACTACGGCGGCGGCGGCCACAAAGTCGTCGGCTCAAGTCGGCTGCCGAATGAAAAAGCCGAGCAAGCGATTAAAGAAATCGTCGACGCAGTCAGCGACAAGCCGAAGGATAAATCGCTGTAGGGGGCGCAGCTTGCTGCGCCCCTACGTCAATTGGCAATGAAAGTCATCAAGATCGATGATGCGCTTAAACGCCTCAAGAAACTGAATGATGAGATTCGTTACGCGGACTGCTTTGAAGATAAGCAGTTCACCGCCGGCCTGATCGCCTTTCGGCCGACTAAGAACGCCAATCCGAAGCTAATCAATCACGCCGACAAAGATGTGGTCTGTCATGTGATCAAGGGCAGCGGCCGGTTGCGCATCAATGGCAAGCGCACGCCGCTACGGCCCGGAACACTCTGTCACATCCCCAAAGGCACGCCCCACGATTTCGCCGCTGGAAGAAACGGCGAGCTGGTTTTATTTTACTCGCTGATCAAAACGGTCTAGCGGCGCTCATCTTGTCGTTTGAGCGCAGCGAGAAAGCTTCAGATCCCTCGCTTAACGCTCGGGATGACAAGAAAGTCGGATGATACGACCCGGGCATCACCACCACTTCACCTGCGCGTGCTTGGCTTGGAAAAACCCATCCCAGACGGCCGAGGCGGGTTTGGGTCTCCCGTCGCTCGTTTGCATGCCGATGTAAGCCCAGATTCGCGCCAGATCGGCGAGCGGCGGCCGCAACCGCGCCACCAGGCGATCGGAATCCGTGGTCGCAAAGTTGATGACGAACTCATAACTGTCGCGCGCCGCGGTTTTGAGCAAGAAGTCGGTGAATTGCGTCTGGTCGGCATCGGAGCCAAACAGAATCGTGTTGTACGATCTCAACTCGACATTGCGCGATGTCATGCCGCTCTCCGAAACGGCGATGCCTTTCTTGAAACGCTTTGCGAAGTCGAGAAAGTTCGATGAAAGGGTTCGCGGCACCTCGCGGCTCATGTGGGGATAAAAGCTCATGGCGAAAAGATCGCTGTGGCGCATCAGGTCCGCGACTTCTTTCTCCTGATTCGTCCCTTTGGCATCGCGCGTAAGCCGCTTGTAGTGCAGCACCTCGGTCGTGAAGAAAACCGGCAGGCTGCGGTGCACTTTCTTGACCGCCCTGTAGGTGTCGCGGTGCAATTCTTTGAATTGCTGCCACTTCGATGCATTGCGCGACAATAGCATGTTGGATTCTACGCCGATGGCGAGATAATCGGGCCGCATGGTTTCAATTGCGCGCAAAATAAAATTCAAGTACGCCCGCTTTACGCGCGGGCTGTTCAACGGCTCGCCGTTCCACGGCTGGGGCAACGGTTGATTGTCGGTTTCTCCCCAGTAAGGCGCCAACTCGCGCCGGTCTTTGTTCAAGGGCGAAATCGACAGAAACAATTTCTTTCCCTCCGGCGGCCGGTAGCTCAGGTTCGCTTGGACATCTTGTGAGAACGGCTTGCCGTCCAACGCCTCAGGCCACGGAATGCCGCCGATGAACATGACCGAAACGATATCGCCGTGCGCGTGGGCATATTCGCGCGCCATCGCCACGCCTTCTTCGGTGAGGTCAGCCGGCCAATGGGTAAATCCCATTAAGAACGGCCGGGTCGCCGGGCCGCGATATTCCGGCAGCGGTGCAGGCGGCGTTGGCTCCACCGGAGCCTGCGCCGGTGCACGCCCCTGGCGAAGGGCACCGATAAAATTTTCTGGCGCGCACGCGCTCAGCGCTAAAACAAATCCGAAGAATACAGACCAGGGAAAGAGACTTTTTACCATACTCGCCGATTATCAAAGTTTCATCTTCATTGGTCAAGCAAACGGCCGCTTGCAACCTTCACTTGACTTCATAACAATTTCTCTGAAAATAGGGCAATCAAACTCCATGCCCGCGCCCAACGAATCGCCTGGCTTAGAATATTTTGCAAGTTAATTCTCGAAGAATTCAGTCTTTCATCGGTGTCATTGTCGCTTTCGGAATCATTTCATTCACCGGTTGTTCTTCGCGCACCTCGACTCCCGAGACGCGCTACGCGCCGGCGGGCGACCTGCTCGATATCGTCAAGGACTTTCAGCGCCTCGCTAAAGAAGACACGTATCGATTCCCGATTCCGAAAGACGTCACCGGCATCAATATTATGAAAGCGAGCCTGGTGCGGCTGGATGACTACGAGCGCAAGAATCGCGGTCAGTTCACCGACATCGTCCAATTTAATAAAGCCTCGGCCCTGGAGCGCTTAAGGGAATACGATCAAGCCGCGGCGCTCTACCGCAAGATCGCTGAAACCGACGGCAAACTCGGCACGGAGGCCGCTAAAAATGCCGCGACCCTCGACGACTTTTTGCGCATCTTCGACCGCGCCGTTCCAACCGACGATCCGTTTAAGTACATCGCCGGCCTCGATGAGAAAGTCGCCGCCTGGAACCAGCTCATTCAAAAGCATAAAGGCACGCAGTACGAATTTCTCGCGCGCGTCGAGGAAGAGCGCATCGATCGGGCCAAGGTCGCCTTCGTCGAGGCCAATCGCTATCGGCTCAAGGAAGGCAATCAGCTGACCATCGTCGGTTTTAGCCAGCTCGTCACCAAACACCAGCAAAGCAAGAACATCCACCGTTATCTAATCGACTTCGGAGACTTCTATATGCGTCTTGCAAAAGAGTATGCATCCCAGTACGATCCCGAGGGATTAGCCTTTGATTCCAAGCTTTTAGATCAATTCGTGAAGTCCGCGCTCAAGCTTTACGCCGAAGTCGTCCAGGTCGACGGCATCATGGAAAAGATCGAAGCGCAGGGAAAAATCGAAGCGGCACGCGGCTTCTTGGAGAAAATAACGAGGCTCAATCGATGAGGTTGAAAGCGTACAGGTTTATTGCCGGAGCGTTTCTGCTCGCCTCCACGGGAACCTTTGACGCCGCGTCTCATGCCCAGCAATTGCAACTTGAGAGGATCCTCAATCCACTCACCGATTACGATCCTTTCGAGGCGCCGGCCGGAGCGAAGCCGCGATTTTTCCCCGATGAAGTCGACCGGCGCGCGCGCGAACTGCTCATCGATACTCTGACAAATCGAAACGACGCCCTGGCCGACCATCTCCGGTTCTTCAAAAGCGAAGATGCCCGATTGCAGAAGCAGAGCGGCACCGTGACCGGCGTGGCCGGGCATGCTCAGGATCTGCTCAACAACACGATTCAAGACCGTGAGCGCTACCTCGCCGCGCAACAACAAGCGAGCCGAAACGCCGCGACGCCCGAGCGTAAGAAATATCTCGAAGCGATCGTCAACCACGACGACATGATCCAATCCGAGCAATTGATGCGGCAAAGCTCGACGAATTTCTGGGGCGGCATGTTCAATCGCATGCTCGGCTCGGTGGATCTTGTCGGCGTGGCTTCAGGCAATTATGTCGGCGCCGCGGCCGAAACCACCATCAGCCAGCTCTATGCGCTGATGGACCGCGACATGCCGGTCGAGGAGCGCCGCGCCCTCGCCCGCCACCTTGACCACTTGAAGCGTTTTCCCGATGATCCGCGCAACGAGGCGATCCGAAAACAGGTCGAAGCCTTGGACAAAAAGAAAAAAACCGCGCTGACCCGCAAACAAATCGCCAAAGCGAAAGAGGCCTTGAGCAAGGGCGATCCAGAAAAGGCGTTGTTTTTCATTGAAATGGCTTCGTTTATCGATCCCAAGTCGAAAGCATTCGACGATATCCGCCAACAAGCAGCCCAGGCGTTGCGCGACTTGGACGACGCGCGCAAGAAAGCTCTGGCGGCTCGACCCGAGACCCAGGCAAACGAAGAACAGCAAGCCGATGTGAAGCGGCTGCTCGAAGCCTTGACCTTGCGCGACAGTAACTATTTGCAGCGTGTCGCGATCGACACTGAGAACAAGTATCAGGGCAAGCCTTTGGCCGATGCCGCGCGCGACGCCGAGGCGGTCGCCCTGGAAATGAAAGGATGGCGCGAAGCGGCGAAAAAGGCGCTTGAGCAGATGGCCAAGTCCTCATCCAACCCGGAAACCAAAAAACGCGCCGCCGCGCTTTTGCAGAGTCCGGAGTACAACCGGCTCACGCCGTTTCAGGAAGCGCGCGCCGGCCGGCAGCTCCAATCGGTGAAATATGTTTTGCTGGGCGAAGATTTTTTGCGCAAGAACTTGCTTTTCGGCGGCGGCGCGATGGTCGCCGCCGGTCCCGCGGCAGCGGTGACACTCGGCATGGCCAACGCGCTGATGATCAGCAACAATTTTTATCAGGTGATGACCAAAAATCCGGTCTCGGCGCAACCGGTGATCGACGCCGGTGTCGCCTACGTGCGCAACCATCCCAATTCGGAAAACGCCCAGGACGTCTACAAGGTGCTCGCCGAAGCCTACGAAGAACGCGGCATGCTCGCAAAAGCGATCAGCTATCATGAACTGGCCGGGTCACCCAAGGAAAAAATCGACGCGCTCAAAGACAAATCCGCGCAAGCGTTGCTCAACGCCGCCAATAAGAGCAACGAACGGGACTTGCGAGAATACTATCTTACCCGGGTGGTGGATCAAAATCCCGATAGCCCGAGCGGCGCCGAAGCGATGAAGAAACTGGCGCAGTTGGCCAAGGACGAAAACCAGGGCCTGCGTATAAGCAAAAAATTTCTGTTGGAACATCCCGAACTGTTCGGCCCGCGCGGTCTCGGGCTCAAGCGGTCCTTGTTCGACGGCAACGCGGGAAACATGGAGATCGCCGACCGCGGCGTCAACTTGCTCGGCGACAGCGAGCTGTTGGTTTATTATCAAACGCCGTGGGGCGTGCGCAGCCAGAGTTATCCCCTGGCCCAGCCGGTCGCGGACCGCTTCTTTATGGCGTTGCGGGAGAAGAACCAGCAAGTCGCCATGGCCGATGTCCATCAGCGCGCTAAGGACAGCGCCGGCGGGATCAGAAATCTGCCGCCGTCGATCGTCAATGCCGAGCGCGAGCGGCGCGCCGCCAACGTCGAAGAGCGCCAAGACACGACGTTTACCTTGATCCGTGAAGCCGGCGGGCCGAGCAGCGATTACCAGCGCGTTTTGGATGTTGAATTGCTCACCGACAACGAGCGCGATCCGGGCAGCAAATATAAATTGCCGCCGATTCAAGGCAGCATTTCCGCCAGCCGCTTCAGCATGACCGGCGCTCTGCCGACCGGACTATGGGGCAGCCAGCTCGCCGTCGGCGGCGATAACCGCAGTCCGTTTGCCGGGGTTCAACTGCCGATCCCATTGCTCGAGGGCTTTATTCCGGTCGATTTTATGATACAAGGTCGTCCCGGCGGGATTTCGCTGTATCCGCGAATCCATACCGGCGCGGACACCGGCTCCGACCCAGAACTTTACCGTTAATTGACGGAGTAGGAACTTGCCCCGGAACAATTTGCCTCGAAAAGAACTCCTGCGCGGCGCCATCTCCATATTCGGCGGCTTGGCCCTATGGGAATTACTGGCCCGGCTCCTGCTCGAAAACGATCTGCTTATTCCTCCGCCCAGCAGTGTCTTACGCTCGTTCTGGAATCTGACGGTTAGCGGCGAGCTTAATAAGCACTTCGCCGCGACTCTCTTGGAGTTCGCCTGCGGCTTTACCACGGCCTGTGTCATCGGCGTCATCATCGGCTACTTCATGGGCAGGTATAAACGCTTCGATGAAGTCATGGACCCTTGGATCGCCACGCTCTACTCGATTCCGATCATCGCTATCGTGCCGCTGATCATCATTTGGTTCGGCATCGGCATGATTTCAAAAGTCATCGTTGTCTTCAAAATCACTGCGGTCGCAATTATTTTGAATACCGCGGCAGGGATAAAAAATCTTGATCCGGTCTGGCTCGAGCTGGCCAAGTCCCTGCGCTTGAGCGGCTGGGAAACCACCTACAAAATACGCTTTCCCGGAGCGCTGCCCTACATCATCACCGGCATGCGCCTGGGCGTCGGCCGCGCGCTCTTGGGCGTCATCGTCGCCGAGTTGTTGGCGGCGAATGCCGGTTTAGGCTACCTGCTGCGCGATTCCTC
>JBOHVN010000323.1:0-20824 GCA_050735675.1 Binatia bacterium | reverse complement strand
AAGGTAAAGAATATAATAATTTCGAGCTTGGCGTCTTGGCGACTTGGCGCGAGAAATATCCGAATCCCAGAGACTCGAATGTCGGAAGGTTTGCGCGGCTCGCGCAAATTTTGAACCATAGTAGTACGAAGGACACGAAGACCGGACAATCGCAAAGAAGCCAATAGGATTTAAGAGTCATACCTCTTCCTTCGTGCTCTTCGTGTCCCTCCTTCGAAAATTTGGTTGGGGTGGGGTTTACGCTGCATCAGCCATCGGTGACAGCTCCACTTCTTGTCCGAGTTCTCGGAGTCTGCGGACGTGGTAACGAATACGTTGTTGAGGATTGAGTTTATCAAAGTAGTCAACGCCGAGATCTTGAAAGGGTTTGTTGTCGCGGAGCATGAAATAGACGGTAACCAAGACGCTGTGCTTGACCGCGCCGATGGCCCGTTTTTTCCCCCGTCGGCCCGCTAGACGATGGTACTGCGATTTGAAATAGCTGTTTTTGGTGCGCACCGCCGCGTGCGCCATCTCGGTGAGCACCGCGTCAATGTGGCGGTTGGCAGCGGGGGTTTTGCCGCTTTTGCGTTTGCCGGCGCTTTCATGGTTACCAGGACACTGGCCCGCCCAGGAGGCAAAGTGCTTGTGGGTAGGAAACCGCCTCATGTCAGTCCCGGTTTCTGCCAACAGCGCCCGAGCGCCGCGCTCGCCCACCCCCGCAATCGCGTCGAGCTGCTCTACCGCACCACGAAACGAAGGGGGCGCTATGGCCCCCAGCCGCTCGCTTACGCTGGCTATCTTTTTTTCGAGAAAGTCGTACTGCTCGAGCAACTGGCGCAACAAAAAGCGGTGATGCTCAGTCAGCTCTCCTTCCAAAGCGCGCTTGAGCTCGGGAATCTTGCCGCGCAGCTGGCGCTGGGCCAGATCCGCCAATGCCGTGACATCTTTCTCCCCGCCGATCAGTCCCTCAATCATCTTGCGTCCCGATGCCCCCAGCACATCACTGGCGACCGAGCCCAGTTTGATGTTGGCGCTCTCCAACACCTTCTGGATGCGGTTGCCCACCGCATTGCGCTGCTGCACCAATTTGCTCTGCTGGCGCGTCAGATCCCGCAGCTCGCGCTGCTGGCGGTCGGGGACAAAACTCGGTCTCAAGAGCCCACACTGCAAAAGCTGCGCTATCCACTCCGCGTCCTTCATGTCGGTCTTTCGCCCAGGCACTTTCTTCAGATGCTGGGCGTTGATCAGCAACAGCTTGAAATGGCCTTCGAGCAGGTTGAACACCGGCTGCCAGTAAATCCCCGTCGACTCCATCGCCACGTGGGTAACCCCCTGCTCGGTCAACCACTGGCTAAGCTCCTTAAGATCGGCCGTCATCGTGCCGAACTTACGCAGCGTGCTCTGCACCGTGCCATCCTTCGCATTGAGGATACGCACGCACGCCACGATCAGTTTCTTGTGCAGGTCCAACCCACACACGCGCGCATACAAGGCCTGCAGCCCCGCAGGGCTACTGTTCTTCTTGCTCATCGATGCTCCCCCTTTCGGCGGTGCACCCAGGGGACATCCGGCATGTTCGATTCTCCTTCGCGTGCTCTCGTTGGCAGACAACGAGGCAACAATCTGAGGCGCCGAAGGATGTCCCGGATCACACTTCGTGTCGGGCTCTCTCGCTCCACTCACTTATCGATCTCTTCGCTGGGGCACCGCCCTCTCCTTACCTCACTCCGCCCCTATTTTCATCCTCTGTGGGCGAGCGTAAGATCATGAATCACTTCGTGGTGGGTATTACGCATAGCTCACTCCATTCGCCTCCGCAAAAATCTGAGCGCTTCGACAGTCAGTTCGAGCGCCTCAATCGATCTTAGCAAAGAAGCGAGCCGGCGCGCCTTCGGTTCCCTCGATTTTGTAAAACGGAGCATAGAATGGCACCCGCTGGCGCGGCAGCGCCCCCAGGTTCGTGATCCCTTCCATGATCACGATTCCCGCGCCGAGAATCACGCGGTGCATCGGAAAATCCTCGGAGGTGAAATCAGGGAGCCGCGCGCAGTACTCCTCGAAGAAATCAAAGCCGATCGATTTGGGGTCTTTGGCCACAAGCCATTCGGCCGACTCCGGCGGAAAAAACGGCGACTGGGTGAAGTAATCAGGCCACCTGCCGTACATCTTATCGGTCCAATCGGTGCGGAGAAGGACGATGTCACCTTTTCTTACCTGGTCGGCTCCGCCGCGTTTGAGATCATCTATGGTGATCTTATGATCGGCGTCGACAAACGATAGATCGAGCGTGATCGCTTCGCCGATAACCTGATCCAAACGAATCTCGGCGGTGGTGATCCCGTCCTTGAAGACGTGCAGCGGAGAATCGATGTGAGCGCCGGTGTGGAGCCCCTGATTAACGCTCGAGACCTGCCAGAAGCCTGGTCCGCGCCGATGCGGCGTAATCTCCACTTTGATGTTGGTCGAGGGAGGGCTCATAGTATTGCAGTTCACGGCAACGGAAAGATCGATGAGTTTAGCCATTTTGTGCCTCCGTTAAAGAGTTCAAGGTTCAAGGTAAGCAAGACCGTGTTTTCTTTGAACTTTGAACCTGGAACTTTGAACTTCTGTACCCGCTTACTCCGACGGACGATCTTTTTTCAATCCTGCCAGCCGTTCGAAGGTCGTGATGATGGCAGCCAGATCTTCGTCACCTCGTCCCGCCCTGGCGGTAGCTGAGGTCAGCTGCTGCGTGATGCTTGTCAGCGGCAGCGGAACTCCGAGGCGAAGCCCTTCCTCCAACATGAGCTTGAAATCTTTCAAGAAAAGATCGATTTTCATCTGCGGGTCGAAGCGACGGCTCACCATGAGCGGGCCGCGGACTTCCACCATCTTCGACGCCCCGGCGCTCTCTTTAAGAATTTCAACCAGCACCGCTGGTGCCAGGCCGCCTTTCGCCCCGAGGACGAGCGCTTCTGCAAGCGCCGCAGTGTTGAGCCCGACCAGCAGGTTTGTCGCGAGCTTCGCGAGCGAAGCCATGCCGGCATCGCCAACGTGGTGAGTCTTCTTTGCAATCGCATCGAAGATAGGCTGGCAGGCTTGGGCCCGCGAGCGGTCGCCGGCGACAAAGATCGCGCAGTCGCCGCGCTCGACCATCGCACTGGTCCCACTAATGGGGGCGTCGAGAAATCCCAGCCCAGTGGCTGACGCGGCCGAGGCCAGACGCCGGGTCAGCTCAGGAGAGATGGTACTCATCTGAATCAACGTGCAATCGCGGGGCGCAGTCTCCAGGAGACCATCTTTGCCGAGGATCGTTGTCTCGACGGTCTCAAGCGACGGCAAGATTATAAAAACCGCCTCCGCTTCCGCCACCGCCTCGCGAATACTTGTTGCGGCGATGAGTCCCTTGGAGCGGAGCGCTTTCACCTGTGCCGGACAGGTGTCATAGCCCTTTACCTGAACTTTCGTCTTAAGGAGGCGCGCGGCCACGGCGCTGCCAAGCTGCCCAACTCCAATGATGCCGATTCGTTTCACGATAGCTCCCTTCCGGAAGGCCAACATATCGCGCCCTGAGTGCAGCTACCAGCGGTTATCGCTCTTGTCAATTCGCTCGCGGGCTGGGTACCATCACAAGAGTTTCCAGCTTCGGGTCTCAGGTTTTGGGTTTAACTCGAAACACGGAACTCGAAACCCTAGACTGAATTAGCAGGAGGCCTATCATGGCGTTTCCGCGCGATCACATTTCTTACTCGGCGATCATCGACCGTCCGGTACTCCGCCTACCGAAATCCGCTCGGGTGGCGGTATGGGTCATCGTCAATGTAGAGGAATGGGACATTGAAGGTCCGATGCCGCGCACGGTGCTCCCGCCGCCGAGTGGCGCGCAAGTCATCCCCGACGTCCCCAACTTCGCCTGGTCTGAATACGGAATGCGTGTCGGATTCTGGCGTCTAAAGTCGGTGCTCGACAAACACAAGATCAGAGCCACTTTGGCAATCAACGGTTCCGTTTGTCTCACCTATCCAAGAATCGCTGAAGCTTCTCGCCAAGCCGGCTGGGAGTTCATGGGTCACGGCTTCATTCAGAAGCCGATGCATCAGGTCGAAGATCAACGCGAGGCGATCCGGGAGTCCGTCGAAGTCATCCGCAAGTTTACCGGAAAGGCGCCGTCGGGCTGGCTCGGTCCAGGGCTCACCGAAACGCCGGAAACTCTCGAACTGCTTGCCGGGGCTGGCCTTCAGTATGTCGCCGACTGGGTCAACGACGACCAGCCCTACGAAATCAAGACCGCGCATGGCCCGCTCTTCTCAATCCCCTATAGCGTGGAGCTTAACGACATCCCGATGATGGTTCTGCAACACCATAAGGCGGAGGAATTTTTCCGCCGCGCCAAGGATCAGTTCGAAACGCTTTCCGCCGAAGGGGCGAAAAGCGCCCGCGTGATGGCCATTGCGGTCCATCCGTATATCAGCGGCGTCCCGCATCGAATCAAGTACTTCGAGAAGACCCTCGCCTATCTCAAAAAACAGCGGGGCGTTCTCTTCTGGACGGGTGAGCAGATTCTGGAGTGGTACAAGTCGAGCCGAAGGTGAAGGCTGCAGCCGATTTTAGCGAAACAAATCCAAAATCCGAATATCGAAATCCGAAACAAAAAGAAAGCAGATAAATCTCAAACCGGGCAAATCCAAAACACCCATTCCGAATGAAGCCGGTTTTGGAATTTTAGCTATTTTGGTCATTTGAAATTGTTTCGAATTTCGGATTTCGTGCTTCGAATCTTTGCTGCTTGCCGCTTTGGCGCCTTTACGCGAGACATTGTTTTGCCGATCTCTTCTTCAAGTCAGAATTTCAAATACCTTTGGCTAGATTTTGATTCACGAGTCGTAGATTTCTGGATTAAAAATATTCGGTGGCCTGCGCCCTTCTACTACGGCCACGATGTTGTCGACCACAATTTGAGCGACCCGCGCGCGCGTGTCGATCGCGGCGCTGCCGAGATGAGGAGTCAACACCACGTTCGACAGCTTAATGAGCCCCGGTTCGACCTCCGGCTCACGCTCATACACGTCGAGCGCCGCGCCCGCGATCCGCTTTTCTTCCAGGGCTCGCACCAATGCCTTCTCGTCCACGATCGGGCCCCGGGCGGTGTTGACAAGATAGGCGGATGGCCGCATCAGGCTTAGTTCTCGATCGCCGATCAGGTGGATGGTTTCAGGACTGAGCGCGGCATTGATCGAGACGAAATCCGCTTCCTTCAAGAGGTCATCGAGGTCGCGGTACTCAACCCCAAGCGCAGCTTGCCGCGATTCGTCGAGCCTGCGACGTTTCGAGTAGAGGATCCGCATGCCGAATCCTCGGGCGCGCCGGGCCACCGCCTCGCCAATAGCTCCCAGACCGACAATTCCTAAAGTTTTCCCGGTGATTTCGCCGCCGACGAAGCGCGCCGACTGGCTCCCGGGAAAGACGCCCGCGCGGAGAGCGCGGTCTCCTTCCACGACTCTGCGCGCCACCGCCAGTAACAGCGCCCAGTGCAGATCAGCCGTGGCTTCGGTCACATGGGGTGGAACCGCGGTAACGGGAATATGCCGCGCAGTCGCAGTCGCGACATCGACCCCGGCGGGCGTGATCGCCATCGAGGCGATCAGCTTGAGATTGGGATTTGAGTTGATGACCTCCGCATCAACAAGGTCGTGAAGTAAACAAAAGAGATAGTCGTTCCGTTTGAGCGCATCGATCAGTTCGGGCTTGCCAATGATGCGAGTTGAATCGAAGTGGATCTCTACGCTGCCCACTTCCCGCAGCCGGGCCAGCGCGTTTTCCGGGATCGGCTGCGTGACAAAGATATTCGGACGTGTCAGCGTGGCGGCTCTCCAAGCCTCTCAATGCCCAACTCAGCGGCCACCTGCCCAAGAGTCTTGAGGAGCGCTTCGGGCAACGGAATGCCGCTCGCGGAGCGTTCCAGCCAGGTCCCGTGGCTCTGCTGGCCTGGCAGTCGAATGTGGTCGACTCCTGGCATGCGCTCGGAATTTCTGAAATCGCGTATAACCTCGTCCACTTGGCGCTTGAACGCTTCGACCGGCGAGAACCGCGCGATATCGAGTGCGATAATTACTTGACCCGTATTCGTCGGAGTCGTGTCGTCTCGGTTGAAGTCGATCACGTTGCGGCCGAACGCGGCGCCGTTCAGCGTGCCGGCAAGCAGACCGAAGACCAGCGCGAGGCCGTAACCTTTGTAGCCTCCGATAGGAAGCAGGAAGCCTTCCTCAGCGCGCCTCGGGTCTGTCAAAGGGTTGCCGTGCGCGTCAATCATCCAACCTTCAGGCATCGGCTCGCCGCGTTGCGCTTTCGTTTTTACCTTGCCGTAAGCCGTGACACTGGTAGCGATATCCAAAACGATCGGCGGTTCCTCAAGAGCAGGAATGGCAAAGGCAATCGGATTGGTGCTGAGAAGCAGCTCGATCCCGCCCCAGGGCGGCATGTGGTTGGCGCTGCCGACCGCGACGTAGATGCCGATCATGTCGCGCGCGAGCGGCATCATCGCGTAGAGCGCGGCCGGTCCCGCGTGGTTGCTCCGACGCACGCCGGCCCAACCGATACCGCCGCGTCGAGCCTTTTCAATGGCGACCTGAGCGGCAAACTGCATGACCAGATGCCCCATGCCGTTGTCGCCATCGACCAACGCGGTCGCGTCTGTTTCTTCGACCACGCCGATGTTGGGTCGCACGTTCGTTCCGCCGGCTCGGATGCGACGCAGGTATTGAGGCAGGCGGAAGATGCCGTGGCCATCCGAGCCGCGCAGGTCGGCAAGGATCATCAACTGCGCGACTTGCTCCGCATCCGTGCCAGGGAGCCCGACAGTTGTGAGCGCGCGTGCAACAAACCCTTGAAGATCGCTTGCGCGGAATCGGCGGTCCGTTGAGGGACTCGGGGTCATTGTAAAAACCGTCAGCAATCAGCGGTTAACTTTTACTCGTGTCGCTCTCGGTTCAAAGTTCGCGTCACATCGGCGCTGCTATAGATCCACGTAAAATCCCTGGGCGGATTCTTACAACGGAGACTGGGAGCCCGTCAAGTTCGAAGCCACCGGCGTTTAGCGGAGAACCTCCGGGTTCACGGGAGAGCGCGGCGGCTCGCCCTTGAGCGCTCGTGCCACCTCCTCGGCAGCTTTGGTCTGCAGCTCGATCACCGACTCACGCGAATAAAAAGCGAGGTGCGGTGTTAGGATCATGTTCGGCGCCTGCCGCAGCGGGTGATCCGCTGCCGGCGGCTCGACGCTGAGCACGTCGAGAGCAGCGCCACCCAGGTGATTTTCTCTCAGGGCCAAAGCCAGCGCTTGCTCGTCCACGATGCCGCCGCGCGATGTGTTGATGAGAAATGCAGTTGGCTTCATCCGAGCCAACTCATTTCGCCCCAGGAGGTTACGGGTCTCGGGCGAAAGCGGCACGTGAATGGAGATCACGTCGGCTTCAAGCAGAAGTCTATCCAGGCGGGCGGCCGTGGCTCCGTGATGGCTGATCAGGTCGGGCGCGAGATACGGATCGTACACCAGCACTTTCATTCCCAAGGCCCGGACTTTGGACGCCAGCGCTTTTGCGATCTTGCCGAATCCGAGGAGCCCCAGCGTCTGGCCACGCAGCCGACGAATCCCCGCATGGGAGACGATATCCCAGGAGCCAGCTTTTACCTTGCCGTCGGCAGTGGTGATCTGCCGTGCCAGAGCAAGGAGAAGCGCGAGGGCATGATCGGAAACCTCATCGATGCAGTAGTCAGGGACGTTGGTGATGAGGATTTTCGCCTTGCTTGCGGCTGCCAAGTCCACATTGTCAACGCCGATCCCATAGCGCGCGATGATCCGACAGCGCTTCAGATTCTCGATCACTCGCGCCGTGATCTTCGCGTAGCAATTCAGCACGGCGTCCGCATCCTGAGCGAGAGCGATGATCTCCTCGTCAGAGCGGCATTGTTGTGGACGCAACTCCACGCCGAGCGGCGCCAGCACGGCTCGCTCCGGCTCCAGGGAAGGGAAGACGTAATCTGTGACGGCTACAATGAAGCTCATGGTGCACTCCTCGGTCCCGTGATCCAATTCATTTCGAACCGGACTTGTCACGCGGGACTCTCACGGCTCCCTCGACCGGTTTTAGGCGATCCCAAACTTTAGAACTGAACAGCCAGCGCAATACCGGCGAGAGCAGCATCAGCAGGGCCAGGGCCATCAGGCCGGCGGCAATGGGACGTTCGAAAAATACTCCGAGGTCTCCTCGGGAGTAGATCAAAGAACGCCGCAGTGACGCCTCGAGTTGCGGGCCCAGAATCATGGCCAGAACCAGAGGCGCCGGCTCGAAGTCGAACTTGCGTATCAAGTACCCGAACGCACCAAAAGCGATGACGGTTCCGACGTCGAAGATGCTGTTGTTCACGCTATAGCCGCCGATGATGACAAACGTGACAATGAGAGGCGCCAGCAGCGGGTAAGGGACTCGAAGGAGCTTTACCCAAAGCCCGATCAAGGGGAGGTTTAACAACAGCAGCATAATGTTGCCGAGATACATGGAGGCAACGAGTCCCCAGAACACATCTGGTTTTTCCGCCACCAGCAGAGGCCCGGGTCTCACTCCGTGGATCATCAGCGCGGCAAAGATCATCGCGATCGAGGCATTGCCTGGAATCCCGAGTGTGAGCAGCGGGATGAAAGAGCCGGTTGCCGCCGCGTTATTTGCCGCTTCCGGCCCCGCGACGCCTTCGACCGCGCCCTTTCCGAAGCGTTCCGGGTGCTCACTGAGCTTTTTCTCGAGCGTGTATGACATGAACGAGGAAATGATCGCCCCGCCTCCCGGCAGCACGCCGATAAAAAATCCCAACAGCGATCCCCGTGCAATCGGGGCGGCTGCTGCGCGCCACTCCTGCCGGTTCGGCAAAAGCTCTCGGATCCTCGTCCGAAAGACTTCGGTTCTAGGGGTCTGTTCGATATTCACGAAGACCTCTCCGATACCGAAAAGTCCCATGGCTACCAGAATGAACTCGAATCCACTACTGAGCTTGTATACGCCGTAGGTAAATCTCTGGGTGCCCTCGATCGGATCAAGCCCGATCATTCCGAGCAAGAGCCCGATGCACGCCATGATGAGACCTTTGGTCATCGAACCTCCGGCCAGGTAGCCAACCATCATGAGACCGAGGACAAGCAGCGCAAAGTTCTCTGGCGGGCCGAACTTGAGCGCGAACCCCGCCAGTGGCGGCGCCAGGAGCATCAGTCCGACAATACTCAGTGTCGCGGCGATAAAAGAGCCGAACGCCGAGATGGCGAGGGCTACGCCGGCCCGCCCCTGACGGGCCATTTGGTAGCCGTCCAGACAGGTGACGACCGATGCAGCTTCACCGGGTATGTTCAGTAAGATTGAAGTGGTCGAACCGCCGTACATGGCGCCGTAAAAGATTCCGGCGAGCAGGATGATGGCGGAGGTGGCAGGAATCCCGTACGTGACGGGCAGGAGAAGAGCGATGGTTGCCGGCGGACCCAGGCCGGGCAGGACGCCGATCGCAGTCCCGACAAATGATCCGAGAAAGCAATAAAGGAGATTGATCGGAGTGAGCGCGACAGCAAAGCCGGTGGCGAGATTGTTTAGAATGTCCATGCTTGCGGAATTCTTCCGTTCAAGGTTCTCGGTTCAAAAGTTCCAAGCGTGGAGCGGAGATATTGCATGTCGAACATTGAACTGCTAGCGGGCGATTGGTTTCTCGCCACGCGTTTAGCGCATGACGTTCAAAGCGGGCCGCGCGGTAGCGGGACCCCCAGCCAGGTCGCGAAGAGGACGTACGAACCGATGGCTGTGACGGCAGCCATGCCGAGGGCAACCGCCCACCGTTGGGAATCGGTTGCGCGCAACATAAACAGTACGAGAAAAAAGGTGCAAAGCGGATAGCCGAGCGGATTGAGCAGAAAAGTGTAACCCGCCAAGACGACTAAGAGCGCCCCCACTCCCGCGATCCGACCTCGGCTTTCTCGGCCAGTGCTTGGACGCGGCGTCAGCGCTTGAGCCAGAAGCAGCAGGGCGAGCAAAATGATGACGACGCTGATCCACGACGGAAAGAATCCTTGTCCGGGGCTGTGAACCGTCCCGAACGGGAGCTTCGCCGACTCAAAGGCGGCCGCGGTGCCGAACGCCAGCGCGACGCTTGCTACCGCAACATTCCGGCTGATCATCGCCGCTACTTCTGGGCGGCGGTCACGACCTTGCTAAACATCTCCCACTCCTGGCGCCATGTGGTCTCGAATTCCTTGCCACCCTGGAATTGAACGTCGTCGCCGAGCCCTCTGATGAGCGCCTGGAACGACTTGTCCTCGCTGACCTTCCTCAAGGCTGCCTCTAGTTTATCCAGGATGGATTGGGGAGTTCCTTTGGGCGCAAGCACGGAGCGCCACATGGTGAAGACCACGTCGAAACCTTCTTCCTTCACCGTCGGGGTGTTGGGGAAGTCCCGATGTCGCTTGGTGTCGGTTATCGCCAGCGCGCGCATCTTGCCGGCTGCGACTTGCGGCAGGAGCTGCGGCGAGAAACCAAAGGTCGCGTCGGCATGGCCGCCGAGGACCGCCAGCGTGGCTGGCCCGCCGCCGTCGTGGGGGATGTTGTTATAATCGATCCCCGCTGCGCGTGCGATTAGACGCATCGGCAGATCCGCCGCTCCCCACGGCCCGGTGTTGGCGAAGTTGAGCTTTCCGGGATTCTTCTTGCTGTACTCGATGAGCTCGCGGAGGCTTTTCCAGGGCGCATCGGCTCGAACCGCGAAGATCGTTGGACTGTGGTTGATTCGCGCCACCGGTGTGAACTGGTCGGGACCTATGGGCACTTTTTGGACCATGGCAAAGACAGTATTGGGTCCAGTGCCGCCGAAAGCGAGGGTGTAACCGTCCGGCTTCGCCTTGATCACTTGTTGGGAGCCGACGGCTCCGCCGCCGCCAGGTTTGAGGACGACCAGCAGTGGCTGGCCGAGATAGTGGTGGGCTACGCTCGCCACCGCGCGCGCTGTCAGGTCATGGGATCCGCCGGCTCCGTACGGCAGGACGAGCTCGACTGCTTTAGTAGGAAACTCTTGAGCGGCTGCGATGGTCACCGAGATGAGAATTACCAACAATGCGGGTATGAGGTTTTTCTTAGAGCCGATCATGATGGCCTCCTGCGCCGGCGCGCCTTGCATCTGAAACTTTTTCAATAGGCCGTAAGCAGAATTTTGAACGCCTTGGTTACTTTCCACGGTGCGCGTGCAAATTGGGTTTATAAGATCGTGCAGAAGACCCGGGACGCGGGGTAACCTACTATAGGTCGGACAAGAACTGCAATATGGTTGCCGACCTCATGCACGTGCCCAGAAACTTGATCCGCCCGAGCATCTGGCATAGAGTCGGCCACGTCATGAGAGAGGAGAGAGACGAAAAGCGCTGAGAGCGTGTGAAAAAATCGCCGTGAGCGGCAAAGGACTGATCAGTTAGCTACCCGTTCATGCCGAGGCTCTCGAACCATGAACGAATTTCCTCATAGGCTCTCAGGGTTACGAAGGAGAAATAAAGATGGCAGGTCGGCAGATCAATGTCGGGATTATCGGTACGGGATGGATCGGCGAGATTCGAGCGAAAGTGTGCGCGAACCATTCTTTAGTCGAGAGCGTACACATTGCCGAGATCGATGCCGCGAAGCTCGCGCGGGTGGGGGAAGAGACCAGAGCGGCCACGGCGACGACGGATTATCGCGATCTTTTGCGGCGCGATGATATCGACGCGGTCTTCGTTTGCAGCACGCCCGAAACCACTCACTACCCGATCACCAAAGATTGTCTGCTTGCACGCAAGCACACCTTGTTGGAAAAGCCGATGGGACTCGCTTTGAAAGAGGCGGACGAGATGATGAGCCTGGCAAAAAAAGCAGGACTGAAACTCACCATCGGTTACACGCAGCGCTTCAACCCAAAGTACGCTTACGTGAAGCAGTGCTTGGTCAACGGAACTCTCGGGCGGCCGGTAACCGCGCTGGTCAGCCGCAATGTCTCCCGCTCCATCGGCAACAAGATCGGCGGGCGGATTCGGCTCTCGCCGGCCGTGATGGAGGCGACGCACGATATTGACTTTATCCTGTGGTGTCTCGACGGCACCAAGCCGGTGCGGGTGTATTCCGAAGTCGTCTACCGCATCATGGAGAAAACCCACGGCGTTCCCGACTGCCAGTGGATCATGGTGACGATGGCGGACGGCACCGCCTTCACCATCGGCGCAGGATGGGCGCTGCCGCCGGGTTACCCGCACTTCTCGACGGCGACCATTGAGTTCGTCGCTACGGAGGGCGCGCTCCTGATCGACGACAGTCACCGCGATATCCAGCTGAACACGATGCAAGGCGGCATGGTTCTGCCGCTCTCGACGATGCCGGGAGAACAGGTGGGGCACGTCTACCAGGGACCGATGGAGGCCGAGACGATCCACTTCATCGAGGCCGTGGCGCTTGACCGGCCCGTGCTGGTGACCCCGGAGCAAGCGCGGCAAGTGATGGAAGTGACGCTCGCTGCCGATCTTTCGGCCGAGCGCCATCAACCGGTCAGTCTGCCACTGGAAAATTGATGCTTGGCTAACCGGAGGCGTATGTCCTACTCTCAGTCGCTTTCTCAGCGTCCACGATTCTACTAGGTCTGACTGCAGACCGTGCTCGCTTGGGATGGCCAGAGCAGGGCACGGAGTAACGACCGAGAGGAGAGCGAGATGGCGGACGGTGCGAGCCCGACAGTCGATCTGCTGGTCCAGGGCTGGACCCTCAACACCAACGAAGGCCGGCTCGGCTTCTGCGGCGTCACGCTGATCGAGGTCGGCGGGCGGCGGATTCTGGTCGACGTCGCCCAGGTCGGTCGCCGCGTGCTGATTCTCGAACGCCTGGCCGCGCGCGGGCTGTCCCCGCGCGACATCGACACGGTCGTGATGACCCACACCCACTGGGATCATCTGCTAAACGCCGACGTATTCGAGCACGCGGAGTTCGTCGTCCACAAAGATGAGCGAGCCTACGCCCGCGAGCCGCATCCGAACGACTGGGCGACCCCGAAGTACACCAACGCGATCCTCGAGCGGCTGCGCGTGCGCGAGGTGCGCGAGGGTGACCAGGTCGTGCCGGGGCTGACGGTCATCGAGACGCCCGGCCACACGGTCGGCTCGATCGCGCTGCTAGTCGACACGCCCGACGGGCGGATCTGTGTCTGCGGTGACGCGCTGCCACACGCCCGCTCGGTCTTCACCCGCCTGCCGGCGATCATCTTCGACACCGAGGCCCACGCCCGCGCCAGCATCGACAAGATCGTCGACGCGGCCGAGGTGATCTACCCGGGCCACGACCGTCCCTTCCACCGCGAGCAGAACGGCCACGTCGCCTATCTGCTCGAATCGAGCATCACCATCTTCGGCGTCGTCGACGAGAGCATGCGCGAGCTGCAGGTGAAGATCGGGACCGACGAACCCGCCCCGGCCTGGATCATGCCGCGCTAGCCGAGGTGGAATCCCGAACTTGAGTTCGCGCCATTAGGCGCACAAAAGTTCGGGCCGCCGTGCGATGGTGTGACCGCCAAGTCCCCGAGTGCGCTTGACCAGGTTCCTTGGCGCGTCGCTGCTTGCTCACTCAAGCCGGTCAAGTTTGACATACGACCGCCTTATCGGATACTTTCCGCCCAAAAACGGCCATCGGTGGGCTCGTTCGCCCTTTCCAGAACCCCTTAGGTTTTGATGCTGCGCTGAGCCCCTGGTCGCAGTGCAATTGGTCTGCGTTCCGTACCGGCGTGTGAAAAACAATCTTCTATCAGCGGACGCCAAGAAATGTGAGACGCAGCCGTCCGGCATGCGGTGCGTATCGTACCGCTCCTGCGCTGGGACCGGTATGACTCCGAACGCACGAGAAGCCGCAAGCCAAAGGAGAGGTGATGCCCCTCGCTAGCAAGCTGAATCGACAAAACCTGCGGGACGCCGCGGAGAAGTTCAAGAACTGGGGCAAATGGGGCCCCAACGACGAAATCGGCACACTGAACTACACCTCCGCGGCGGACATCGTCGCCGCCGCAGGGTTGGTGCGCAAGGGCAAGGTGATCTCGCTGGCGCTCAACTTCGACAACAATGGGCCGCAGGGTGCGAAGAGCACGTATCCCGCCATGGGTCGGATCAATCCGGTGCACACGATGTTGCGCACCGGCACCGATGCCTATGCGGGCGTGCTCGACCATCGTGGTATCCGTTCCGCCGACGACATGGTCGTGATGCCGCTGCAATGCGGCACGCAATGGGACGGGCTCGGCCACATCTTCTACGAGAACTCCATGTGGAACGGCTACGACTGCCGCGAAGTGACCGCGGCGGGCGCACAGAAATGCGGCATCGAAAAGACCAGGAACAAGATGGTCGGGCGGGGCGTGTTTCTGGACGTGGCGCGCGCTCGCGGCGAGGAATGCTTGGCTGACGGTTATGGGATCACGAGCGCCGATCTTGATCGCACGGCGGCCGCGCACGGCGTCACAGTGAAGCGCGGCGACTTCGTCATTGTGCGCACTGGCCAAATGGAAGCGAAGCTCGCCGCCGGCAGCTGGGACGGCTATCCGGGCGGCGATGCGCCGGGCTTTTCGTTCGAAACCCTGGAGTGGATTCACCAGAAGGAAATCGCCGCGATCGCAGCCGACACGTGGGGTTGCGAAGTGCGGCCGAACGAGGCCGACCCTGGCATCAACCAGCCGTGGCACTGGATCACGATCCCGATCATGGGACTCACGATGGGCGAGATCTTCTACCTCGGCGAGCTAAGCGCGGACTGCGCAGCCGACAAGGTGTACGAGTTTCTGTTCGTCGCTCCGGCGTTGCCGATCACCGGCGCGGTGGGCTCGCCGACGAATCCTTTGGCGATCAAGTGACCGCCGAACTGCGGTCATCCTGAGGAGCGGAGCCACGAAAGTAGATCCTTCGCTGCGCTCAGGATGACATAAGGACAGAAAGTTCCCTGTATGGCAAAAATAACGGGTGCCCAAGTCCTCGCGGACATGCTTGCTGGCTACGGTGTCACGCATGTCTTCATGGTGCCGGCGGTGTTGCGGCGAACCTTCGCCGAGATGGAGCGCCGCACGCAGATCAAGCGCATCCACACCCACGGCGAGAAGTCGGCCGCCTACATGGCCGACGGGTACGCGCGTGCTTCGGGCAAAGCGGGCATCTGCATGGCGCAAGTGATCGGCGCGCTCAACCTCGCTGCCGGCCTGCGTGACGCATATCTCGCGCACTCGCCGGTGATCGCATTCACCGGCGGGCGCGATCCGAAAACGAAGTTCCGGCAGGTGTATCAAGAAGTCGACGACGTGCCGGCCTTCGAACCGGTCACGAAATGGAACGCCACCGTTGATGCCGTCGAGCGCTTTCCCGACATGGTGCGACAGGCGTTCCGCGTCGCCGTCTCGGGCGCGCCCGGGCCGGTGCATTTGCAGTTCCGCGGTAATGAGGGACAGATCGACCAAGACGAAACCGACATGGAGCCGGCGTGCGAGCCGCAGTTCGCGCGCGTGCCGCCGTTTCGTCCTGAGCCCGAATCGCAACGCTGCAGCGCCGCCGTGAAGCTATTGGAAGAGGCGGAGCGTCCGGTCATCGTTGCCGGCGGCGGCGTGCGTGCGTCGGGCGCAGGTGGCGAGCTCGTCGCGCTCGCTGAAGCGCTCGCGATCCCGGTCGCCACGTCGCTCAACGGCAAGGATTCGATCGTCGGCACGCATCCGCTGTCGGTGGGCGTCGTCGGCACCTATTCGCGCGAGAGCTCGAACCGCGTCGTGGCGCAAGCCGATCTCGTCTGTTTCGTCGGCACGACCGCAGGCGGCATGACGACACACTTCTGGGCGGTGCCGCAGGTCGGCGTCGCTGCGATACAGATCGACATCGACCCGGAGGCTCTCGGTCGCAACTACCCGCTGCAAGCGGGCGTGCTCGGCGATGCGAAGACGACGCTCGCGCGCATGGTCGACCTGGCCGATCGATCGACGGCGGGACGCCGCAAGCATTGGATCGAGACAGCGCAGGGTTTGTGCCGCGAGTGGCGCGCGAAATACCGTCCGCTGCTCGAATCCGATGCGGTGCCGATTCGCCCGGAGCGCATCTGCTCGGAGCTCACGCGACATGCGCCCGACGATGCGATTATCATCGCCGACACCGGTCATGCCGGCATGTGGATGGGCGGCATGTACGATCTGCGGCACCCGAATCAAAGCTACATGCGCAGCGCCGGGCATCTCGGTTGGGCATTTCCGGCCGGGCTCGGCGCGAAATGCGCGGCGCCCGAGCGGCCAGTTGTCGTCTTCACTGGTGATGCGGGCTTCTGGTATCACATCGGCGAGATCGAAACCGCAGTGCGGTGGCGCATCAACACGGTGACGGTGGTGAACAACAACGCGAGCGGCAATCAATCAAAACGCGGCTTCGATCGCGTCTACGGCGGGCAGCAGACCGAGCAAGCGCGCGAGTTGTGGACTTACACTAAGGTCGACTTTGCGCGGGTCGCCGCGGACATCGGCGCGATCGGCATCCGCGTCGAGCAGCCGGGGGATTTACCCGATGCGTTGCGCCGCGCACTCGCCGCGGATCGTCCGGTCGTTGTCGATGTCGTGACCGACATCGACGCGCTCGCGCCGCTGGCCATAAGCTAGAAGAACATGGCACACGGTCGACTGCGCTCGGCCCATTTCGTGCTTGCGCTCGCGCTGTTCCAGTTTCTTCAGCGCTTCGCTACCGAAGAGCGTGTTGCCACGACTCGGCATATCCGAACGTCGAGCGCTGGTTGCGCCGCATGAAAGGCCTCAAGAGCTGGGCCAAGGTGACGGATTCGCCGCTTCGATCAAGGACACACCGTTCATCACCATCTGAGTCCATTGGGTCACGCGAGCGAGATCCGATGATTCGCGTAGTGCTTATCATTGTCGCGACTCGGAAGAGACGCGACAACTTCCGCGAACTTGGCTGTGAAAAAAGTCTTAAAGGAAACCCATGTGAAACATGTTGTGATTGGACCAAATACGAGTCGGGAGTGAGAGGCCGTTAGAACCGTTGCGCAGCGCACTTACTCTTCCATCTGCGTGGTCGTGCTCCCTTTCGCTGTCAAGGCAATGTGGGAGAATGAGGAATCGCGTGTGGCGCCGTGCCAATGATGTTCTTCCGCCGGAATATGCACGACGTCTCCGACGGTGATGATCTCCTGTTCTGTTTTCGTGGCGATGATACCCTTGCCGGCAGTGACAAACAGCACCTGATCGCTGCTATGAGTGTGCATTTTGTTCCGGGCACCGGCACTGAAGTTGACGATGTTAAGACTAAAGTTGTCGCTCGTCTCAGGCGTTAGCAATGGTTGTCGCGTCACGGGACCGCCTGTGAACAAGGGACTGTTCGCTGGTTCCGCGGGGATCACGTCGGGTTTGAGTACCTTCATTTAGAGTATCCTCCTTCCGGTCTCTCTGATTCTTCACGTCCTCTCGCCCCTCCCAGCCCAAAGTAATTTAGTTCCCCCATACCCCACAGCGTAGAAAATTTCTACCTCTGCATGAATTCAACCCGAAGTTGACATAACGCTTCTTTATCGAATACTGTGCGTCAGCAAAACGGGAGGGAAGCCGTGTTGGCTCCGTCCAGGGGGCACGCCGACCTCCTCAAGGAGGCTTGCGCCCGGAAGCGGGCAGGGAATTTGAGTTCACTGCCCCAAACCCGCAAAACAAGTTCTATCACTACTAAGCTGAGAACTTCCGCAATAGTCATGGAAAAAAAGGGGAACGGAGTGGTACAGTGACGCACAATAGACTTAAAACCGCCAGGACGCCAGACGCGTCAGAAAAATACCGGACCGCCAGTGGTCACCGAGTCTCGCCTCTGACCTCTTACCAGGGTGGTCCGGAAGGCGTTCTTCCCCCGTCCACACAGTGATCGAAATCAGCGAGCGTGTAGAGGTGCCGGCGCCGCCGCGGATCGTGTGGGAGGTGCTGTCGGACCCGCGCGCCGTGGTCGAGTGCATGCCGGGAGTGAAACTGGGTGACCGGCTGGAGGACGGCTCGTACGATGCGATCATGACGGTGCACTTCGGACCGGCCAAAGTGACTTTTCGCGCAAAGGTTACGCTCGAGCTGGATGGCACAGCGATGATCGGGCGCGTATCCTCGCGCGGCAGGGACGACCAGGGCGGTACGCGGGTGAAAACGGCGATGACCTTCAAGGTGGTGGCGGGACAGGCACCGGGTTCGTCAGCCGTTCCCATCGACGCGCAGGTCGAGATTTCTGGCCGGCTCGCTTCGCTGGTGGAGTCCGGCGCTGCGCTAGTGGTCAGGCGCATGACGGGCGAATTCACGGAGCGGCTCGCCGCGCGCTGCGCCAAGGCGACCGCGTAACGCCCCGCGGTTACAGAGGGAGATGCGGGATACGACGAAAGTCTAGCCAAACATTTGAAATTTTAGAATGAAGGGAACACCGGATAAGATCGTGTCTCGCGCAAAGAGCGCAAAGGACGCCAAGTTAAATTTCGATAAAAAAGATGGAACGGGAGAGCCTTTGCGAGCTTAGCGTGCTTGGCGCGATAAATTTTCTTAAACTCGTTTTGTGAAACGATTCCCTGGTTAGTATCTAGATGCAAGAGGCAACATAAGGGCAAGTTCTTTCATGCCGTATCAAGGATTGATCACGCATCACGGCTAACGCGCATCCAGCATCGCCCGTTGCTCATCGCAAGGGTAAAGGAGAGGAAGTATGAAGGTGTACCAGAGGCTTGCCGCCGATTTCGTCGCCGAAGGCGTCACCTGCATCTTCGGCATCATGGGCGACGGCAACATGTACTGGATGTACGAGCTGGACAAGCTCGGCGGCGTCAAGATGCTCGAAGTGCGCCATGAGGGTGCCGGGCTCGGCATGGCCGACGGCTGGGCGCGGGTGACGCGCTCGCCGGGCGTTGCCACTGCGACCTGCGGTCCTGGGGTCTCGCAGCTTGCCACGGCGCTGCTCACCGCCAGCCGTGCCGCTTCGCCGCTGGTCGCGTTTTGCGGCGAATACCTCTCCAATGACGACGAGTACCTCCAACGCCTGGACCAGGCGGCGTTCGCCGCGAGCTGCGAGACCGGCTTCATCCGCATCACGTCCCCGGAGGTGGCGGACGACTGCGTGCGCAAGGCGTTCTACCTCGCAAAGCTCGAATCGCGCCCGATCATGCTGAGCGCGCCGATGGACGTCCAGCAAATGGCATTCGAGGACGACGACGAGCCGTACAAGCCGTCCTCCACGGTGCTCCCGAAGCGGGTGGTCCATCCGGATCCCGCAGAGATCGAAAAAGCCGCCGGCATCATCGCTGGAGCGAAGCATCCGGTAGTTCTTGTCGGGCGCGGCGCGAAGTGGTCGGGCGCAGGCGACGCCGTGAAGAAGCTCGCCGGGCGCATCGGCGCGCTGATCGCCACGTCGTTGATGGCGAAAGGCTGGCTCGCTGAGGACGAATTTCACGCCGGCATCTCCGGGACCTACGGGACGCGCGCCTCAATGAAGCTGTTCGAGGAAGCCGATTGCGTCAGGCCGTCGGCGCCAGCATGGGCCGCTACACCACCGAGCACGGCTACCTCTACCCCAATGCGCGCTTCGTGCACCTCGACTCGAAGCCACACCTCGTGATGAGCGGGGGCCGTTCCGCCGAGTGCTACGTGCAGACGGACGCAAAAGCCGGCGTGGAAGCGCTGGAGAACGCGCTCGCGAAACGCTCGATCCAGATGACCGGCTTTCGCACCGCGGAGGTAAAGAAGCAGCTCGCCGCCCAGCACGTGGACCGCGCGGAATTCCCGATCGAGCCGGGCGCCGTGGATCCGCGGGAGATCTGCCTGACGCTGGACGAGATGCTGCCCCCCGAAGTCGGCGTGATCACCGGCAGTGGCGCCACCGCGGGTTTCTCGAACATGCTGTTCAACAAGCCGCGCTCGCTGGTGCTGCCCGGGCATTTCTTCGGCTGCATCGGGCAGATGCTGCCGGCGGCGATGGGGGCGGTTGCAGCGAGCGGCAACAAGCCGCACGTGCTGTGTGACGGCGACGCGAGCGTGATGATGCACGTCGCGGAGTTCGAGACGGCGGTGCGCTACGGCATGCCGCTGATGGTGGTGTGCCTGAACAACCAGGCGCTGGGCTCGGAGTACTACAAGCTCGACGCGCACCATATGAAAGCCGACCTCGCGACCGTGGCGTCGCCGGACCTGGGCGCCGTCGGCAAGGCTTTCGGCGGCGGGGGCCGGCTCGTGCGCAGCGTGGATGAACTCCGCTCCGCGACCAGAGAGTTCCTGGAGAATCCGCACCGACGATGCTCGACGTCCGGATTTCCCGTAGCGTGATCACTCTGCCCTACCGACGCATCCACTACGGCCGGGACGAGTGACGGCGAACGAGCCACGAAGGGCGAGTGTCGAGGCCGCGAGACGGGGGAAGCGGTGAAAAAATTTCCAGAATCAGCGTGAAAAGCCAACCGAAGTTGACATGACGTTGCCTTATCACATACCGTCTGCCCCAAAGACGGTGCGGGTTACCCGGGTTCTGCGTTGGCTGTCTGTGCTGTGGAACGTGGGCTCGCACCAAGTCATCACGGTGATTTTGAGTGTTCGGCCACTACCCCTAAAGCGAATTGCTACTATTTGGCGAGACGTGAGTCACGAAGGAAGACCAGGGTAAGATGGTCGAATCATAAATCACGAATGTGAGACAGGAGGCGAAAATGAAGTACTACGGCTTTTGGCGCTCGCTTGCCGCCTGCCGCGTGCGCATCGCGCTCGCGCTGAAGGGCGTAAAGGCGGAGGAGATCTCCGTCAACCTGATGCAGGGCGA
>JBOHVN010000322.1:0-10240 GCA_050735675.1 Binatia bacterium | reverse complement strand
AGAGCCGACAAGGTAATCCGATGACCGAACAATCGAAAACGTGTCCTGAGCACTGTCGAAGGATCCAAAACCTGTACTGAGCAATGTCGAAGTATCGAAAATCCAAAATCGTAAAGATTCCGCCGAATGTGCTGGTGCGGGCGGATAAAGTTATTCGGTGAGCCGTGAGGCGTGAAGCGATGGAAAGAACTAGCGATTTTGAACTGAAGCAAAAAAGACTTGGACAGAGATTGGGACAGAGAAGTGAAGGAAATCGGTTTAGAAGCGTTCAGTCGGCAGCACGACGACAGTCCTTTTGAAACGGAATTGGCGAAAGTGGCCATCGAAGGCGAAAGCATGGTCGAGTCTATGATGGTCGATCAAAGCAAAGCTGGTGCAGTCAACGAAGCTAAAATCTTTGTCATGGTATCTAACGAAAATCGCCTTGGCCGTTTGTTCAATCGCTTCGCTAACACGAAGAACCTTGATGCCGCTTTGGTCGAGAGGCTTCATGAATTCAATGGCCGCTTGGTGACCGACTTTGAAGCGAATCAGTGTGTAGGTCTCGGAGAGAATGAAATTGGAGGTAAAGAGTTGCGCTTTGGCTTGGAGCAGCTCGGCATATGCCGGTGTTGCAGCGGAATGGTACTGGTCGTCCTCGTCAGCCAGGGCAAGGAATGCACCCGTATCCAGAAAGATTTTCAAAGCTATTGATAAAGGTACTTGTCGTGATTTTCGGAGAGGTCGTGAAGCCCACTCTTAAACAGGCCGACGATACGATAGGCGGGATGAGCGGCAGCACTTACTCGACGCGATGCAGGGCGGCGTTTGGCCGTCGATCTAGCGAGCCGCTTCGACGACTGCTTACTCTCTACCACGGTCAACTTAACTCTTTGTCGGTTTTTAAGTCGCACTTTGGTGAGCGGCTTAAACACGCCGTCTTCGTAGAGAGCTTTGATGGATTTTGCCATGGATAACCTCGTTGAGCTGGCCAAATGGCGCAAATCGAAGTGTAGCCAGAGGAAGCGGTGGTGTCAAACCACGAAACCGCGGCACTTAGGTAGCAATTGTAGAGCGGCGAAGCAAAGCGGCCTGACGATTCCACCGAATGGCTGGCGCGAGCGGACAGGGTGATTCGGTGAGGGGTGAAGGCGTAAGGCGATAGGCAAAAACTTTGGATCTGCGATTTTGGCCAAAGAGCAAATGAGAACTGTCGAAAGCAATAGTTACCGCTTTGCTTGGCGTGCGAGCCGGCGGAGAAACTGTCTCACAGAAACGACTCGGACTCGATTCCGCCGCGCCATTTTGATCAAGTCGAGGTCGCGTTTAAGATCATCGTCTCTGGTAACCAAGTATTGCGCTTTGCCACCGATTGCAGCTTCCACGATCTGGTCGTCATCGGGGCCTCGGCATATTTGCAGTTCGCCCGATGTCTGCGCGACGGTCGCCCGAGCCGCGATCAATCGAACAAATGCCTCTGCGTCCCGGTGGGGATACCGAAACCGTCGGACCAATCGCGGTCTGCTGAGAACTTCTGCGACTTCGCTGAGCTGTGAGAGCGACGTGACGGCACTGAACTCGTCATCCCCCCAGGCGGCAACGACTTTTCCCGGCGGTCCATTCGGCTTGAGGAAGGCGGAAACCCAGACGTTGGTGTCAAGCAGAGCGGCGAGCGGCACGGCGTTTCGCTTTCACTTCGGCCCTCGCTTGAGTCACTTCCGCTTCAATAGCGTTCTGCGGCGTCGCTTTGGTACGAGCTTTCATTTTTCCCAACACGCGTTCAAATTCGTTCCGCCACCGGCGCTCAGGGTAAAGCGTAATCAGGACGCGGGAGCGTTCTTTCAACCGAAGGGGTCGGAGAGGTTTCAGTACACCTTTCTCATAGACAGCTCTAACCGTCTCTTCGACTGGATGAAGGTTTTTTGGCAACGCCATAACGCGGATTATACCGGCCCGTCCTAACTCGGGCAAGCAGCGACGATGGTCAGAGTTTGTGCTGGTGCGGGCAAATCAAGTGATTAAGTGAGAAGGGGCGAGGGTCAAGTGTCGAGTGACAAGTGGATCGAGATAGAGAGACATGAAGAAAAAAATCACGGTCTTTACTCTTAGCGCTATGCACTTTGCACTTTGCTTGTCCGCCCATGCGCAGCAGGCGCAGAAAATTCCGCGGATCGGTTACCTGGCTACGGCTGGTTCCGCTCCTTCCCAAGCACTTTTGCAAGGACTACGCGATCTTGGCTACGTCGAAGGCAAAAGCATCGTCATTGAGTATCGTTCTGCGGAGGGCAAGCGTGATCGCTTGGCCAATTTGGCCGCAGAATTAGTTCGTCTGAAGGTGGACATCCTTGTCACCGACGGGGTGCTATACGCGTTGATGGTGTCGTTGGCTAGCCGGGAGTCTGAGGCGAGGAGTTCTAAGATATTGTCTTCGACTTCGCCTTGGACATACTTCGCGAGAACGATTTTGAACACCCTGCGGCGTAACAGGATCAGGACAGCACGGGAAGCGCTCCACGGGGCCAAAAGGCCTTCGAGCAGAACCCCGGAGTCCAAGAAGACTCGGGGAACGGCGGGAGGGGTTACCCCTTGCCATAGAGGCGCTTGAAACGGCGTCGGCGTACTCTCGGCAGGTTTTTCAGCGCCTGGCCCGAAGAGATTCCTCGGCCCGCCAGTGCGTCCTGGATGCGCTCGCAAAGATGATCGAGGGTCACGTCAGAGGGCACAACCATGAGTGTCTCACCGAGCTGGACGAGCAGGATCTCGCTACCCTTCGAGAGGTTGTGCAGCTTGCGATATCTGGAAGGGACTGCAATCCGACCCTTATCACCTACTCGGATCGTTTCAATTGATCGAGCTTGTGCACCGGGCATGACAAAAGATCCTCCTTTGTGAATATCTCGGAAATCAGGGTAGCCCGCGCGCATGTACCTTGCAAGTGGATTAGTTCCGGACTGGCGATTCCGACAAAATGTGTTGGTAGGTGCGGACATAGTGATTCGGTGAAAGATCACAAAGCGCTTAGGGCAAAGAGCAAAGGGTAAGAAACGGGAGAAAACTGATGAAAAAGAACGTCATCTGTCTTACAGGTTGCGCTGTGTTCCTTGCGCTTAGCTTTCCCGTTCGAGCTCAACAGCTACCTGGGAAGGTTCCGCGGATCGGGTTTCTCGATTCAGGCTCCTCCTCTGACCCAAGGAACATTCTCGGCCTCGATGCATTTCGCCAGGGACTTCGCGACCTGGGCTACGTTGAGGGGAAAAACATCAACATCGACTCCAGGTATGACGAAGGGAAACCTGGGCGGCTACAAGAGTTGGCCGAAGAACTAGTCCGTCTCAAGGTCGATATCCTTTTGGCAATGGACTCGGCCGCGGCCCGAGCAGCCAAGAAATCGACTGCAACTATTCCCGTTGTCTTCACGACCGGCGGCAATCCCATTACCAGCGGGCTTGTGGCGAGTCTTGCCCGGCCAGGAGGCAATGTCACGGGGGTTACAACCAACTCCCCGGAGTTGATTGGCAAGCGACTTGAACTGTTGAAGGAAGCCATCCCCAAGGTATCCCGCTTTGCCTTTCTCGGTAGTGCGGACAGCGCGAGCACTACAGCGATATTCAACGAAGCACGGGGATCTGCAAAGGTTTTGGGTGTTGAGTTTCTATCGGTAGCGGTAAAAGGCCCAAATCCGGATATCGAGGGCGCATTCCGAACCATGATTAAGCAGCGCCTTGGCGGGCTTGTCACAGAAGGACAGCCGCTCATCAGTTTTCGCCGAGAAACGATTTTGAAGCTTGCGGCACAATACCACATCCCCGCGATACATACGGAGGAAGGGTGGGCGAACGCCGGTGGGCTTATGTCTTACGGGGCGAACCGAGTTGAGCCCTATCGCCGTGTGGCAACGTACGTCGACAAGATTCTCAAAGGGACAAAGCCCGCCGACCTTCCGGTGGAGCAACCGACGAAGTTCGAGCTAGTAATTAATCTGAAAGCCGCCAAGCAGATCGGCCTGACGATTCCGCCGAATGTGCTGGCGCGAGCGGATCGAGTGATCAAATAATTTTCGATACTTCGGCGAGGCTCAGCACAGGTTTTGGATTTTAGATTGGGGGCTCAAGACATGACTAAGGCGTCTCAAACTGCATTCCTTTGGTTTCGATCCGACAATCGGAAACCTGTCCTGAGCTTTGCCGAAGGATCGGCAATGGTTCGACTACGCTCACCACAGGTCCAAAATCGAAAAAGGGTGGGGATCGCGGTTATTGCTTTTATGTCCATGTTGGCCGGGGCTGTGGCTCAGGCGCAGCAGCCGAAGAAAGTCCCCCGGATAGGATACCTAACTGGTGCCTCCCTTTCCGCTAACCCGGCCCGCATCGAGGGCTTCCGCCAGGGTCTGCGTGAGCTTGGCTACGTGGAGGGGAAAAGCATTATCATTGAGTGGCGCTCTGCGGAGGGAAAACCCGATCGCCTCCGTGCGCTCGTAGCCGAGCTAGTGCGTCTCAAGGTAGACGTCATCGTTACGGGCGGTGCGGCATCAACACGGCCCGCCAAGGAAGCAACTGCTACGATCCCCATAGTCATGGCCCAGGATCCCGATCCTGTTGGAAACGGGTTCGTCGCCAGTCTTGCGCGGCCTGGCGGGAACATCACAGGGTTATCCTCACTAATTGCGGACTTGTCTGGAAAGAGGCTAGAGCTGCTCAAAGAAATCCTTCCCAAGCTTTCGCGCGTGGCCGTCTTCGGGACCTCGACCAGCCCGAGCACCGCACAAGCGTTAAAAGAGACGGAACTCGCCGCGGGGGCCCTCGCGGTGAAGCTTCAATACCTGGACGTAGCAGACCCCAAGGATATTGAGACGGCATTTCGAGCGGCGGGCAAGGAGCGTGCTGACGCAGTCCTCGTGTTGTCGAGCGGCGTTATCGCTAATCGCCAAACAGAGATTGCAGAACTCGCGATCAAGAGCCGGCTCCCGGCGATATATTATAGGTCAGAATTTGTCGAAGCCGGCGGGCTTATGAGCTACGGCGTGAGCATCGTCGACTTGGCCCGGCGCGCCGCTACGTTTGTGGACAAGATTCTGAAAGGCGCTAAGCCCGCCGATCTGCCGGTCCAGCAGCCGATGAAGTTCGAACTGATTATCAACCTGAAAGCGGCCAAGCAGATCGGATTAACCATTCCTCCTAATGTTCTTGCTAGAGCCGACAAGGTAATCCGATGACCGAACAATCGAAAATCCAAAACCTGTACTGAGCAATGTCGAAGTATCGAAAATCCAAAATCGTAAAGATTCCGCCGAACGTGCTGGCGCGGGCGGATAGAGTTATCCGATAGGCGTGAGCGGTGAGGCGAAAGGTGTGAGGAGAGAACAATGAGTCAGAAGATTTTGTTTTTTGCGCTTAGCGCCATGCTCTTTGCGCCTTGCTTTTCCGCGTCTGCGCAGCAACCAAAGAAACTCCTGCGGATCGGATATCTGTCAACGAATGGCGATCCCTCTAATCCCCCACCGTTTGTCGAAGCGTTTCGCCAAGGTCTCCGAGATCTCGGTTATGTCGAGGGAAATAACATCCTGGTTGAGTATCGCTACGCTGAGGGAAAACTGGAACGGGTTCCAGGCCTGGTGACCGAACTTGTGCAACTCAACGTCAATGCTCTTGTCTTGGGAACTCAAACAGCGATCCGCGCCGCCAAGCAAGCGACCAAGACGATTCCCATTATCATGGTGAATCCTACGGATCCCGTAGCGGCGGGGCTAGTCGACAGCTTGGCGCGACCGGGTGGGAATATCACCGGGCTCTCGACACTTGGCAGAGAATTGGGCGGCAAACGGCTTGAATTGCTCAAGGAGATAGCTCCTGGAGTATCGCGCGTCGGAGTTCTCTGGCATGGTGACAGCACCACCACGGCGGCTCTTGCTTTCAAAGAATACGAACGGGTGGCGCGGACATTAAAGCTACAGCTTCACCCGCTAGAAGTACGAGGTCCGAGTCCCCATTTTGACGGCGTCTTCAAAGCTGCAGCCAAGGGGCGCGCGAACGCGCTCATCACGGATAGAACTCCGGTATTCAACCGTTTCGCTAAACGGCTCGCGGACCTCGCCATCGAAAACCGGCTTCCCTCGATGTACTCAGGTAATGAGTACGTAGAGGCCGGTGGCCTCGTATCCTATGCAACCAATTACGTAGACAAAATTCTAAAAGGAACTAAGCCCGCCGACCTGCCGGTAGAGCAGCCGACGAAGTTTGAGCTGGTGATCAATTTGAAAACCGCGAAGCAGATCGGGTTAACAATTCCTCCTAATGTTTTGGCTAGAGCCGACAAGGTAATCCGATGACCGAACAATCTAAAACCTGTCCTGAGCACTGCCGAAGGATCCAAAACCTGTACTGAGCAATGTCGAAGTATCGAAAATCTAAAATGGTTAGGCGATTCCGCCTAACCTGTTAGCGCGGGCGAACAAAATCATTCGATAGGCGTGAGCCGTGAGACGCAAGGCCTGAGCAAATTGCAGCAGCGAAAACGATGAGCGGAAGTGTTCTTTGGAATGTGTTATAAAGTCACTGTATGAACCCTCCGGCCGGACGCAAGAAGATCAATAGCCGCATCTTCCGACCCGGAGACCCCGTTCCCGACCAGCAATATTGGGACGACGCGACGCCCGAAGAGCGGATGAACGCTGTTTGGGAATTGACCCTGCTCTGCCTAGCTTGGCAACCGAACCAAGCCGATGAACCAAGACTTCAGAGATCTATTAGCAGAATTCAACGCCCGACAGGTTGAATTTCTCCTGGTCGGCGCTCACGCTTTGGCCGCGCACGGCCATGTCCGCGCAACCCAAGACCTCGATGTTTGGGTGCGCCCTTCCCTGGAAAACGCGAAGCGAGTCATCGAAGCCCTCCGCGCCTTCGGCGCCCCGTTGCATGACCTAACGGAGAAAGATCTTTCGACACCCGGCCTCATTTTCCAGATCGGCGTGGAACCCATACGCATCGATGTCTTGACCCTGATCGACGGTGTTCAGTTCGACGCAGCTTGGGCAGACCGGATGATTTCCAAATTCGCCGATCAACCGGTCGCCGTGCTCTCCAGAGAACACCTGATTCAGAACAAACTCGCGGCCGCGAGGACGCAGGACTTGGCCGACGTCGAAGCGTTGAAGCGCAAAGACCGAAATCAAGTCAAATCCTAGCCAAAAAAAGTTGTCTCCTATTCCAAGTACAAGTCGGCGAGAGGCGCGAGGCGGAAGGCGCGTGCAGAAAAAAGGACGAAATCCTATGAGTGGAAAAACCTTAATCTGGTTACTGGCAACTCTCTTGCTGGCAACCGCCCCTCCCGCCGACGCGCAGCAGCCGAAGAAAGTCCCGCGGATAGGTTATCTAGGGGGCACGGCTTCGAATGCAGCGTTTAACCTGAAGCCATTCCGTGAACGCTTACACGAGCTCGGCTACGTCGAGGGGCAGAACGTCACAATCGAGATCCGGCACCATGAGGGGAAGGTTGCGCGTCTCCCAGATCTTGCCATTGAGCTAGTCCGTCTCAAGTGTGACGTTATCGTTACCAACGGCACTGATGCGGCGGAGGCTGCTAAGAATACAATCAAGACGATCCCGGTTGTGATGGGATGGAGCGCGGATGCTGTGAGGCTCGGGATCATCGCGGACCTTGCGCGCCCCGGTGGGAACATCACGGGGTTGACCGATGTTGGCGCTGAAATAAACGGAAAAAGGCTCGAGCTGCTCAAGGAAGTTGTTGCCAAGCTCTCGCGGGTGGGCTTTCTCTGGAGTTCCAGCTCAGCCGTGGATATTGAATTGAAAGAGACGGAGCCTGTGGCGCAGTCTTTACGGGTAGAGATTCAATCCCTGGAGGTGAAGAGGCCTGAGGATTTCGAAAAGGCATTTCAAGCCGCGACCAAAATGGCGCTGAGGCGCTTATAGTGTCAAGCGGCGGGTTCTTCGCCTTTCACCGAAAGCGGATCGTAGAGCTAGCGGTGAAAAGTCGGATTCCCGCGATGTATAGCAACACTCAAAATGTCCAGGCAGGCGGACTGATGTCTTACACGGCGGACCGTTTGGAGCAATTCCGGCGCGCCGCTGAATACGTGGGTAAGATTCTTAAAGGGTGCGAAACCTGCCGACCTACCCGTGGAGCGGCCCAAGAAGTTTGAGTTAGTGATCAACCTGAAGGCGGCAAAGCAGATTGGCCTGACGATTCCTCAGTCAGTGCTCTACCGGGCGAACAAAGTCATCAAGTAATCGTGAGGCGTGAAACGTAAGGAGTTAGGCGACAAAGAACAATTTTGGATTTTGGATTGCCGGTTTGGTTGAAAATGGCCAACGCCCGTTCGCAAATTCTAAATTCGAATTTCCAGGGGCGAGATTAACGGCCAAGGACGATATCGATGCCTGTGAGAATCAGCTCCAACTGGCGTTTCGAAAGCTTGCCGACTTCTTCGGTGAGTAACTCACGATCGAGAGTTATGACCTGGGAGGCGTTGGCGACTGAATCCTTGGGAAGGCCGGTGGCTCGGGCCGGAAGGAGCACGTTGCCAGGAGCTTCGGCCCAGCGAAGGTTGCTCGTTAAGGGGACGCAGACGACGCTCCTGATCCGGCTTCGGTTCAGCGCATCTCCTTGGACTACTAGCACCGGCCTGCGAAAACCGGGACCGGAACCGGTTGGATCTGGAAGGTTTGCCCAATACACATGGCCTTGGGCGACTACCATTCGACGTCTTCAAGCCTGCGTCTTGCCGCCGCTGCAATGGCTGGATCGGGGTACGTGTCCACAGCTTCGCAGACTCGATTCATCGCCTCGGTTATGGCTTCAGGATCGTGACGCGCGATGTATTCTGTTACCGCCTCCGTGTACACCTGGCTCCGTGACTTCTTCAGCCGACGGGACAGCCGCTCGGCTTCAGCGTAAATCTTGTCGGGAACTGAGATCGCTGTTTTCATACCTAAAGTATAACCACGGGATTTTGCCCGCGCAAGCGACGTGGGTGCGGGCGGATAACGGTCATTAAATAGCAGGGAGCAACGAGCGCAGGGCAAAGAGCATGAAAACAAGGAGAGAAACCTCATGAGCAAAAAGTTCATCGATCTTACGCTTAGCACTATTCTCTGTGCGCTCAGCCTTTTTGGTGCTCTGCTTTTTACGCTCAGCGTCAAAGTTCAGGCGCAGCAGGCGGGGAAAGTCGCCCGAATAGGTTATCTATCGGCAGCGTCGGCCGAAGCCGACAAGAACCGCTTCGCTCATTTTCAGCGAGGCATGCAAGAGTTGGGGTATATCGAGGGTAAGAACATCGTCATCGAGCAGCGATATGCGGCCGGGCAATTTGAAAAGATCGCGGAACTACTAGCGGAACTTATCCGTCTCAAAGTCGATGTTCTCGTAGTATACGGCGATGCGGCTATCCTTGCTGTTAAGAATACTACTAGCACCATCCCCATCGTTATGACGGTCCATCCTGATCCTGTCGGGGACGGGATAGTCGCCAGCCTTGCGCGTCCGGGTGGGAATGTTACGGGACTGTCGGACCTTCACACCGTCCTCGCCACCAAACGGCTTGAAATTCTCAAGGAGGTCGTCCCTTCGGCATCTCGGATCGCCGTCTTCTTCCATGCGGCCAATCCCACGCTCCTGAGCCAATTGAAGGACATCCAGGACATAGCCCCAGCATTCCGCGTGACGGTTCTTTCCGTGCCAGTCCCAGGGCCGACGATTTCGACCGTGCCTTTACCACGATGAGAAAAGACCGCGCCGCGGCCCTTATGGTTCTCGGAAGTCCGCTGATTGGCATCCATCGGCGACGGATTTTGGACCTTGCGGCAAAGAGCCGGCTACCGGCCATTTACACCGTGAGGGAAAATCCGGATGCTGGCGGTCTGATGTCCTACGGGGCGAACTTCCACGAATTGTGGCGGCGCGCTGCTACATACGTGGACAAAATCCTGAAGGGCGCCAAGCCTGCCGATCTCCCGGTAGAGCAACCGACCAAGTTTGAGCTGGCGATCAACCTAAAAACCGCGAAACAGATCGGCCTAACCATTCCACCCAACGTGCTGGCGCGGGCGGATAAAGTCATTCGCTGAATTTTGGATTAAGGGAGAAAATCGGAGAATGAAAAGTCTTGGCTTCGAGATCTGATTTCGTGCTCCGATAATCCAAAATCAAAAACCTGTCCTGAGCCACGCCGAAGGATCCAAAATCGAAAATTCGCTGGATTTGTCCGCCTTGTTCTTACATTCGTAATGTCGTTGGATGGGATAAGAGG
>JBOHVN010000321.1:0-9267 GCA_050735675.1 Binatia bacterium | reverse complement strand
GACTGTGAAACTTCTCCACCGCCGCTCTTCTAAACTCTTCCGTTCGTTGCTGACTCATCGACTTGTCCCGCTCTCTCGCCCCGCTTTACGTTAATTCTAAATGCGACATCTATCCTGACATAGGGGGCATGTATCGTAGAGGATTATTTCCGACGTAACCATACGTGCTCAAATTCTGAGGATTGTCGAGAGCAATCGATACCAGATTTACAATCGCCGGCGTTATGCCCGCGGCCGGACATTTCCCGTAAGTAGGATGAAGATACGGATCTTCGCTCACGAATCGCTGAAGCTGGGGACTATAGTATCTCATTCGATGGTAGTACAGACCAGTGCCATCATTTTCTCTGCCGGTGTACTGGAAAGGATTGCTGGAAGACACGCCGGTGGCGGCGGTTTTGCCGAAGGGCTCGTAAGTATACTCAGTCTGGACGGCGCCGGCGGGATCAGTTAAAGCCACAGCGGATCTCAGACCATCTGGGAGGAAGTGACCGGTGGTTCCGGCCGCAACGGCGGTCCGTGTCAGAAATTCATCAATGCCAAGCCCGGTAAGCATGTTGGCCAGCACCGTAGCCCCGGAAGTCTCCTGGACCGGATTAACGCCGTCATTAGAGAAACTCGGTGATGTTGCTGTTGATCGTCTTTCTCTCTCGTCGGCCGAGCCCGTCATAAACAAAGCTGGCGGTCACGCCGGGACCGCTGATGCCGACGAGCTGGTTCCGTGCATTCCAGGTGTACGTCGTCGTCCCGCTGGAGTCGGTGATCGTTTGAAGATTGCCGTTGTTGTCATACGTCAGAGTCTTGTCCCCGAAGGCCGTCTGGTGATTCGCGGCATTGTAACTGGTCGAACCCACTGCACGGTGGGACCCCCGTGCGGGTAAACGAGCCGCCGGTCTTGGTCCGATTCCCGTTTTTGTCGTATTCGTAGGTCAAATCACCCAACACCGTGGTCCCGTTCTGCTTGTAGGTGATGCTCGTTAATCTCGATGCTCCATCGTAGCCGTATTCTACCAGAACATTATTGGGAAGCGTAAGACTCGTCCTTCGCCCCGCTGCGTCGTAAGCATAAGTGACGGTCGACGATCCCTGCGTTATTTGAGTGAGGCGGTTGGCATTGTCGTAGGTATAATTGACACTGGACTGGCCCGCCACAGTCATGCTCGTCCTGCGCCCGGTGGCATCGTACGTGTAGGCGACCGATCCCTGCGGTGTCGTTTCCGACGTAAGCCGGTCGAGCCCATCGTACGTTCGCGTGATCGTCCCCGCGATCGAATCAACTACCTGGGTCAAGCGATTTCCTTTGTCGTAGGTATACGCGGTCGTGGACGTATCCGCGTAGGTCACGCCCGTGCGCCGGTTGAGGCCGTCATAACTGTACGCGGTGACCTGGCTCTTACGGTCGGTAAATTGAGTTTTGTTTCCGCCAAGATCGTATTGGTAACTCTCCGCTCGCAACAACGGATCAAGCCGCGTCGCCAACTGATCCATATTGTCGTAGGTGTAGGTTGTAGAATTGTTCCTTGCGTCGGTGACGTTAAGCAGATTACCGTTGGGATCGTAACCGAAATCTGTCTCGCCATTTATGGGGTCGCTAATCTTAGTCCGCCGGTTCAGGACGTCATAGTCGTAAATACTCAGATTCCCGAGCGGATCGGTGACCCCGAGCACCCTACCGGCGGCGTCAGTGAACCGAGTCGTGGTGTTGCTCAGCGGGCCGGTCACGGCAGCGAAGTCGCCAAAATCGTAAGCATACTGGGTGGTATTGTTGAGGGGGCCGGTGATCGAAATCGGCTGCCCGGCTGAATTTCTCGTGATTGTAATCGTTTGATTTAGGGCATTGGTCACCGCGACTAAATTCCCCTTGGCATCGTAGCCGTACGTGGTTGTGTGGTTCAGCGGGTCGGTGACGGATGTCAGCCGGTTGAAGGATGGTTCGTATGTGAACGCCGTCGTCACGGCATCCGGCGTCCCGGACAACCTGGTTAAGGTCGTCACGTTGCCCATGACATCGTAGGTAAAGGCCGTCGTCCGATTTAGCGGATCGGTTTTCGAAAGGACGAAATTTGTCCCCGCCTGGAGGTCATAGGTTTTGACCTGTTCCTCGGGTCTTCCCACAGCATCGGTGAAAGTCAAAACATGCCCCGCGGAGTTAAACGTTCTTCGGCTCACGATTCCCCGCGGGTCGGTGACGTCGGTTTGAATAATATCGCTGCCGCTCATCGTGTAGTCAAAGAGATAAATCCCGCCATCCACCATGGTTTGTTTTGTCACTTTACCCGTGGCGTCGTACTCGTTAGTCAGAAAGACAATCCCCCTGGCGTCTTTGACGGTCAACATCCGGCTCGAAACGTCGTAGGTAAACTCGTTGGTTCCGCCGTTGGGATCAGTAACCTTGATCAACCGGCCCGTGCCGTCGTATTCGTAGGTCAGTGTGCGGCCGGTATTGTCTTGGGCTTGGGTGATGCGGTGGCTGGCATCGTAGGTGAGAGCGATCCACCGGCCGCCGGGAGCCGTGATCCGAGTGGCGTTGCCGGCGCTGTCGCGGGTGATCGTCGTGGTGTTGCCGTTGGGATCTTGAATCCTCAGTACGCCGCTTTGACCGGGCCTGGTTGCATTGAATCCGTCGCGAAAAGCCATCAAAGTGCCGTCGCGCAAGACTAGATTCCAACCGGCGCCATTCCACGAAATCTTTGCCTTGTACCAACGGGTTCGACTGGTGGCATGCTCATAGACGGCATCGGCATAGCCAGTACCGGAAGAGATTCGGTTGAAACGGTATTTTTGGCCGTCGGGAAGGTTTAAGTCTATGTAGGTATACGGATTGACCGTCCCGGTGAAAAATAGCTCGTAGGAATGACTGGCTCCAATGCCAAACGCACGCGGGAATGTATCGCTCTGGCGGTAAGTCCGCTTGAAGTCGAGAGGCATTATCCCATCGGGGAGATAAAGATCCGTCTTCTCCATGATGAACAGCCCGGTCGCCACATCGACCGGGTCGCCAGGCTTACATTCCTTCGGATCCTTGCACTCCGGAGGAGCCGGGTCTGGATTACCCCCGGCACCCTGATTGCCGATCATCGCACCGGTAAACTCGTATACCGAGATGCCGGGATCGGGAACGATTTGTTTTCCATCCGGCGGAACCGTTCCAATCCCATATTTGTACCAACCCCTGTAGCCGGAATCGTAATGCCAGAAGCTGAGTCGGGTTCCCGGCAACTCGTCCAATGTGTTGGGATAATAGACTCTCGCGCCGCCGCCACCGGGATTGTGGATGTAGGCGCCGCCGGGCTGGGCCGTGAAGTAAACCGGCACTTTTAGGAAGGCGCCAGGGGTCAGGCATTGAGAATTTGCGCTTTCTCATGATCGTGAATTCTGATCCTCAGCAGCACCATGTGTTACTCGTCCCTTCGCTAATTCCGCTATGCGCCTACCAATTACCGTCCCGCAACGAGATCCACCACCGATACCTTGAGCGCCTTGGCGATTTTTTCCAACGTTTCGAGGGTGGGCCGATGCTTCGCCGCTTCGATGCGCGAGATATTGCTGCGCATCATTCCCACAGCCGCTGCGAGCTGATCCTGCGTGAGCCCTTTCGCTTCGCGCAACTTGCGGATTGTCGCGCCTGCATTGTGAGTAGTCTTTTGACCTGCCCATAAGCCCGCGAAAATGACGGTACCCGGGCTCGGCCTCATGAAGCACCCGGTCCCACGGAACCTCGTAGCGGTTGCCCGAGGCTTGCAACACTCGAAAGAAGAATCGCCTGCGCTCGACTTGGAGGCTTACGACGCCGCTGCCGTCATCAACTTCCAGCGATGACCTTGGAAAGCCGTACTCCTTGCCGCTATCCGAACGTCACGATGAAGCGATCTTCGCCGACCGAGTAACGCGCGTCGCGAATCTTTCTCTCCAATTCGTGCGCCGATGAGTTTTCAGTCGTTCTAACTGCTGCGCTCCTTGCCATTAGTGATCCTTTCGAGGCTTCTTGTAACCGAGTTCTTCCAAATACTTCAGCACCTGGTTCGAAAGATCTCCGTCCATGGGAATTTGGTTTTCAATCGGCCGACAAACTCGTCGCCGCGATAAATATGCACATGATAGGGTCGGTGATCGCCGGAATAGCTCTCAAAAGTGTACCCTCCACGCCTCTTTCGACCCACATCCGGAGAGTATCAACATTGATACGGCAGGCAAGATCTACGATCCCGGATCAAACCCGGGAGACGAAGCCTGAAAAGTCAAGGGTGACAGGCACGGAGAATTTGCGGATTGTTTCCAATCGACGACAGAGAAGAAACGAAGTGAGGGTGCTTGAGCTTCGATAAAAGCACCCCTATCCAACCCTTCGACTTCGCTCAGGGCAGGCTCTTTCCCCGTCGAGGGGAAAGGCTCGGACGAAAACCCCTACCCCATTACAAAAAACTCGCCACCACCAATCCAGCAAATGTGAAACTTTACCAGGCCCCCAACAGGGCTGGGAGTTTACCCACGATCAATTACAGCACCGATATAATTCACCGCCACTCATGCTTCGGATATCGGCGCTGCAGTTGCTGCTTCAACTTAGGATAAGTGTCGCGCCAGAAATCCGCCAGGTTCTCGGTAACCTGCACTGGGCGGTTGCTGGGCGCAAGCACCTGAATGCGAACGCGAACGCGGCGGCCGGCGATCCAGAGTGCGTCTTTGATGCCGTACAAGTCCTGGATGCGCGCCGCAATCGTCGGCGCGCCGTCGGCGGAGTAGACGACCTTCACCGTCCGGCCTTTGGGCAACCGAATCCGCTCCGGCGTGTATTCTTCGACCCACGCTTGCTGTTGGCGCGACAGCCAGGACTTGACCACCGGCAGCACCGGGCGGTCCTTGATTTCGTTGTAGCCGACCGCGCCTTCGCAAATATGCTCAATCATAACGCTCCGGTCTTCCTCGCCGATGGCGGGGAGTCCGAGCTCCGGCATCCATTCGCGTAACCGAACGGCGCGCAGGATCCATTGTTCGACCGCTTCGTTCCAGTTATCGAGGGCGCAGCGGCCGGCCAAGACTTCGCGCGCCAGAATCCTCGCCGCTTCCTCGGCCGGCGGAGTTTCGGAAAGTTTCTCTTCCAGAACCAGATCGCGGAATCGCTTCTCGACCCGGGCAACAACGCGGCGCACTGTCGGGTCGTAGGCAACGGCATGAACTTCCGTGAAGTCCCGTGGAAAGAGTTCACGCAACCACGTCTCATCGACCGCGGTGGCCAGATTCAACACGACATTCAAGCCTCGGTCCCTGCCGCCGCCGCTTTCCACCTCGCGCACCTCCGAGACGACGAACAGCGGCGCTTTCACAACGCTCTCGCGCGCTAAAACGCCGCGCCGGCCGTGCACCAGTTCGCAACGCTGCGACCCGCCGTCCAGACGCTTGGCGAGATGATCGGAAAACCCCACGAGCACGCAACGTCGCACGGCGTCTTTGACATCTTGCGCGACCGGCTTCTCGCCGATGTCCAACCCCTCCTCCGCGGCGATCTTCAAGAACTGCTCGAATAGCGCTCCGACCTGACGCGCGGCTTGCGCGTGCACGCCGATGTGGCGGCAGCGCTCGTTTTGATATCCGTGACGCTCGGCATAGCGCCAGGCGCGCATCAGCACAAAAACATCCGACTCGGTCTCCGCATCAAACAGCTCATCACGCGAATCGTCTATTTGCTTTGCTTGCCGGCGCGCCAACAAGTCCCGCGTTTGCGTCAACGCGGCGATCAACGCGACCGGCCGCACGCAACCGTATTCCTGGGCGGCCAGTAGCATGCGCGCGTAGCGCGGATGAGCTGGAAATGCGAGCATGCGCCGTCCAAGCGCAGTGATACCACCCGTCAACTCATCGGTAGCTCCCAAGTCGGCGAGCAACGTCTCGGCGCGCTCCAGCGCGCGCGCATCAGGCGCCTCCAGCCAGCGAAATGTCTTCACGTCGTTCACGCCGCTCGCCTTGAGCGTGAGGATCACCTCTGCGAGATCCAGGCGTTTCACTTCGGAACGTTCTTGGGCGGGACGGGTGTTCTGCTCATGCGCAGTCCACAGACGCAAGCAGTGTCCAGGCGCCGTGCGTCCGGCGCGACCGGCCCGCTGGTCAGATGCCGCGCGGCTGATTTTTTCGACGAGCAACGTGTTGATGCCGCGATACGGGTCATATCGGGGAATGCGCGCCAAGCCACTGTCGATGACCAAGCGCACGCCGTCGATTGTGAGCGACGTTTCCGCGACGTTCGTGGCGACGACGATTTTGCGCCGGTCATAGCGGGCCACCGCCGCGTCCTGATCGTTCGGCGACAGTTCGCCGTGCAAGGGAAACACAACGAACTCGGGCCCGAGGGCATCGCGCAGCGCCTGCACGGTACGACCGATCTCATACGCTCCGGGCATGAAAATAAGCGCGTCGCCTTGACGATACTCGCGTAGCAGGCGTTGGAGTTCTTTGACCATGAGTTCCCCGATGGGCGCGGCACCGGCGGGCTTGGCCAAATATTCGATGCCGACAGGATAGGCGCGGCCTTCAGAAGACAACAGGGCGCAAGGCTGAAGATATTTCTGAACCGTGGCGACATCCAATGTCGCCGACATGACGATGATGATCAGATCGGGACGCGTCGATTCCTGGATTTGCAGAGCGCGGGCGAGCGTGATGTCGCCATAGAGATGCCGTTCGTGAAACTCATCGAACACGATCGCGCTGACACCCTTCAACTCGGGATCAGCCAACATCCGGCGCAGCAGCACGCCTTCAGTCACGTAACGTATGCGCGTCGCAACCGAAGCGAAGTTGTCCAACCGCATCTGATAGCCCACTTCGCCGCCGAGCTTTACGCCTCGCGATTTCGCCACCCACGCCGCGATCATGCGTGTCGGCAACCGGCGCGGCTGCAAGACCGTGACCTGCCCATCGCCAAGCAGCCCGCCGTCGAGGAGCATCTGCGGCACTTGAGTTGATTTGCCCGAGCCGGTCGGCGCGGTGATAACCAACCGTTTCTGTGTAGACAGAATTTCGAGCAAACGCTGCTCGATTTCGAAGATCGGTAAATCCAGTTTTCGCATCGAGGCAAGCTTAACATAACCGAAGAACGATTGAGGTCAAAGAATCCTAGGAGATCTGGATTGCCGCTTTCGCGGCAATGACGACTAAGGCGCTTTGCCTTTTTTTTTCGAATCTAATCTCTCGGCAGGACATCATCCGTCGCGGCTAGCAGATTGACACAACAATCGGCCATCGGATAATCTCCGCTTTAAATAAATAGCAGTCGGTCTCCTCTGCGGGGCTCTTTGGTTGTCGAACGCAGATGGAGAAAGGTCGTTGAGGACGATTTTGGGTTCTCGCTGGTTCAACCTCAAGAGCAAATTCCGATCGTTTTCTACATCAGGCGCGGCGCAAGTCGATCGTCTAGAGAGGCGTTTGCCGGGGTTGATCCGAGTCGCCTTGCTCGCTGGATTGGCAATAGTGGTATTGCCGGCCGTCATCGCGGCGCAATCCCAGCCGCCCCGGGAATTTCGTTGGGCGGGCGACCCTGAAGGCGGCGCGCCCTTCGTCGAAGCGGATCCCACCCAGCCGGACAAGCTCGTCGGCTTCGATGTCGAGATCGCCGATCTCATCGCGCGCGGACTTGGACGCAAAAGCAGCTTCATCAACATCACTTTCACGTCGATCGACCAATCCATTGAGCGCGGCGACGCGGAGATCGGCCTTGGCGGTATCGAGGACACTCCCGCGCGGCGCGCCGCCATGGCGCCGACGGTCCCCTACTACCGGTTTCGCGAAGTGTTGAGCGTGCGCGACGGCGATGCGTCGCGCTTGCGCACGCTCGCGGATCTTCGCGGCCGGCGGGTCGGCACCCTCGGGGGCACGATCGCCTACGAGATTCTGCTCCGCGCCGAGCGCGAATTCGGCATCCTGCCGGTCTCCTACGACGACGACGTCCATCCTTACAGCGACCTTGTGATTGGCCGTGTGGACGCCGTGCTGCTCGACCACGTCCTCGCCGAGCGCCGCGCGCACGCAATCCCGGGATTTACCATCCAACCGCAAAGCGTCGCGGTCGGACACTATGTCGGGGTACTGGCGGTTCGAAACGCCGAGCTGCGCGACGAGATCGACGAGATTCTGCGCGGCGCCATGCGCGACGGCGCGCTCGAGAGAATTTTCCGTAAGTGGGGCGTGTGGAACGACGATCAGCCGCGGCTTCACGCGCGCGTTATCGCGCGGGAGCCTGTGCCGGCGGTCAGCGGTTTTGACGCGCCGGATTTGGCCGCCGCGCTATCGGCGTGGGAAGCCACGCTGCGCTACCTGCCGTCGCTGCTTCGCGCCGCCGTAGTGACGCTCGTGCTCTCGTGCCTGGCGATGGCACTGGCGGTTCTTCTCGGCATATCGATCGCGAGCGGCCGCGTGTACGGCAGCCGGCTCACGCAAGCGCTCCTGACGGGTTACGTCGAGGTCATTCGCGGCACGCCGATTCTGCTCCAGCTGTTCGTTCTCTATTACGGCATCGCGAATGTGATTCGGCTGCCGGCGTTCGCCGCAGCGCTGCTAGGCCTGGCGCTCAATTATGCGGCCTATGAAAGCGAGATCTACCGCGGCGCGCTCCAAGCGGTGCCCGCCGGCCAGTTGGAGGCAGGGCGAATTCTCGGCCTGAGCGAGCGCCAGGTGCTGACGCTGGTGCGCGGGCCGCAAGCTTTTCGCCTCGCCCTGGCGCCCATGACCAACGATTTTGTTGCCTTGCTCAAGGACTCGTCGCTCGTTTCGGTGCTCACGGTGCTCGAGCTGACCAAACAGACCCAGATTTTCGCCACGAATATCGGAAGCTGGATCATTCCCGGCTTGCTGTGCGCGGCTCTCTACCTCGCCATGTCGCTGCCGCTGGCGGCCCTGGCGCGCCGGCTCGAACAGCGATGGAAGGCGGCGACGGCGTGAACACCGTGATGCTCCGTTTGCGCGATGTGTGCCTTCTCCGCGCCCAGCGCCAGGTGCTGGCGGGGGTCACGTTCCATGTCAGGCGCGGCGAGCTGGTGGCATTGATGGGGCCGTCCGGAGCCGGCAAGTCTACCGTACTGCGTGTTATCGCGGGACTCGAGACGTTTCAGTCGGGAACCGTGCACGTCGAAGATCTCGCTCTGAACGGCGGCGGTTGTCACGCGCCGGCCACTCTCCAAAGGCTGCGCCGCAAAGTCGGGATGGTGTTCCAATTTCATCATCTCTTTGAGCACCTGCCGGTGATCAAGAACGTGTGGCTCGCGCCGGTGTACGCGC
>JBOHVN010000320.1:0-2694 GCA_050735675.1 Binatia bacterium | reverse complement strand
TTGACGCCGAGCGCCAGCGCCGGCAGGAAAATATGCGTGAGAGCGTCCCAAACCGCGCGCCAATTTTTCTGTAAGATGCTGTCGAGGATATAGAAACCCGTCTGTGACGGTCCGGCGATGCCGTAAGTGCTGCGCCCCGAGGTCGGCAGAATGTTCAACACGCCGGCGAGCAGAAGAATCAACATGATCGCCAGCCAAAAACTTGGCATGCTGATGCCGAATAGCCCAAAGGTCGTGCCGAGATTGTCGATCCACGAATTGGGCCTCGAGCCGGCCCAGACGCCGAGCGGTATCGCCAGCACCGTCGCGATGATGATCGCGAAAATCGCCAGTTCGATGGTGGCCGGCAATCTGGTCATGATGACGCCCATCACCGGTTCGGCGTATTTAAACGACCGGCCGAAATCGCCGACGGCCGCCGACTGAAGAAATTTCAGATATTGGACGTAGAGCGGCCGGTTCAGGCCCCAGCGTTCTTTGGCCCGCTCCACGTCGGCGGCATTGGTTTCTTCGCCGAGAAGGAGCAGCGTGGGATCGCCGGGCGCGGCGTGAATCAACAGAAAGACCAGCAGGCTGATGAGCAATAGAACGGGCACGGTGCCGGCTAGACGGCGGGCGAGATAGCTGGTCATGGCAAACGCTCTCGATTACGCTTGGCGCGACTTATGACTGATTGCAAGTGATTTTCCGCGCGCGCCGGCACGCCGAATCAAGTCGGAGCGATGGAGTGTTGGAGTACTGGCGTATTGGGTTTGTCCATCACTCCACCACTCCAATACTCCACTTCCCAATCCCCTCAGCGCCGTACCTTCATGTCCAAGCCGTAAATGCGTCCGTCCGGTAGCGGCTTGTAATCGACTTTGCTCGATACTCCCCAGAGCAACTTGTGGCGCCACATGAAACAGGCGGGGGCTTCTTCGGTAAGGAGACTCATGGCTTGACGCAGATATTGTTTTCTTTTTTCGGCGTCGAACTCCCGCTGTTCTTTGTCGAGCAATTCGTCAAGTTTCTTGTTGGAATAGCCGATCCGCGGCGTCTCGCCGGTGTGAAAATACTGATGCAACGCGGCGCTCGGGTCCTGCACCGACCCGCGTCCCATATAGTAAAATGGCACCTGGCCTTTTTGAACGTTGGCCCAGAGCGTCGGCCATTCCGGGGTAAGCAGCTTCGCGCGGAATCCGGCTGCATTCAGCATAGCGGTCATCGCTTCGGTGACTTGTTTGTCGAGCGTATAACGCCCTACCGGAGTTTGCAGCGTGACCTCGAGGCCGTTGGAATAACCAGCCTGTGCCAGAAGTTTCTTGGACTTTTCCGGATTGTAGTCGTATCTCGGTTTAAGATTGGGGTCGTACCCATACTGCCCGGGACCGAGCGGACCGTCCAGCCGACTGGCGAATCCTTCCAGCAATGTTTTGATGATCTGGTCGCGATTGATAGCGTGGCAGACTGCCTGGCGAACTTCCTTCTTGTCGAAAGGCGGCTTGGGTTGCATCGCCAGAAACATGATCTCGATTGAATCCGCGGGTTCAATTCTGACATTGGGTGCCTTGTCAACCCGGGCGCGGAGGTGAGGCGGGATAAATTGAGCGATGTCGACTTCGTTGTTGAGCAAAGCGGTGACACGCTGCTCGACTTCTCGCATCACGCGGAAGACGATTTCGTCGGGCGCCGCCGGGTTCTTTTTGGCCATCGGGTGATCCGGTCGTTTGGCGATGACCAATCGTTGCCCGGGTATCAGTTCCTTTAACCGGTAGGGCCCGCCACCCATCATATGCTGTCTGTCTGCGGCGTCGCGGCCATGTTTCTCGAAGGCGGCCTTGCTGGTAACAATCAGGCGATCGCAGACGAAGGATAGCAGCGGTGCAGCCGGCTCCTTGGTGATAAACTTAACGGTGTACTTATCGACGGCCTCTGCTTTGGCAATCGGGCCGGCGACGGATGCCTTTTGCTTCGACTGCGGGTCACCGATCACGCGGTTCATGAGCGAGTGGACGATGTCATCAGCGGTCACTGGCGAGCCGTCGTTGAACTTATAATTTTTATTCAACGAGAAAATCCAGGTGGTGGGATTTTCCACCTTCCAGCGCTCGGCCAGGCGTCCCTCGAAATCGCCCTTTGCATAGTCATAGGTGCAGAAAGGACCGGTGATTTCGCTCCAGATGCCGTACAAAAGCGACACGCTATCTCCATAAGGATTATGCGTTTCAATGGTTTCCGTGACGCCGATGGATACGCGCGTTTGCGCGTTGACCCTCGTGCCGCTGCCTAAGAACAAGGCAACCGCCGCCGACATGATCACGAAACTTCGAACATCTTTCATATTCGTTTCGCCTCCTGCCAGATGATTCGATCTCGACGATCGATGAGAATCTTTTATCGCTCCTAGGCGCGTTGTCAAGGCGAAAAACCGAGCGTGCCGCGCCGTATTGCTATAGTTGAGAGTTTTCACCGTTCGCGCAAATTTTCTGACGCGGCACTTCTAACTTGCCGAATTCATACATACTATCTCACCACAAAGCACACGAACGCCACGAAGGTTTCGGACACCTCTTGACTTCGTGCTCTTCGTATTACTAGGCCCGAAAGTTTGCGCGGGCCCCGCGAATTTTCAGGGGGCGCCAAAGCTACGATGTCGATTCTACGGACAATTCAATCTTACCACGAAGGTCACGAAGAGCACGAAGTTTCGAACTT
>JBOHVN010000319.1:0-8883 GCA_050735675.1 Binatia bacterium | reverse complement strand
CCGTCATGCGCCACACCAACATGTCCCATATGTGCGCGCACGATCGGCTGGTTATGTTTCGGGCGAGTTTCAGAGCGTATCTGTACGCGCTCCTCAACGGCGCGACCTACTATCCGGTCGATCTTCATCAAGACGAAGCGCCTGAACTTGCCGAGTGGCTGATTGAGGAAAAGATCACGGTATACAGGGCGGCCGTGTCGGCTTTCCGGAGCTTCGCCGGCGCGCTGAAAGGCACGGAACAGTTTTCCCACTTGCGCCTGATCCTCTTGTTCGGCGAGCCGGTGTATCACACCGATGTGGAACTCTATCGGCGGCAATTCGCGGATCGCGCTATTCTAGCCGGAACACTGGGATGCATGGAGTTTGACGATTACGCCTATTTCTTTGTCGACGGGAAGAGCCCGGTTCCAGCAGGCGTGCTCCCCGGAGGTTATCCCACTGCGGAGGCAGAGATCCTGCTGCTCGACGACTATGGCCGGCCGGTCGGCCCGGGTGAGATCGGCGAGATCGCGATCAAGAGCCGTTACAACCCGGTCGGCTACTGGCGGAGAGCCGACCTTACGCAAGCCAAATTTCTGGGGCAGGGAGGCCGAGAAGACGAGCGCATCTACCTCACGGGCGACCTTGGGCGCATGGGCCCGGACGGCTGCCTTTTCCATCAGGGCCGGAGGGATTTCGAGGTCAAAATCCACGGCTACCGGGTCGATGTCGGCGAGGTCGAGACAGTCTTGACCGAGATTGAAGGTGTGAAACAAGCCGTCGTCGTCGGCTGGGAGGATAACCCCGGCAACAAGCGCCTCATCGCCTATATTGTCCCGGACGAAACACAGATGGCGACGGTCACCGAGCTGCGCCGCATTCTCAGTGAAAAACTGCCCGACTACATGGTGCCTTCAGTCTTCATCCCCTTATCTACGTTACCTCTCACAGCGACCGGCAAGGTCGATCGTCGAGCCCTGCCGCCACCGGACCGCACACGGCCGCTACTGGAGATCTCTTTCGTAGCGCCCCGAACTCCGGTGGAGGAGAAGCTGGCCGTGATCTGGGCCGAGGTATTGGGTTTGGATCGGGTTGGAGTACGCGACAGCTTTCTGGAATTGGGCGGCGATTCGCTCTCGGCGACCCAGATCGTTGCACGGGTCTCGTCGGAGTTTAAAGTTAGAGTGGCGCTGCGGCTCTTGTTCGACGCGCCGACTATCGCAGAAATGGCTAGTGTTATCGCCGAGTGCCCCAGTTGGAGCCGGGTTCCATAAAAAAGCGGTTGCATGCGGTTCTTCCGAGCGCAATCGGACTCTTCACCTAGGGGTTGATCATGCATAATCTGCGATCGTCGCCGGACCTAGCATTGGTCGTGCCATTTCACAACGAGGAGCAGTTCTTGCCGCGTCTTGTGGAATCTTTGCGGGCACAGAGCGCCCAAAATGTTCCCGTCGTTTTCATTGACAATGGCTCTACCGATGGCTCGGTTGAGCTGATCCAAGGCTGCCAAGAAGTCAGAACCGGCAAGTGGACATGCATCGAAGAGAGAACCATCGGAAAAGTCCGTGCCATGAAGACTGCGACGCTCTTTTGCACGCAACAGCTCGGCGTCGGGAACGTGGGCTTTCTCGATGCTGATTCCTATCTTGACGACCCCGCGTGGGTGCACAATAATATTGAGATCATAAACGACGCGAACGGTCGTTTGGGATACACCTATTCACCTATCGATTATTTTGGCTTTGACGCTTTGCCGGTGTTCAAAAGCGCGTACCGCGCTTACGCGCATGTTCTGCGCTTCCTGGTGGAGAACGTGGGCTGGCTCGCGAACGGGCAAGGATTCGTCTGTTCGAGCCAAGTTCTAAAAAAATACTTCCGTGAAGCCGAGCTCACGACGGAAATTGATCTGCGCTGTTCCTTGCTCGCCTTGTCTCAGGGGTGGAGGGCATACCTCAACCCGGGTTTGCTCGTATCTTCGGGCAGGAGAATGATCGTCAACGCCGAGAACTTTGCGGCCTGGTGTTTCTATGAACGCGAATTCTACTCGAAGAAGGATATCAACGCGCCACAGAAGCTGAATCTCAACGCGCCGGCGCCGCTGCAAGACTTGCCACACGATAGGGTGGAACAGTTTTTCACACGGCGCGCGATGAAGATCGCTTGCAGACACCTGATCCCGCTCGCGATCTTTGACAAAAGCTCCTACTATCTTGAGACAATAAGAACGGTCTTAGGGCTGGATGTCGCAGCGAAGCTCAACCCAACCACCCGGCGATTCCCCGAAAATCCCGGGTATCTCTTGACGGACGAATTCGAAACCATGATCAGAGCGATCGAGCGCGATCCGGCGACTATCGCCGTGGCGAGTTATCTCGAAGAGTTGATGCGCGAGCGGTACAGCGAGACGGCTTCGCTCCTAAGGCATGCTGGCCGGTCAAACGGCGCGGCGCAGACCCGACCTGAGAGAAAGATTCCTTTGGATGATGACGCCCGGCAGAATGGATGGGCCATGAGAGATATCGCTCAGACCCATTTGCAGTTATATAAACAACTCCGGTGTCAGAGAAAAAGTGAGAAGGATTTCGCTAGGGTCCATCGCGCATATGAGTTGGCGACAACCCTATACTCCGGATACTATCAGGCCGACGGAAAGCCTTTTATCACGCATTCTGTAGGAGTAGCCAGCATACTGGCCCATTTGGGTCTCGACGCCAAGTTTGTAGCGGCAGGTTTGTTGCACAACATCTACGACAACGGCGACTTTGGCGACGGCCGCAGGAAGGTCATCACGAAGGCCCGCCGCGGCCTGGTACGAAACGCCGTGGGTGACGACATTGAAGCTCTGATTGATCGCTTCCGCGTATTCCGAATTCTTCCAGCGACGATTGATGAGATCTGGAGCCGCCTTGACCAATTCAACCAAACCGAGAGAAATCTCATTATGATGGATCTGGCCGATCATCTGGAAAAATACCAGGACGGCGGCGTCTTCTATTTCGGCGACAACCACTGGGTCGTGGATTTTGTCCACCAATACGGCGATAGATTGACCGCTATCGCGATCCGCCTGGGTCACCCGAAATTCGCAGCGATGCTGAGGGAGGCCTTCGAACAGACTCCCGAGGAAGTGCCGCAGGCTCTGCGCACCTCGCGCAAGTACTTGGGACTGGTCGTTCCTCGTTCATGCCGACGGCGGGTCTACCCGGTTTTGCGGTGGCGGCTCAATCGATGTTTCTTGGGGCGGCTGTTACGGCAACTGTCGTGGCTCCCAGGAAAGCAGGCGGCGGGAATGCGATAAATCGTACGGCGCCGTAAGTTGAGCGGAAATGCCGTAGACAACATGAAATCCTTCAAATTCCGCCTCGACACAACGGCGTAAAAGACTTCGCAAATCGAACGAGCCTATCCACAACCGGCGGAGGTTCTCATCCTCCGGCGGATCCGGATGGTAATAACCGATGCGCACGGCGACGAACGAGCCCAGTTGTCCGTCATCGACAAACATCCGGCCCGCAAGTTCCCCAAACGCCTTGGATAGGCCGTACGGATAGAGTGGCTGGGGCGCGACGTCCGAGGCGATCTTGGGCCCGGTATCCGCGTAACAGGCCGGAGCAAGGGCACGTTCCCTGGCTTTCACCGCCCAGTTGGAACTGGCAAAGACCACACGACGCACCTGGTCTCGCGCCGCAGCTTCGATGACGTTCCAGGTTGCTTCGATGTTATCGTGCAATACGGATTCCCATGGCGCTAGGTTGCGCGCGTCCGCCGCTAAATGGATGACAACCCCGCAACCTTCGAATGTGTTGGTCCGTAGCTCCCTGGAGACGGTAAGATCGGTGACTATGGAAGCGCTTCCTGGCACTGCGATGCGGTCCATCAGACAAAGCTCATGCTCGCCGGAAAGCTCCTCGACGAGTTCGCTCCCGATCCGGCCGGCTGCTCCAGTAATGACTACGCGCATAGCCGTGCGCTCCTCTCACCAAGTTCTCTTCCTGCTGAGCAGACTTTTGACCTGCGACAAGGGCAATCGGCCATAAAGCTGTGTGCCCTATCGTCAGTCGGAAAAAAAATATTGCAGTTCGGGAATCGCCCGCACGGTGTAATCGGGAACCGGAATGCCGCGGGGCAGGGGCTGATCGTGCGCGTTCACCCAAACGACGTCCATCCCGACTCTTTTGGCGCCGGCGATATCGTCGGATGGAGAATCGCCGACAAACAGCGCCTTCTCCGGCGCTACACCAAGTGCCGCCAATGCATCGGTAAAGATCTTCGGGTGCGGTTTGCACCAGCCGTGCTCCTCGGAAATCACGATATGATGAAAATGTTCTTTGACTCCGCCAGCGTCCAATATCTGTCGAGCCGTCGGCCCGTGGTCGAAGTTCGACACCAGAGCGAGGGGATACCTTCGACTGGCTTGTTCGAGCAAACTCGCATGCGCCGGCGGCACTTCGGTCGCCTTGGCGAGCAGGGTGGTGTGCGCCAGTGCTAGTTCTTCTGCGAGACGGCGGGTCGCCAGGGAGTCAGCCATGCCGGCGCGGATCAGAGTAAGCAGAAAGCGTTGCGCGCAAGAAACCTCGCGCAACTCATAGACGCGCGCATCACGCAACTCGCGGCTTACGACTGTCATCGTCGCAAAGAATTGAAGAAAGGGAACGTCCGTCACCTGCTGCTCGTAGAGCGTGCGCAAAGCGGCCGTAGTCGCGCGCGTCACTTGTCCTTCCCACTCGAAAACCGGGAGTTTCTCGGTGTGGAGCAGGGCAACCGTGCCGAACAGATCAAACAGGATTGCGTGATATTTCGCCACCGAACTGGTTAAAACTATCTCATGGCCGAGAAAATGTCCAATTCCTCAAACACTCCTGTCTTTAAACTGCCGATCTAAAGATAAAGAAGCCGCGATACCAATGCTCGAGCAAAGGCCACAAACTCCAATATCTACCGCTGGGGAGGCGCGACCGTTGGCTCTCTCATTCGCCCAGCAGCGGCTTTGGTTCTTGGATCAGTTAGAGCCCAATGGCTCGGTTTACAATACTCCCATCGGCTTGCGTTTCAGGGGGGGTCCGCTTAATGTTGAATTTTTGGAGCGAAGCCTCAACGAAATCGTGCGTCGTCACGAACTGCTACGAGCCAGCTTTCCGTCAGTAGGAGGGCAGCCGGTCCAGTTTATTTCACCATCGATGATCCTGTCCCTCTCCGTGGTTGATCTCGCGAGCCTCCCGGCTCCCGAGCAGGAGAATGAAGCTCGGCGATTGGCCAACGAGGAGGCGGAAAGGCCATTCGACCTGGCGCGGGGGCCGCTCGTGCGAGCTACCCTGCTCCGTGTGGCCCGTGAAGATCACGTCTTGGTTCTAACGCTGCATCACATCGTTTCTGACGAATGGTCGATCGGAGTCCTTTATCGAGAACTCTCTGCCCTCTATGAAGCTTTTTTCAAGGGGCGATCCTCTCCGTTGGCCGAGCTGCCCGCTCAATACGTTGACTTTGTACAGTCTCAACGCGAGTGGCTTCAGGGAGATGTGCTCAAGCAACAGCTCTCCTACTGGAAACAGCAGCTTGAAGGCGCACCCACGCTGCAATTGCCAACCGACCGACCGCGGCCAATGGTGCAGAGATTCAGCGGAGCCTCTCAATTTATCGTGCTCCCGAAGGAGTTGACCGAAGCGGTCAAGGCGCTCAGCCGGAGAGGAAGGGCGACCTTATTCATGACCTTGCTGGCGGCCTTTAAAGTCTTGCTGGGCCGCTATACGGGGCAAGAAGACATTGCAGTCGGCTCCCCAATCGCGAATCGCGGCCGAATCGAGTTCGAGGGGCTGATCGGTCTTTTTCTGAATACATTGATGCTGCGCACCGATCTCTCGCGCAATCCGAGCTTTTTCGAATTGCTCGCACGTGTGCGCGAAGTCGCCTTCGAGGCCTATGCTCATCAGGACCTTCCCTTCGAGAAGCTCGTCGAGGAATTGAAGCCCGAGCGCGTTTTGAATCAGAACCCACTCTTCCAAGTCCTCTTTGTCCTCCAAACCGATGCGGTGCGCGCCCTGAAGCTTTTGGGTTTGACGGCTAGCCGGTTCACAGTGGAAAGCAACACTACGAAGTTTGATCTGTGTCTGTTTCTGGCGGAGACGGATCACGGACTGGTTGCGAGAGCCCAATACAACACCGACCTGTTCGAAGCTGGCACCATCCAACGGATGCTGGGACATTTCCGAACCTTGCTGAAAGGAATCGTAGCGAATCCGAAGCAGCCGATCTTGGATTTGCCACTCTTGACGGGGGCAGAGTCCCACCAGATGCTAGTGGAGTGGAACAACACGAAGAAGACCTATCCGCTGGACAAGTGCGTCCATGAATGGTTCGAAGAGCAGGTGAAAAAAACTCCTGAGGTTGTTGCCGTCGTCTCCCAGGATGAGCAACTCACGTACCAAGAGTTGGACCAGCGCGCCGATCGGCTCGCGCGCCGCCTAAAGAGTCTCGGCGTTGGGCTCGAAGTCCGGGTGGGACTCTGTATGGGACGTTCCCTGGAAACAATGGTCGCACTGCTCGCGGTGCTCAAAGCCGGCGGCGCTTATGTGCCGTTGGACCCGGCATTTCCTAAGGAGCGCCTGGCTTTCATGCTCGAAGACGCTCAAGTTCCCGTGTTGCTGATTGAGGAGCGGCTCGCCGCCAACCTGCCTGAGCATCGCGCCAAGGTGATTTACCCGGACAAAGACGAAGAATCGATACAAAACGATGCCCTAGCGAATCCGGGCGGCAAGGCGACACCAGCTAATTTGGCTTACGTCATTTATACTTCTGGCTCTACCGGAAAGCCGAAGGCGGTGGCCATGACGCACGGACCGCTTTCCAACTTGATCAATTGGCAGTTAAGAGATTTCAGCCAGCCTGTTCCGGCGCGGACGCTTCAATTCGCCTCTCTGAGCTTCGATGTCTCGTTTCAGGAAATATTTACCACCTGGTGCTCGGGTGGAACGCTGGTCTTGATGCCCGAGGAGTTGCGACGCGATAGTGTGGGATTGCTGCGCTTTCTGCGGGAAAAAGCAGTGGCTAGAGTGTTCCTTCCATTCGTGGCCTTACAGCAGTTGGCCGAGGCAGCCGGCGAAGAAGTAGAGACTTGCACGAATCTTCGCGAGATCATCACTGCCGGCGAGCAGTTGCAAACGAGCCGACGGATCGTGCAATGGTTGAGCCGGCTCAAGGACTGCACATTGCGCAACCAGTACGGACCTTCAGAAAGTCATGTCGTGACGGCATTCACTCCTGCGGGATCGCCGGGCGATTGGCCTGCACTGCCCCCCATAGGGCGCCCTATCTCGAATGCGGAGATTTTTTTGCTGGACCAACGCTTCAATTTAGTCCCTGTGGGAGTCCCCGGGGAACTGTACATCGGCGGCGACTCCCTCGCGCGAGGCTATTTGAATCGTCCCGAGCTTACGGCCGAGAAGTTCGTTCCCAACCCTTTTAGTACTCGGCCGGGAGCACGACTTTACAGGACGGGAGACCGCGCAAGATACCTGCCCGACGGCAACATCGAGTTTCTGGGGCGCCTCGATTATCAGGTCAAGGTGCGCGGATATCGCATCGAGACGGGAGAAATCGAAGCTGTGCTTGGTCAGCACCCGCAGGTGAGCGAAACAGTAGTGATTGCTCGAGACGACAGTCCGGCAGGAAAACGGCTGGTAGGCTATATTGTGCTGCGTCATGACACTGTGCGGATCAGCGATCTTCGAAACTTCCTCGCGGAGAAACTGGCCGACTACATGATTCCTTCGGCCTTTGTATTCTTGGATTGTCTGCCGCTGACGCCCAGCGGCAAGATCGACCGCAAAGCGTTGCCGCCACCCGAACCGAGCCGGCCGGAATTGGAGAGCGTTTTTGTCGCGCCGCACACGCATACGGAGGAGGTGGTTGCCAGGCTATGGGCGGAGATTCTCAAGTTGGAAGAAGTTGGCATTGACGACAACTTCTTTGAGTTGGGCGGTCATTCGCTTCTGGCCACCCAGGTGATCTCACGGCTGCGTGAAGCGTTTGGAATCGAGTTGCCGTTACGCAGCCTGTTTGAGAGCCCCACGGTCGCAGATCTGGCCGAGCGCATCGAGACGCTTTTGTGGGCAGGGGAAAAACACCAACCGGCCCGCGGCGTCGAGTCGGAAGAGAGAGAAGAAATAAAATTATGACAGCCGCCGAGCTTTTGTCCAGATTTCGCGGCGCCAGCAAAAGAGTTTTGCGGCCCTAAGAACATGATGGATCCTTCTAGCACCTGCCCCAAATATCGGCCGGAGCAAAAGGCGATCCGGGGCAATTGCTTTCACCCGAGCGGATCTTTCATTGAGTTCGCCAAGCAAGAGGTGGAGCAGTCGATCACCGCCCGTTTCGGCAAGCAGGTTGCCCTTTATCCGGATCGGATTGCCGTAAAGACGCGGCGTCATAGTCTCAGTTATGCTGACTTAAATCGGGAGGCCGATCGAGTGGCGCATGCCATCTTGACTCGGTCTTTCCGTGGGCAGCAACCCGTTGCGCTGCTTTTCGAAAATGGCGCGCCTTTCGTTGTGGCTTCTCTTGGGGTGCTCAAGGCGGGAAAGATCCAGGTCGCTCTGGAGAGCTCTTTCCCTCGCGCAAGGCTCCGGTACGTGTTGGAGCAATCCCAGGCCGCCACGTTGTTAACCGACACCGCAAACCTCTCGTTGGCCCGGCAGCTCGGCGATCTCCCGGTGGTCAACATCGATGAAGTTGGCGAACCCTTTTCCGCAGCAAACGTCGGCGCATCCGTTCCTCCGGATGGCTTGGTCGCGGTCGCCTACACCTCGGGCTCCACCGGAGAACCAAAGGGAATGGTCTGGAATCATCGCGGTTTGCTCCATGCCGTCATGCGCCACACCAACATGTCCCATATGTGCGCGCACGATCGGC
>JBOHVN010000318.1:0-8260 GCA_050735675.1 Binatia bacterium | reverse complement strand
CAGACGTAGCTCGGCCAGGCCGCCATGTGCGACCAGCGAACTTCCGAACAGCCGAATTTGGACGCCGGCACGCAATAGCGGATGTGGCACGACAGCGCCAGGCTGAAGCCGCCGCCGACGGCATAGCCGTTGATCGCGGCGATGATCGGCTTGTGCATTTGCAGCGGGCGCAGGCTCGAATAGCCTCTCGGACCCGATCTCGGCCCTTTCATCTCGCCTTTGGCAAAAGCAAGATTCTCTTTCAGGTCGCCGCCGACACAAAAAGCATCCGCGGTTCCCGTGAGAATGATCGACCAGACATCGTCATCGGCCTTGGCTTTCTGCCAACATTCATCGAGCGCCCAGTAAAGATCGCGGCTGATAGCGTTCTTTTTCTCCGGGCGGTTGAGGCGAATGATCGCGATATGCGGATCGCGCTTTTCATAGATACAGAGCGATTGCGGTTCGGACATCTTGTTCCCCTTTCTGAAGTCTTTTCTGATGCCCTCACCCTTCCCTCTCCCGGAGGGTGAGGGTGAAGAAATGGTTACTGAGATTGATGGTTAAATATGACTATGATAGCCGGGGTCTCCTTAGGCCTAATACAAAACCTTTTCATCGTCTAATTTTCTTATTTCTTCGTCGCTCAGCCCGAGCAGGTTTCTGGCGATCTCGTGGGTGTGCTCGCCCATGAGCGGCGCGACTCCACGCACTTTGCCGGGAGTTTCCGACATCCGCAGCGGAACGTTCTCGGTGACCACGTCGCCGGCTTCGGGCTCGGTCAGGGTCACCAGGAAGCCGGTCGCCGCATACTGCTTGTCACGCTTGAATTGATCTTCCACGTCCTGCACGACGGCGGCGCAGATGCCGGCGCCTTGCAGAGTGTCCATGACCTCGTAGGGGTCGTGCTGCAGCGTCCAGCGGGTCACCCACTTGTCCAAATCTTCATTGTGGCGCACGCGCTGCAAGTGCGTGGCGAACTTGGCGCCGGCTTTCAACCCGTATTGTTCCATTAGCGCCGCAAAGCTTTGCCACTCGGCTTCGTTGTGAATTGCAATGACGCACCAGCGATCATCGCCCTCGCACCGGTAAGGCCCGTAGGGCGCGGCGACGAGGCTGCGATTGCCTTCGGGCCTCGGTTCGCGCTTATTAACGGTGTATTCGAGATATTTGGGCCCGAGCAGTGATGCGCCGATTTCCTGTTGGGCGCTGTCGATCCACTGGCCGAAGCCGGATTTTGTTCTCTGGATCAGCGCGCAGACTACGCCGAAGGCGCCGGTCACGCCGCCCATGAAGTCGGGATGCTGCGTGCGCGGCTCGGCGGTCGCCGTGGCCGCCCCCGGATAATTCCATAGATAGGTCGTGCCCATGGTGTTGCCGACGTTGGGACCGTAGGTGAGGTCGGCGGCGTGCGGCCCGGTGCAGCCCATGCCTTTGACGCGGATCAAAATAATCTGCGGATTAATCTTTTTCAGGTCAGGCCAGTCGAGTCCCCATTTTTCCAAGATGCCCAGGCCGAAGTTTTCCACCAGCACGTCGGATTTTTTTGCCAGCCCGCGCACTAGCTCGCGGCCCTTGGGAGTCTGCATATTGACGGTGAAGGATTTCTTGCCGCGCTGGAGCTTCATGAAGTCGGGTTTTTTGTTCCACAGCTTCGGGTCTTCGCCCCGGTGGCCGTCGCCGCGCAGGCGCGTCTCGCAACGGATCACCTCCGCGCCGAATTCGCAGAGCACCCGCGCGACCGTCGGCCCCGCGGCGCCAGTCGTCAGCTCTATAACGCGGATACCTTCTAGCGGGAGTTGCGACATTGGTACATTCCTTCCTTGCACCACGAAGGCGCGAAGAACACGAAGGTTGGATCAAGATAAGAGGAAGCGTTTAATTCCCTTCTTCAGCACGGGTACGTTGAAGTTGATCAATAGTCCGACCCCGATTTTCGCCAGTCGCATATAGGTTAGAATCTGCGCTTCGTGTATTTTTAGCAATTGTTCAACGCACTTCAGTTCGATAATAAGTTGCTGATCTATCAACAGGTCAATCCGATAACTACAGTCGAGCTTCGTACCTTTATAGTTAACCGGCAAATCGACCTGAAGTTGGAATGGAATTCGGGATCGACTGAGTTCCGCCGCCAAGCATTGTTCATATGCGGTTTCGAGCAACCCAGGGCCAAGCTCACGATGGACTTCGATGGCACAGCCGATGACTTTGTTAGACAACTGATCAAAAATCACATCCCACTTTAGTTTCTCTTCGTGTCCTTCGCGTCTTCGTGGTGAGCACATCGAGCCATATTCTAGATCACGGCTTCGGACCGGAGCGCGACGAGATCTTCGGTGCTCATGCCGAGATCGTCGACGTAGATCTCCTTATTATGTTGGCCGAGGAGCGGCGCCGGGCGGTAAATTCCACCGGGGGTTTCCATCAGACGCGGGACGGCGCCGAATTGCTTGTACTTGCCGATGACCGGGTGCTCCATCTCAACGAAGAGCTGGCGCGATTGGGTTTGCTCCATTTCGATGAACTCGCCGGCGGTGTTGATCGGCGTCACGGCGATGCGACGCTTCTGTCCCTCGTCGTAAAGCTCTTCCTTGGTGTGCTTCGCGCAAAATTCCGCGATCGCCTTCGTGACGATGTCGGGGTGCTGGCGGCGGTATGACATTTTCTCGAACTCCGGTCCCGATATTGATGCCGGCCGTCCCATCCAATCCACCAGCCGCCGCCATTGCTCGACCGGGATGATAAAGATGCGCGCGTAGCCGTTCTTGGTCGCGTAGGGATCATACAGATCCGTCTCTTCGCCTTTGCGCGAGGCGCGCGCCGGCTTGACGCCGGTGTAACCGTAATTGGGAATAAAATATCCCGCGATGTGACCGGCGCATTCGTGCATCGACACATCGATGTACTGGCCCTTGCCGCTTTCGAGCCGGTGATAGAGCGCCACGGCGATGCCGAACGCGCCGTAGGTCGAAGCCATGCCGTAGGCGATCTCGCCGGGCGGCTGCAGCGGCGGCTCGCCGGGCTCGCCCGCCAAATAGAGTAAGTTGCCGAGCGCGATGCCCGCCATGTCATTAGCTTTGTAATCGCGCCATGGACCGCTTTGGCCGAACGGCGTGAGCGAAGCGTAGACGAGGCCGCGATTTTGCGCGCGTAAGGTTTCAAAACCGACGCCCAGCTCATCCATGCGGCCCGGGCGCGCGGTCTCGATCACCACGTCGGCATTGCGCGCGAGCTCGAAAAAAACCGCGCGGCCGTCGGGTTTTTCGATGTCGAGCGTGATGCCGCGTTTGTTGGTGTTGAAGTGAAGAAAGTAAAGGCTCTGCTCCGGGTGCGGCGTGTCGTCTTTAAACGGCGGCATGCGCCGCGATTCGTCGCCCGACGGCGGCTCGATCTTGATGACATCGGCGCCCATGTCGGCCAACAGTTTCGTGCAGTGAAGACCGAGCGGCGCGGCGAGATCGAGCACACGATAGCCGGTCAACGGACCGGTTCTGGTAACGTTGTCCATGTAGTGAAATTCCTCAGAGCAAAATACAGTGGATTCGACGCCGATTCTTACTTGGATGGTAGAAATGTGTCAAGGCGCGTACCGCGAGTTTTACTTCAAAAGTTGGCGGTAAGCGAAGAAGCGAACATTGCCGCCGATTCTTTTGCAATTTACAACCGACAACAATCCGAGTAAGTATCGGATCCAGTAGCGGGCTGCTGAAAAAGTAGTGGGTCAGTTAGCGTTAGATCTCTCACGGAGTCAAGCCTGAGCGCAACCAAAGGGTTCGAGATGACAGAGCAGTTACTTTGTTGTCATTCCGAGCGGGGAGCGAGGAATCTTTCTTCATGCGAACCGCTGACTGAACCACTACCTGAAAAACTCATATGCGTTGCGCTCAATCGCCTGCCGGCAACGGAGGCTGTGTCATAATGTCATTCTGAGGCGTAGCCGAAGAATCTGCTTTTCGTAAGTTGTTGGAAATGCGAGATGCTTCGCTTTGCTCAGCATGACATCCCGGTGATTTGTAACATTGCCGAGCGAAGGGAGAAATCTTTCTTAGATCCCTCACATTAGTTCGGGATGACAACTGGATGTCGAAAATTTACACAGAGGTTTTTGCCGCGGGAATGCATTTTTATTAACGGACTACCCAAGAAGGGAGATCATCATGGCGCGTATTCGACATATCGCATTACTGACCAAGGACACCGAGAAACTCGCTGAGTTTTATAGAGCGTCCTTCGGCCTGAAAGAGGTCGCTCGCAGCGGTGAGGCAAGCGAACATGGGAAGGCGATCTATCTCTCCGACGGGCATATCAACTTGGCCATTCTGCCGGCGCGCAATCGCCGCGAAGGGATCTACCATTTCGGCATGGAAGTGGAAGACGTGAAAGGCGCGGCGCAAACTGCGCTCGCGGCCGGCGCCACGGGCGGTACCGCTGAGCTGCCCAAAGATGGACGCTTCGCTGAAACCTTTGTTCTCGACCCGGTCGGCACTCGCGTCGATCTGTCACTGGGATGGAAAGTGTAGAATGCCGGGCGATTTTTGTTGCCCGCCGCTGATCAGCGGACATCCTGCGCGATTCGGTTTTCGAGCTGCGCTCGTCGCAATCGTTCTTATCATATCCGCCTGTAGCAGTTCACCGCCGGTCCAGGATCACCTGGTTGGCGATCTTGGGCATATCGAAGTTCGCAAATCAGATCGGGCCGAGGGTGTCGTTATCGGCGCGACGCAGGGATCGTCGGAACCCGACGCGGCGGAGCTGGCGACAGCGCTCAGCGACGAAACCGGCGCAGGCCTCGTCATTGCTTACGGCTTCAGATCTAAACGAATTCCGGTGGCGCAGCCGTTAGTACACATGTCCCCCGTGATGGCCCGTCCCGCCGATGCGCGCAGGCCGGGCAGTGTCTATCCTCAATTCAGAGCGCTGTTACAAAACGCCGTCGACGGACCGCTGAAGTTTTATATCGGCGTTCGAAGCGCCGGTCCAAAGAGTCACTCGAGCCGCATCGAAGTGGCCACCGCCGGGCTGACCGTCGAGCAGGTCGAGGCATTGAAAGCAGCATTCATCCGCATTCGCGACCGCGTCGCCGGCAATAGCGAAATTCCAAAAGTCGAAATGGCGCTCAACCCCGTCGACGAGATTTCCTGGAACGTCACGGGTGTCAAGAATCATGGGGTGTTGCTGCTGGCTGAAAAGGGCCTGATCTTGCGGATGCCGAAAATCATTAGCACGGCGCATGTAAAAGCCGGTTACACGAAAGTTCTGACCGGCTGGGTCGCTCAAGCGCTGCCGGCGGTGATGCAAAACCCATCCAGGCTGCCGGCGATGGAAGTCCAGCTCATGCAGTACGGCCGCATGGAGTCGACTCCTTCAAGAAAAAATCTTTCCGGCATCGTGATTGGCGCGCCGCATGGAAGCTTCGATCGCCATACCGCCGAACTGGCCCAACAGCTCGGTTATCGAACTTCGCTCGCCGTGGTGGCAGCCAAAGGATTCTCACCAACCGAGGGCGGCGGTTGGCGCATCAATGTCAATCGACCGACTGAAAAGCTCTATCCGCGAAGCGAACCGGAGCAAGAGCGGGCGACGGATCGCGCGCGGGCGATATATCAACGCTTCCGGGACACCGTGCTCAAAGCGGCGGCGGGCCCTCTGGATCTCTATATCGATCTGCACCAGAACTCGCACGATGACAATATCGACGTGGCCACGCTCGGAGTTTCGCCGCGCGAGGCGGGACTGATCAAAGCCGCTTATATGGAAATCCGCCAGCGAGTACTGCGCGATCGGACCGGCCTCGCTAAAGTCAATCTGGCGATCGAGCCCATCGATAAAGTGACGTTCCGCGCGCGCGTGGCCAAAGAACAGGGTATCCTACGTTGGGCGAAGCAAAGCCTTCATTTTGAAATGCCGGCGCACCGGGTCTTCTACGACACGCCGGCGCGGTATGCTTACACGGAAATACTCAGCGAATTGATCCAGCGTATCGTTACCATGCGGCGTTCATCGATCGCCGATCCAGTCGTGAGGTTGGCGCCAAACTCTGCCGTGGAATAGCGCACTCCTCACCAACCGCCAAACTCGGATTCGCGGCGCACCTGCCGATCTGAGACTTCGTAAGGGAATCATTGACTAGAATGACATAACCAGCCGGAGCCCGGCCACGCCGAGAGCGAGCGCCAGGCTACGGATGATCCAATCGCTGCGGATGTGATGTGAAAGTCTTGCGGCGAGTTGCGCGCCGGCGATTGCGCCGATCGACAGAGCAAGGGTGCGTCGAACGCCGTGCTGAAATAAGCCGGCGGCAACATGAGTGGCGCTGCCGGCAAAAGCGGTGATAGTCAAAACAAACAGTGACGTGGCGGCGGCGGTATGGACGGGAAAGTTGAGCAGGTAGACCAGCGCGGGCATGTAAAGAAAGCCGCCGCCGATGCCTAAAAAGCTCGAAACAAAACCAAACAACATACTCAAACCTACACCGAGAAGAATGGTGGCTCGATTCAAATCCACACTCGTTCGCCCATCGACGCTCACTCGTGGATTTGTTGATGCGTCTTTTTTACCGGGGTTCAACGCCAGGAGGATTGCCATTGAGATTAGCAACAGACCAAAAATCAGATTGAAGCGCGATCGGCTCATTGCCGTCGTCGCGAGCGCTCCGGCAATGGCTCCGGGGATCGTGGCGATAGCAAAGACCACTCCCCACTTGAACTGGATCTTGCCGGACCGCCCATAGGCCAGCGTCGCCGAAATGGCGTTGAAGAAAACCACAGCCAGCGAAATGCTCGTGATCGTTTCCGGGGGCTCGCCGGGATAAATCAACAGCAATGCAGGAACGAGAACGAAACCGCCGCCGGCTCCGATCAGGGCGCCGTAACCACCGGCGAGGAATCCCAACACACCGAGCGATATAAATTTGAGATACTCATCCATCGCAAGCTTCTACAATGAGTCTGCCGGCGCTTCAAGTAAGTCGGATTTTCCATCAAGCTAAACCTCCTCTCTGAGCGAATTCTAGTATCTGCCGCGCCCCAACGATTCGCTCACTGAGTTCCTTCCAGGTTTCGTGAGTTGTGTGAACAACATACACACGAAATTTTTTTATGTGCAGCATGGTTACACCATTTCGCGAAATCATTAATCGTCGCCTGAGTTTAAGTAACCTAATTACGCGCAGATACGGAAGTTCGGCGTTTTTTTGCAGTCGGGCACGGCAGTTGCACATCGTTGCAGCGTAACATTCCGCGATCCTGTTTTTTATTTCATGAAACTCGCTATCGCGAACGGAAAAACTAGGCGCGTCCGATTGCCTATGCCGGCGCGCACGAGCGCCGTCGGTGCCAATCACGGTTAATTTGTGACTAAAAAATAAGGGAGGTAGAAAGATGGGGTTCACGTCAAGGATTGCCGCGCTGGGCAGCGCGTTGATGTTGCTATTGATGGTCGCGTCGACGGCGCGATCGGAGAGTGTCGACGACAAGATCAAGGCGCTTGAAGCGGAGCTGACCGAGTTAAAGGAGCAACAGATCGAGCTTAAGAAAGAGGCGACGGCGGCGGCGGCGGCGATGCCGAGCTTCAGCTATCGTCCGGGCAATGGTGTCATGATCGAGGCGGCGGACAAGTCCTGGTCGTTCCGTCATTCGTTCGAATCACATTTTCGTTTGAACTTTTTAAGCGGGCGCGATCAGGTGGGGAGAAGTCAGGGCGAGCTGGAAGGCCGCCGGTTCCGGCCCGAGTTCTACCTGTGTCTGAGCAATTGCTTGTGGATGATCGATTGGCGGCTTGACCTCGACGGCTTCGGGGGTAATTCGGATCTGCAGCGCGGCATGATTTGGCTTGACGCCGAGCAGCTTAATCCCTGGCTCCCCTTGGTGGGATTTGGTATGGACACCACCAATTCGGGTCCGGCGAGCCGCTCGCGTCAGGGCTCGGGTTCAGTCGGCGCCCAGGCCGAGTATGATTTGTTCACCGCCAACCAGGGCTTTAATACGGGCTCCGCGACTTACGGCGTGAGCCTCACATGGGATGACCGCTCGCTTTCCGGCATCGGCATTCCCGGCCGGATCTCTCGTTTCCAACTCGGCTCGGCGGCCTACAACGAAGGCGACGCCGGCGCGCAGGTTAATACTGACCGAAAAGATTTTAATGCTTATCTAAGTGTCCAGCCATTTTCTCAGCTCAAAAACAAGTGGCTGCGCGGCATGCTGTTCGAGTACGGCGCCTGGTTCTGCAACGTCGATGGGCGGGCGGTGGCCAACGGTTGCTCGCGTTACCGGGTTCGGGACAA
>JBOHVN010000317.1:0-26516 GCA_050735675.1 Binatia bacterium | reverse complement strand
CGGTGTTAAAGCCCATGTTCTGGGTGAACATGTCGTACTCGGCCTGGGCGCCAACCGAACCCGAGCCTTGACGCGAGCGGCTCACCGGACCCGAATTGGTGGTGTCCATGCCGAATTGCAACACCGGTAGCAAGGGATGAAGCTGCTCGGCGTCAAAGTAAACAACGCCGCGCTGCAGATCAGAGCGACCGCCGAAGCCGTCCAAGTCAAGCCGCCAGTCGATTTGCCACAGACAGTTACTAAGGCAGAGGTAAAACTCGGGCCGGAACCGCCGCCCTTCCAACTCGCCCTGGCTTCTCCCGACCTGATCGCGCCCGCTTAGAAAGTTCAACCGAAAATGCGCTTCGAACGAATGACGGAAAGACCAGGACTTGTCCGCCGCTTCGATCAAGACACCGTTGCCGGGACGATAGCTAAAACTCGGCATCGCCGCGGCTGCCGCCGTCGCCTCTTTCTTAAGCTCGATCTGCTGTTCTTTTAACTGCGTGAGCTCCTGCTCGAGCGACCTGATCTTATCATCGACGCTCTGCGCCGAAGCCGGGGCCGCAGCAAAAAGCACGGCAGCAAGCAGCGCTAATTTGACGAACCTCTTCTTCATTTTGCCTCCTTTGCCTCCTAAAATTTAAGTCACACTTAGGTACTACTTTCGGCGTTTTTTAGCCTAACCGCGCCAACCTGTCAAGCCAAAAGTTGTATTCTAAGCAAATCTCCCTACGCCCATAACTACTAAATTAGACCGGAAATGACCGCTTTTAGCCAAATATTGGCAAATTGTCAAGCCTAAAGTAGTAGATCCTTGACTAGAGACAATACGGCTTTTCAGCCAAAACCAACGATTTCTTGGCCGCTTAGCCGTGCAACTTTTCTATTTGACCAAAATTACGCTCACAGGCTCATCCGACCCCGCGTTGGACGGCACGCTATGAGGACGAAAAGAAAATCCTGAATAATCGCGAGATCGACTTCTTCGGGCGCCAAGCGTTGTGATCGGGACACCGCTTAAGTAAACTTTGATACATCGATGTTAGCCAAGCGAATCATTCCATGCCTTGATGTTAAGGCCGGGCGGGTGGTCAAGGGAGTTAACTTTCTCGACTTACGCGATGCCGGGGACCCGGTTGAGATCGCGCAAATTTACGACCACCAAGGCGCCGATGAGCTCTGTTTTCTCGACATCACCGCGTCGCACGAAAACCGCGGTATTATTCTCGACGTCGTGGCGCGTACTGCGGAGCAAGTTTTCATGCCCCTAACCGTCGGCGGAGGGATCAACAACACGGATGATATTCGCGGCCTGCTGAGAGCCGGCGCCGACAAAGTTTCGATCAATACCGGCGCGGTGAATCGCCCGGAGCTTGTCCGCCACGCGGCCGAAATGTTCGGCAGCCAGTGCATCGTTGTGGCGATCGATGCCAAGCGCGTCGGCGATCACTGGGAAGTGTTTACTCATGGCGGACGAAATCCCACTGGGATCGAAGCCGCCGAGTGGGCTGTGCGAATGGAACGGTTCGGCGCCGGTGAGATTCTTCTCACCAGCATGGATCGTGACGGCACCAAGGCCGGTTACGATTTGGAGTTAACTCGAAGGATCTCAGATCGCGTCGGCATACCGGTCATCGCCTCCGGCGGCGTCGGCAACCTCGACCATATCTACGAAGGATTAACCAAAGGCGGGGCGAGCGCCGCGCTGGCGGCGTCGATCTTTCATTTCCGCGAGTACTCGATTGCCGAGTGCAAGGCTTATCTGGAGAGTCGCGGCGTCACCGTACGCCCCGCGCACTGACTTTGTACCACGCTAGTTAAAATTCGCTCGGCTGGGCGAGTCTTACGGCAACCCGTAGCACTGCGACATGGGAATTTACTCGCGCCCAGCAGTGTCGAAAGAGAGACCAGGCAAACCAAATTCAGAATCCGAAGCTCCAAATCCGAAACAAACGAAGCGGTCAAACCCAAAAATCGAAATTCAAAATGAGCGGATTTGGATTTTGTTTCGAATTTCGGATTTCGAGCTTCGAGTTTTCCCTGTATCTTTCCTTTGCGTGCTTTGCGTCTTTGCGCGAGATAGTTCCGGCTTTCGGTTGCGGTCCGCCGCGCTGGGTACGGCTTCGTACGCGATTAGCGGTAATTACCGTTCGAAGAGTGCGCGTTTTCGCGGCGGATCGAAGAACGGCAGCTTGGCAACCTTGGCGCCGGCGGTTTTCCGTTTATTGTCCACGGTCACTTCGATCTCGACCCGCGTTTCGGGCGGGCTAAAATCTCTTTCCACCGTCGCCAGCGCGATATATTTTTTCAATACCGGTGACCACGCTCCAGTCGTGGCGTGGCCAACTTGCCGATCATCTCTATAAAGCGGCGCGCTGCCGCGCCATGCGGCGGTCGGAAACTGCGGCGGCAAACCGACTCGTGCGAATAGATCCTCATAATCGTCCAGATCGATCTCGAGACCGACAATTTGCCGCGACGGACCGCTTTCATTGATTTTTCGCAGCGTCTCGGCGCCGACAAAATGCCCCTTCTTTAGGTCTACGGTCCAGCCCAACCCGATTTCATAGGGCGAATACCTTTGCGACGGGATCAAGGCCCTTTCGGCGCCGGTGTAGTCGACCTCCAGGAGTATGAAGCCGGCCTCGAGGCGCGCCACGTCGAGCGCCAGCAATCCCGCGGGCTTGATGCCGAAACCGGCTCCGTGCTCGATGAAAATATCCCAAATGCGCTCGGCATCCGCGGCGCCGAGCCAGATCTCGTAGCCCAAATCGCCGGTGTAACCGGTGCGCGAAACGATGACCGGCAGGTCGTGGATCTTACCCGACGCAAAGCGAAAAAATCTCAACCGGCCGAGCTCGAAATCGACGAGCGGAGCAAGAATATTGAGCGCATTGGGTCCCTGAAGCGCCAATGCGGCAATTTTTTCCGAGACGTCTTCGATCGAGACATCCAGCGCCAAGGCATTGAGCTTGAGCCAGCGAAGGGCCGGGTCGGCCAGATGAAACCGAAAGTAATCCTCCGCGATTCGAAACACCGTGCCGTCCTGGATCACCGCGCCGCCGTCTTCACAAAGACACGCATAGAGCGCCTGGCCGACGGCGCACTTGGCCGCGTCGCGGGTGATCACCCGGTTAACCAGCTCTGCGGCGTCTTTGCCGCGCACATCGTATTTATAGAGCGGCGAGACATCGATGAGCCCGGCGCTGTTGCGAATCGCGTGATACTCGTAGTCGTGCACCACTTCGTAGGAGCTCGCGACAAAATAACCGGACCAGGTGCGCCAGTGTTGGCTGACACACAACGCGGAGGTCCGCAAGTGAAAAGGAGTTCCGACCGGCATCTTATTTTGGATTTCAGGTTTTGGATTTTGGATTCATGAAAATCCGCTCTTCGCGTTGACTTGCCCGACAAAATTACCAAATATGCCCTTTTAAGCAAATTAAGGCCATGACCAACTATGACGCGATCGTTATCGGCGGCGGCCACAACGGCCTCACCAGCGCGGCCTATTTGGCAAAAGCCGGCAAGAAAGTTCTAGTGCTCGAGCGCCGCCACGTCATAGGCGGCGCCGCAGTTACCGAAGAGATCTACCCGGGATTTAAATACTCGGTGTGCTCCTACGTCGTGAGCCTTCTCCGCCCGGAAGTGATTCGGGAATTGGAACTACCGAAATACGATCTCGAAATCATTCCACTCGACAGCACCTTCACGCCGCTGCCCAACGGCGATCACCTGTTCCGCTCCGGCGACCACGCCCTGACGCGCCGCGAGATTGCGAGACACTCCATAACCGACGCGGAAGCCTACGAGCAATACGGCCAGTTGATGGTGCAAATGGCGATGGCGGTAAAGCCGCTGCTCGGCATGATCCCGCCGGAACCGACCACGTGGAATCCCAGGGATCTCTTGGGGCTTGCCCGGGTCGGCAATCATTTCTGCGGCCTTGGGGAAAAACTCCTCTACGACTTAACCAAGCTCATGACCGCGAGCGCGGCCGATTTTCTCGACGAGTGGTTTGAAACCGATGCGCTCAAAGCCACCATGTCGGCAAGCGGCATCATCGGCACTTTCATGGGACCGCGCTCGCCGGGAACCGCCTACGTGCTGCTGCATCATTACATGGGCGAGCTGGACGGCGCCTTTCGCTCCTGGGGCTTTGCCCGTGGCGGCATGGGCACAATCAGCCGGGTGATCGCCGACGCCGCGCGCCACCACGGCGCCGAGATCAGAACCCAAGCCGGGGTTGACCGCGTATTGGTCAAAAACGGCCGCGCTTACGGCGTCGCACTCGAATCCGGCGAGGAGTTCGAGGCCAAAGTCATCGTTTCCGGCGTCGACCCTAAACGAACGTTTCTTAAAATGGCCGACACTAGCCATCTCGATGCCGATTTCGTTAAGCAAGTGAGTGATTTCAAGATTCGCGGCTCGTCAGCCAAGGTCAACCTGGCGCTGGATGCTCTGCCGAATTTCACCAGCATGCCCGGCAAGGGACCGCACCTGGCCGGCGCGATTTCGATCAGCCCAAATCTCGACTACATCGAGCAAGCTTACGATGACGCCAAGTACGGCGATTTTTCGCGCCGGCCGTACATGGATATCATCCTGCCGTCGATGCTCGATCCGTCCATGGCGCCGCCGGGTAAACATGTCATGTCGATCTTCGTCCAGTACGCGCCTTATCATTTGACCACTGGCACCTGGCCTGAGAAGCGTGAGAGTTTCGGCGACACCGTCGTCGAAACGCTCAGCGAATACGCGCCGAATCTAAAAGACATCATCCTCCACCGCCAAGTTGTGACGCCCTGGGACCTCGAACAGGAGTTCGGTCTCACGGAGGGCAATATTTTTCAAGGTGAGCTGACCCTCGACCAGCTTTTCTTTCTCCGGCCACTGCCGGGCTGGGCGAAATATCGAACGCCAATCAAGAACCTTTATATGTGCGGCGCCTGCACCCATCCCGGCGGCGGCGTGATGGCGGCTTCGGGACGACTGGCGGCGTTAGAGATCCTCAAAGACATGAATAGGACCCTGCTCTAACCCGCCATGCAAAGTTACGACGCCATCGTCATCGGCGCTGGGCATAACGGCCTGGTTACCGCGGCCTATCTGGCGAAAGCGGGTAACAAAGTTTTAATCGTCGAGCGCCGCCCGGTCGTGGGCGGCATCGCCGTTACGGAAGAAATTTTTTCAGGTTTTAAGTATTCATCCTGCGCCCATCTGGCCGGTTCGTTTTCCGCACAAGTCATCGAGGATCTGGAACTCAAAAGGCACGGCTTGGAGCTACTGCCTTTGAATCCGCTGCTTTTTGCACCCGCTCTCGATGGAAACTCGCTGACCATTACCCGGGACATCGCCGCCGCAGCTGAGCAGATCGGCCGTCATTCGAAGACGGATGCGAGCAAATTTCCACCCTTCTGCTCGCGTTTAAAAACCCTGTCGGGGTTTTTATCGACGATCTACGGCTTGCCGCTCCCCAACAAAGCTAAGCCGGGAGGTTTTAACCCCGCCGCGCTAGTCAAAATCGGCTGGAAGTTTCACCGCCTCGGCAAGAAAGAAATGTACGAATTCTTGCGCGTTCTACCCATGAGCGCAGCGGACCTGCTCAATGAATGGTTTGAGAACGACTTGCTCAAAGCCGCGCTGGCGGGCGGCGGCATGCTCGCGTCCTTCGTCGGTCCCCGGCAGCAGGGGACTGTTTTCAATCTGCTCCATCACCAGCTCGGCGAATCAAACGGCGCGCTGCGCACGGCAGGCTTTGTGCGCGGTGGGATGGGCAATCTCTCTCAAGCGCTGGCCCGCGCCGCTCAACAGTTTGGCGCGGAGATCCGAACCAACGCCGAAGTTGCCAATGTCGTTACAAGAAGCGGTGCGGCGACGGGAGTTGTGTTGCAAAACGGCGATGAAATCAACGCGAGCAGCGTGATATCGAATGCCGACGTCAAGCGGACCTTCCTCAAACTCGTTGAACCGACCTACCTCGATCCGCGCTTCTTGTTGCAAGTCAAAAACATCCGTTCGCGCGGCGCGGTGGCCAAGATCAACCTGGCGCTCGACGCATTGCCGACTTTTAAAAACCAGCAATCGGCAGCGTTGGGGGGAATCATCCACATCGGTCCAAGCTTGGATTATCTTGAGCGGACCGCCGATGACGCAAAGTACGGGAGATTCTCCACCCAGCCATATTTGGAAATCACTATTCCTTCGATCGCCGACCCAACCCTCGCGCCCGCGGGAAAACACGTCATGTCAGCGTGGATGCAATCGGCGCCTTATAACCTCCGAGCAGGAACATGGGATAAGCAGCGGGATGCGCTCGGCAATGCGGTCGTGAAAGTGATCGAAGACTACGCACCTGGATTTGAGAATTCGATTCTTCACCGCCAGGTGCTGACGCCGCTTGACCTGGAGGAGACCTACGGCCTCACCGGTGGCCATCTCTATCATGCCGAAATGGCGCTGGATCAGATTTTCTTCATGCGTCCGGTTCCCGGCTGGTCGCGCTATCGCACGCCGATAGACAATCTGTTCCTTTGTGGCTCAGGAACCCACCCGGGCGGCGGCATCACGGGCCTTCCGGGTTACTATGCAGCCAGGGAAATTTTCAAAAGCAAGCGGAAGGCGAAATAATTACTTCCCTGTGCTATGATCAGTTGCACGTGGATTACTCCGAAAGGTTGAAACTCGACAAAGATAAACTGACGGTCACATCCATATCGGCCCCGTCGGGCGACAAGGCATACTGGCTAGCAAGAAGTCCCTATGAACGACTTCTAGCGGTCGAAATCTTGCGCCAACTAAACTATGGCCACGATAAATCTACCGCCAGACTTCAAAGAGTTATTGAAGTTGCTCAACTCGCATCAGGTTGAGTACCTGATCATCGGCGGTTACGCCGTGGCCTACCACGGTTATCCGCGCGCAACTGCTGACATCGACGTCTGGATTGCTTCTACCCCTGAAAACACCGAAAAGGTCGTCTCGGTTCTAAAAGAGTTTGGCTTTGGCTTGCCGGGGTTGACGCCGGAGTTGTTCCAGAAACCAGACCAAATTATTCGGATGGGTGTGCCGCCCATGAGAGTCGAGATCTTGACGGGAATTTCTGGGCTTGAATTTTCAGAATGTTATCCTTGTCGCATCGTCGATCTCTTGGATGGCATTGAAGTCAACTTGATTGATCTCACTAATCTCAAAATCAACAAGAAAGCCGCCGGCAGGCACAAAGACTTGGACGATCTAGAAAACCTGCCTTAGCTCTAGCATTGAGCAGCTAAATCCGCCTTTGAATTCTTTTCCATCCGTGGTAGACGCAGGGAAACACTGTTAGTGGCCGTCTCCCAATGAAACTCTATCTTGGTCTGCTAGAAAGCTCGCGTCCTGATCAAACCAGAATCTTCGGCGAATTAGATGGCACACTCGTCGACCTGAGTCTCGCCTACGCGGCTTATCTGAAACAATCCGAAGGCAACAAGGCCAACCCATACGAGCGCGGCGTCCTCTACTTCCCGGACACCATCGCCGAATTTCTCGAACGCGGCGAACAATCTTTGAGAGCACTGGAAGAAGTCGTTTCGTACGTTCACAAAATCGGCGGCGACGATCTGCGCGGTCCCGCCGGCGAGAAAGTCGCTTACGACCCAGCGGAAGTGCGAGTATTGCCGCCGCTTCAGAATCCGGAAAAAAGTTTCGTCATTGGTTTTTCCGACCGATCGCGTGTCGAGGCCATCCCCAGAGCGGAAATCCCGACCGGCTTCTACAAACTGCCGCAGACCTTCGTCACAAGCGGCAAGCCGGTGATCTGGCCGAAATTCTCCGAAGAGGTCGACGCGGATGCCTGCCTTGCGTTGGTCATCGGCAAAGCCGGCAAGAGAAGCGACGCGGCACGCGCCTGGGACCATATCGCCGGCGTGACATTGCTCATCGACATCACCGCTCGCGATATCAATCGTCGCGAGGGGCTTACGACCAACAACTTGCTCGGCAAAAATTTTCCCTCTAGCACTTGCCTCGGCCCTTGCATCCTGCTGAAGCCGACCAGAGCAGAGTTGGAAGCGTTGGAAGTGGAGCTCATAATTGACGGCAGCATCAAGCAGCAGTTCGCGCTTCGCGATTGTGTCTTTACCATCGAGCAGATCATCGCCCGCTGGTCGATCCTCGGCATCAAACCGGGCGATTTTCTCGCCATCGGCGCGAGCATGGCACTCAAGGGTGACAAGCTGCGAAATCCCGTGCCGCTCAGTATCGGCTCAAGCCTTCGCTGCTCTTCGCCAACCATCGGCGAGCTCTCGCACCAGGTCATATCGGGGGGAGGACTGCGTCGGTGAAACTTGCAACTTTTCTCTTTCGACAACAAGAACGACTCGGAGCCCTCGACGGCGCCGGTCGCATGGTTGATTTACACAAGGCTTACGCGTCCCATCTGCGCGAAGTTGAATCCGATCCTTCGGCGCTTGAGCGCGCCCAGATCACTCTGGGCCGCGACATGGTGGAATTTTTAAAGCGCGGCGACAAAGCTTTGGAGGCGGCGCGGAAAGCGCTGGCCCACGCCAACGGCGATTCGAGCGGCGTCGCGGGCGCGATCCTCGACCCCAAAGAGATCCGGCTGATGTCACCCGTACCCCGGCCCGGCGCACTGGTTTCTGCCGGCAAAAATTTTTCCGACCATGTCGCGGAGATGGCATCGAAGAAAGGCCCCAGCTCGCCCGTGGCTTTCCTCAAACTACCCGGCACCGTGATCGGCCCCGAGGACGATATCCCCTATCCGCCGGAAGTAAAAAATCTCGATTACGAAGTCGAGCTCGCGATCATTATAGGCAAGGCTTGCATCGATGTGACCCAGGACGAAGCGTTAGACTACATCGCCGGTTACGCGGCATTCAACGACATCAGCGCGCGAGACATCATTCGTAGTGAGAACCAAACCGGCATTCATCTGATGGGGAAGAGCTTTCCCGGATTTGCTCCGATGGGCCCCTATCTCGTCACGGCGGACGAGATCCCCGACCCGCAGAATTTAAAACTAAAACTGTCGGTCAACGGCGAAACGCGCCAGGACTCCAACTTAAGCTACATGATTTTCAAGATCCGCGAGATGATCGCCTACTGGTCGCAGATGGGGCTCAATCCGGGCGATGTGCTGACAACCGGTACGCCCCGCGGCGTCGCGGCCGGACGAAAGCCGGACCAGCCGCCCTGGTGGCTAAAACCTGGAGATCTGGTCGAAGCCGAAGTCGAGAAAGTGGGGCGCCTGCGCAATCGCATCGTTACCGAATGATCGATCGTGCAACTTGTTCGAAAGGAGAACCACCATGTCAGCCCCGGTGAATTCGGTGGTTGAACCCACCGGCCTGATTTACGGCCACAGCGAGTGCCGCTATCTCGATGAGTCCGTGCCGGTTTTGACGGCCGTTTTGGCTTTGGATCTCATCGAGCGTCACGATCATCAAGCCATACTGAAGCACCCAAACACAGGTTGGAAGCTCATCCTTCATGAAGGCGGCGCCGACGTTAAAGACAAACCGGAACGCAACCACTACGGCGTGCGCGTCTCGAACAATCGGGAAGTCGACAATGCTTATCAATATTTGCTCGGCAACAAAGAGAAACTTGGCCTAAAAAAAGTCGTCAAGCGCAAAGAACGCGACGGTTCCTATTCGATGTTCTTCGTTGAGCCGGGCGGCAATTATTGGGAGATCGAATCGTACGAAAACCGCCATAAAGCCGGTTTACCCCAACACATCGCCTACCCGTGGAAGAACAACCTCACCGAAGAAAAACTTCCCGGCTGCAGCTACATTCCCCAGGCGATGACCCACGGCACGATGGAGTGCACCAATCTGGCGGCCTCGGTGAAGTTCTACAAAGAGGGCCTGGGACTCGACGTGATCACCCATGTGCCGACGGTTAGGCCTCACGACGTCAAACATCCCGCGTTTCCATGGTACGTCGTGAGCTTGGAAGTGCCGCCGAAGAACAAACACTATCTCACACCGCTGCAACGCTATACCGTGGCTGTCGAGTCGGCATCAGCCCTCGCCCAGGCACGCGAAGAACTGCGAGCGCGCCGGACAGAGTTTGGCATCACGAGCATCGAAGAGATTCAAGACAATGCCGATGGGCAATCGTTCCAGCTAAGTGACCTGGACCGTAATTGGTGGGAAATTGCCTACCTAAAGAACTAACTCGCCTGTCATGCGCGTTTCCATAACCGCGGTTGCTGTACCGGCGAATTTGGCCGCAGTAAAGAAAGCCGCGCGATATGCATCTTAATGACCTCGGGATAGTCTAACGTAAAGTTCGAACGAAGACGTATTAGTCGGAGATAATCATGTCGGATGTAAGCAAACCCGCCGTCGAATCGCTCGGCATCGTGAAAGGCCACTACGAATGTCATTTTCTAGATGAATCCCTGCCGGTTTTGTCGGACATCCTCGCGCTCGAAGTGGTCGAACGCCGCGACAAAGAAGCTACCATGAAGCATCCGAACACCGACTGGCTGCTCGTGGTACACGAGAGCGGACCGGACGTGGAAGATAAACCTTTTCGAAATCATTACGGCGTGCGCGTGACGAACAACCAAGAGGTTGATCGGGCTTACCAGTACCTGATGATAAAGAAAGCTGAGCTGGGCTTGAAGAAAGTTGTCATGCGTAACGAGCGCTCGGGCTCTTACTCGGTTTTCTTTGTCGAGCCTGGCGGTAACTACTGGGAGATCGAGTCGTACCAACACCGCCACGAAGCGGGCTTGCCCTACGACGTTTCCTACCCCTGGGCCGCGCCCCTTACCGAAGACAGATTTTCCGCCAAAGGCTACATCCCGCAGGCGTTCACGCACGGCACAATTGAATGCAACAACTGGGAATCATCGGTGAAGTTCTACACGCAGGCTTTAGGCATGGAGATGATCACCCATGTGACAACGCCCAAACCACACAACATCAAACATCCATCGAAGCCTTGGTACGTGGTCAGCCTGGAGGTCCCGGAGCGAAGTCGCAAGTATCTGGGAGTGTTGCAACGCTTCACGATCGCCGTCGAATCGCCGGCAAAGCTCGCCGAGGCTCGCGCCGGTCTAGAAGCTCGTCGCGGCGAATTCGGAATCAGCGAACTCAGCGGAATTCAGTCCAGCTCCGCCGGTCAGTCGTTCCTGCTATGCGATCTCGACCGCAACTGGTGGGAAATAGAATACCAGGCAAACTGAGCTTCATGAACACAGGGTTTCCGCGCATGGCCCAGGTCAGGACCACGGATCAATTATTGAGATGATCCGCGGCAGATCCAAGTAACAAGTTTAAATCGCGCGTTGAGAGACCGGCACTGGAAAAACACGGTTCCTCCCTATTAACGTCTAATTATCAGAGGCGTGCTCGAATGGCACACCAAAATCTCAAGTACATATTTTGTTTATCGGTTTTTTTCCTCGGCTGCTCGATAGCGCAAGCTCAGACCGCGCCCGAACCTGAAAAGAAGAAGATCGAAACGCTCATCGGCCGGGTCAGCGATCTCCAAGACGCTACATTTATCCGCAACGGCACGGAATACGATGTTGCCACAGCGGTCCGCTTCCTGCGCGGAAAGTGGAAAGCCAATGACAGTTATGTGAAAACCGCCCGGGACTTTATCGATAAGGTCGCAAGCGCTTCAGGCACATCGGGTAAACCGTATCACATCCGCTTCAAAGACGGCCAGGAAATCCCGAGCCGCGACTTTCTCCTCACCGAGCTACAAAAGCTCGAAGCGTGATCGATTCAACCCTCATATCGGCACGCAGTCCGTAGCAGCCAGCGTGCCTTGCCATCCGCGATAGTATCAAATTGTGCCCACAGTCTTAGCCGATCCGCGGCTCACGTGAATCTGCGTTGTAATTGAACAAGCCGGGCTAAGCCTTCTGGCTTTCCAAATACCTCTCGGCGTCGATCGCTGCCATGCAACCGGTGCCCGCGGCGGTGACGGCTTGGCGATAGACGTGGTCTTGCACGTCGCCGCAGGCGAAAACACCGGGGATATTCGTTTTCGTGCCGTCGCGCGTGATGATGTAGCCGTTGGCGTCCATATCCAATTGACCGACGAAAAGCTTTGAATTGGGCTCGTGCCCGATGGCGATAAAAAGCCCATCGCTCCTGAAGTGTTCGGTCATGCCGGTTTTGACGCTTTTAAAACGAACACCGGTCACTCCGCCCGCCTTCGGGTCGCCATAGACTTCATCGACAATGGTGTCCCACACAAAAAAGATTTTCGGGTTTTTTTCGGCGCGTTCTTGCATGATTTTCGAAGCGCGCAGCTTATCGCGCCGGTGAACGACGGTAACTTTGTTGGCGAATTTTGACAGGAACGTCGCTTCCTCCATCGCCGTATCGCCGCCGCCAACGACGACCAGGTCTTTGTCCTTAAAGAAAAACCCGTCGCACGTGGCGCACGCCGACACGCCGTGACCCATGAGTTTCATTTCCGATTCCAGACCTAAAAGCTTAGCCGTCGCTCCGGTGGCGACGATGACTGCGTCGCACGAGTAGGTTTCTTTTCCAGCGACGATTTGAAAAGGCCTCTCTTTGAGATTCACCGAAGTGACTTCGCCAAATAGAGTTTCCGTGCCAAAACGAACGGCCTGCTTTTTCAATTCATTCATCAGGTCCGGTCCCATGATGCCGTTGGCAAAACCGGGGTAGTTTTCCACGTCGGTCGTGATGGTTAGCTGGCCGCCCGGCTGAGAGCCTTCGATGACGAGCGGGTTGAGATTGGCCCGAGCGGCGTATATCGCAGCGGTTAAACCGGCCGCGCCCGAGCCGAGGATTATGAGATGATAGCGGCTTTTCTTATCCATGTGGTTTCTGTAACATAAAAAAAATAACGCAGAAAGTAAGCTTGTACATGACGGATCAAGCGCGTCGGACGCTGAGTTTCATCACACAATCATTTCAAAGAAATCGCGGCAGCGTCGAATCAGAAACGAAAGCAGGTATTCATGGCACGACTCAGTCACTTGGATGAGCAGGGACGGGCGCGCATGGTCGACGTAAGCGCGAAAGACGTCACCAGTAGAATCGCGGTCGCGCGCGCCACGATTCATATGCGTGCGGAAACCTTGGCGTTGATATTGGACGATAAAATCGCCAAGGGCGATGTTTTTTCGGTGGCACGCGTGGCCGGAATCATGGCGGCAAAGAAGACTTCCGAGCTTATTCCCATGTGTCATCCGCTTAACCTCACGTCGGTTGAAATCGCCCTCACGGCGCAACACAATCCCGCCCGCGTCGACATCGAAGCCGTCGTCCGCGTGATCGGCAAAACCGGCGTGGAAATGGAGGCGATGACCGCGGTGTCGGTGGCCGGCCTGACCATCTACGATATGTGCAAAGCGGTCGACCGCGAAATGACCATCGGCGAAATCCGCCTGGTTAAAAAAAGCGGCGGCAAGAGCGGTACGTTTATCCGCAAGGAATAGGCAATTCACATCAGCTACCGGTACGTGAATTTAGGGGCGCGGCATGCTGTGCCCCTACTTCTTGGCACGATCCAATCTCATGTTGACAATCTACCTCAAACCCGGACGGGAGCGGCCCGTGCTCAACGGGCACCCTTGGATCTTTTCAGGCGCCATCGAACAGAGCCAGGGCAACGAACAAGCCGGGGTCGCCGACATTTTTGACTCCAAAGGGAATTGGCTCGCCCGCGGTCTTTACAATCCAAAATCGCAAATACGCGTTCGCGTGCTCACATGGCAAAAAGACGCGATCGACGGAGATTTCTTCGCGCGCCGGCTGCGCCAAGCCTATGCTTTTAGACAGCGACATTTGTCCGCCGCGACATCCGCCTACCGGATTGTTAACGGCGAGGGCGATTTTGTGCCGGGGCTTTTTGTCGATCGCTACGGCGGCTTTCTTGTCTGCCAATTCTTCTCCTCCGGCATGGCCCTTTTTCGCGAAGAGATCCTCGAAGCCTTGAACGATCTCGATTCGATCGAAGGAATCTTTGAGCGCAGCGAAGGCCGAGTCGGAGACGAGGAAGGGCTTGCGTCCTCGGTCGGCGTAATGCGCGGCGAAGCGCCGCCGCCGGCCATTGAAGTGATGGAAAACGGCTACAAATTCCTGGTCGACGTCAGACGCGGGCAAAAAACCGGCTTTTTCTTAGATCAGCGCGACAATCGCGCGTTCCTCAGCTCGCTTGCCCGCGATCGCTCGGTTCTCAATTGCTTCGCTTATACCGGAGCGTTCTCCGTGTACGCTTTCGCCGGCGGCGCCAAAGAGGTCGTCACCTTCGACTCTTCTCAAGCGGCGCTGGAGCTTGCCGAGCGTAATCTCGAGCTCAACGGTTTTGGCGACGCGCCCGGAGAGCTGCTCAAAGGCGATGCCTTTGCGTATCTTAAGGAAATCGACAAGAAGTTCGATCTTATTGTCTTGGACCCGCCTTCCTTGGCGCATAAGAGAAGCGACGTGGACGCCGCCGCGGGCGGTTACAAGTTTCTCAATCTGCACGCTCTTAAGCATCTTAATCCCGGCGGCTTGCTTGTCACTTTTTCCTGCTCTCAGCATCTTCCCATCGAGCTGTTCCAAAAAATCGTCTTCGGCGCCGCCGTCGATGCGCGCCGCAAGATCGCCGTCATCAAACGATTGGGCCAACCCATCGATCACCCCGTCAGCCTGCACCACCCGGAAGGCGAATACCTGAAGGGCCTTGCGCTCCGCGCGTTGGACTAAACCGCGCTCACTGTGGTAGACCCTTGCGCAACCTGGATCGGCGGTTTAGGCGGTCAACGTTACCCATCGCGAGGGCGCATGGCTTCATACCAGACCATCAAAGAATGGCCCGAGGAAGATCGTCCTAGGGAAAAGCTTCTTTCGAAGGGTGCGCACGCGCTCAGCGAGGCCGAACTGCTCGCGATCATTTTGCGCAACGGCAACGCCAGCACCGGACAGAGCGCCCTCGACCACGCCCGCGTGCTGTTAAATCAATTCGGCGGACTGAAAGGCATCGAAGATGCCTCGGCGAGCGAGCTCGCCACCGTGAAAGGCATCGGCCCCGCCAAAGTCGCGCAAATCAAGGCGTGCCTCGAAATCGCCCGGCGTACCGGCAGCGTGAAATGGGAAACCGGCCAGCCGCTGCGCTCCTCGGAAGATGTTTATCATCACTTTCGCGAGAATCTCGGTAGAGAAAGGCGCGAGCTCTTCTATGTCGTTTTGCTCAACAACAAGAACCGCAAGATCCGTGAAGTAAAAATATCGGAAGGCTCGCTCACCGCGTCACTGGTTCACCCGCGCGAGGTTTATAATCCGGTGATCCGCGACTCGGCCGCCGCCGTGATTTTTGTCCACAACCATCCGAGCGGCGACCCGGCGCCGAGCCCCGAGGACGTCGACATTACGCGCCGGCTCAAAGAAGTCGGCGAGGTGATGGGCGTGCGCGTGCTCGACCACGTCGTAATCGGTCACGACCGGTTCTTTAGTTTCAGCGATAAAGGCATGCTCTAGCGCCGGCTCGTACTCGGCCACGCCGTGACAAGCTTCGTTGAAAGACGCACGCCGGCGTCAAAATTTATTGACTTCGCCGCCGCGGCCGTTTATCCTCGGCCATAAAGCTATTCCACATTTGCACCCTTACCTATTTCAATCATGAGCGCACTCGAATTCGGTCGACCCAAGAGACGGTTTGTTCCCGGCCGCGGCTTCTTTTTGATTTTGCTCCTGGCCGTGTTCGTCGGCGGCGGCCTTTGGTTGCTGCCGCGCTTCGAATGGCATAAACCGCAAATCAAGATTAACCCGGATACCGATATCATCGGCCTCGGCGCGCTCGAGATCGAAGCCACCGATCGGGGCAGCGGCTTAAAATCCTTCAGCGTGAGCCTAAAATCAGCCGGCGCCGATTTCCCGCTCTTATCGGAGCAGTACGACCAGCCGGTGATGCAGAAGAAATTCACCCTGGCCTTCTCCTCCAAACTCACCGGGCTCAAGGAAGGCCCCGCCGTGCTCAGCGTGAGCGCGCGCGATCGCTCGCTCTGGAGTTTTTTCCGCGGCAACGAAAGCGCCCTGCAAAGAAACGTCACTATCGATATCACCGCGCCGACCCTCGAGCTTATCGCCGACGATCGTTACGTGAACTTCGGCGGCGTCGGCGTGATTGTTTACAAACCCTCAGCCGATACCGTGAGCAGCGGCGTGAAGGTCGGGAATTATTTCTTCACGGGTTACAAAGGGCAAATCAAGGAGCGTCCGGATCATTTCATCGCCTTCTTCGCCCATCCGTACGACGTGGCGGAGGATCAAAGGGCGACCCTGGTGGCCAGAGACAAAGCCGGCAACACGAGAGAGATGAGACTCGTTTACGAGCTTAAAAATGTGAAATATAAGAAGAGCACGATCTCGATTTCCGATGAGTTTATCGCAGCCAAGGTCGCGCCGCTGGTGAACGACGTGGGCGCGCGCCAAGCAAGCCCGAAGGACATTTTCATCAAAGTGAACCGCCACCTCAGAAAGGAGAACGACGAGAAAATCAGACAGACAACCCTTAAGTCGACGCCGTCGATGCTCTGGAATGTCGCCTTCCGCCAGCTCAGCAATTCCAAGGTCGAAGCCAATTTCGCCGATGCCCGAACCTACACCTACAAAGATCAAGTCATCGATAACGCCTATCATCTTGGCTACGACCTCTCGGTCATCAAGCACTACCCCGCCGAGGCCGCCAACAGCGGCGTGGTCGCCTTCGTCGGAGATCTCGGCATTTACGGCAACACCGTCATCATCGATCATGGCCTCGGGCTTTTTACCTTGTACTCACATTTGAGCTCGATGGACGTCAAAGCCGGGGACCCGATCAAGCAAGGACAGCCGATCGGCAAGACCGGTGAAACGGGCCTGGCGGCGGGAGATCATCTTCATTTCGGCGTCTATCTTCACGGCGTGCCGGTTTTGCCGGTGGAGTGGTGGGATCAAAAATGGATACGGGACAACATCCAGCCGAAGCTGGAAGCCCGGTCCGGCGAAAGCTCCGGAGAGCTGACGGATTCCAAGCCTGCGCGCAGAGCCGCTCGCAAGCGCAAACGATAATCGCGCCTCAGCATCACTTCTGGCATCGCCGCCCACGCGATCAGCCCGTATTCCAGCCTCAACATCCGCTCATGAGCGTGCATCGTCGAGCCGGCAAAACCATCTCTCAAAAAATTACCGAGTTTATCGGACGGACCAAGCTAGAAAGCGTTCCTCCGCAGGTGCGCGAGGCCGCTAAGCTCCATCTGCTCGACGGGTTGGCGGCCATGCTCGGCGGAGTCAAGGAAGAATCGAGCCGGCTTTTGCGGCTCGATTGCCTTCTCCGGGGAACAAAAGCCGAAGCATCGGTGCTGGGCACGCCGAACAGGGTATCCGCCGAGCATGCGGCCTTGCTAAACGGCGTGCAGGGCCATGTTTTGGACTATGACGACGCCCAACTCGCCACACTTGGGTCCCGCCCCTTGGGCCAGCAAACCCATCCGACGACTCCCGTCCTGGCCGCAGCTCTCGCTTTGGCGGAAAGCCGGCGCGCTAACGGCTCAGCGCTTCTCGCCGCGTACATCGTCGGCGTCGAAGTCGCCTGCCGCTTGGGCGACGCCGTCGACCCAAGCCACTACCTGGACGGTTTTCACCCCACCGGAACCCTCGGCGCCTTCGGCGCTGCCGCCGCTTGCGCCCGTCTGCTCAACCTTCAGCCAAGATCGATCCGTCACGCTCTCGGCATTGCTGGCACGCTCGCCTCGGGGCTCCGCGCCAACCGAGGCACCATGGCCAAAGGATTGAACGCCGGTCGCGCCGCCGAGAACGGTCTGCTCGCCGCCCGATTGGCCTCCGGCGGTTTCACCGCTTCGGAAAACATCTTCGATGAGTCCATGGGCTTTTTTTCCGCCATGTGCCGGAGCCGGGTGGATGTTAGGCTCCTGCGATTTGGCAAACCGTTGTTTTTTTTCAGACCCGGCGTGGCCGTTAAACTTTACCCCTGCGCCGGCGTGCTCCATCCCGCATTGGATGTAACGCTCGAGTTGCGCGAACGCTACGGCATCGAGGCGCAAAGCATCGACCGAATCAGAGTCGCGCTCGATGCCGAGGCCGCTCTGCCCCTGGTCTATAAAATTCCTCAGGACAGTCTCCAGGCTAAATTCAGTCTCCACTTCGCCGTCGCCGCGGCAATGGTCGACGGCGCCGCCGGATTGCGTCAATTCGCCGCCGCGCGCCTGCGCGACTCCCGGATTCAAGACTTGATGCGCCGGATCGAGCTCGTGCGCCGGCCGGCCTCGACGCGAACGCACAAGCTCGGCATCGACACGGAAGTCGAGATTGCGCTGAAGCGCGGCCCGGTGCATCGCAGCCGGGCCGCCATTGCCCGCGGCCACCCCAGCCGTCCCGCCTCGCGCGGCGATATCGAAGAGAAGTTTGGCCAGTGTGCCGCCGGCATTCTGCCGCCGGGAAAGACAACGAAATTTCTGAAAAACTTTTCGGCGCTGGAACGGACCCCGTCGATTGCCGCCTGGCTCCAGCCGCTTCGTCCGGCCGGCCGTTGACCTTTCCGGCAATCGGGCGGAATATGGGGTGCCTGATTTTTTTCCGGAGGAACTCACCATGCGTATCGTAGATCTCAGCATGACCGTGGAAGAATGCGACTCGGCGCCCTTTGCCCCAGATGAAAACTATTTCAAGCTCAGACCCATCATCAATTGGGAAGACAAAGGCTTTGTCTCCAACGTCGTGCAAATGACGGTGCACGTCGGCACGCACATCGACTCGCCGCATCATTTTTTCCGCGACAAGCCGTCCATCGAACAACTGCCGTTGGAACCGATGCTGGGGAAGGCAGTGGTCTTGGATCTGACCGCCAAAGGAAAAGCCCATGCCAGCATCACACCAGAGGACTTGATCGAAGCCGAACAAAAACTCAGGCAGCAAGGCGTCGAGATCCAGGCGGGCGGCATGCTTTTACTCAGAACCGACTGGCCGAAGGGACACGACACCACCGACCCCAAATGGTGGAACGAGTCGCCCTATCTCACCAAAGAAGCCGCGGAGTGGGTCGTCGATAAGAAGCCGTCCGTCGTCGGCTATGACTTCGCCCAGGAAGAAAAAGGCTCGGACTATCAAAAGGCCGAGGAAATCCTCAGCAGCGCCATGCGCGTCCATCGGACGATCCTTCCGCGGGTGACATTCCAGATCGAAAACCTGATCAACCTCGACCAGATCGGTCCTACCGCCCAGGTCGTCGCCCTGCCGGTCAAATGGAAGACCGAATCGGCGCCGGCGCGAGTGATCGCGATCCTCGACAACTGATTATCGTAAAGAGAATGAACCCGGAATCCGCAGTCGCAACTTGGCTCAGCACCGCGGGGCACGATCCTGGAGTCGTGAAGACACCCAGGGGTACAGCGACAAAGTCTTTTCGCGCGTTGGGCAATCCGTTGGTGCGGTGGCGAGGATGGTTCGTAAAACACCGATGATCGCACGCCGCTCAGAGGCAGCAAAGCATTGCCTTCGCAACGGCATGATTGCGCCCCGCTGGGCAATGGATCCTCCACTGCGGATTTCGGGATGAAGGCAGTTCGCGTCCACGAACTCGGCGGGCCGGAAGTTCTTTGCTACGAGGAGATTGCCGACCCGAGGCCGGCAACCGGCGAAGCGTTGGTCCAGATCGCAGCAACCGGCGTTAACTTTCTCGATATTTACTATCGCTCGGGATTTCACTGGGGCGGACATCAGCGCCGCTCGCTCCCCTACATCCCCGGCGCCGAAGCGGCGGGAACCGTCGTCGAAGTCGGCGCCGATGTGAGTAACGTCAAAGCCGGCGACCGCGTCGCCTACGGCATATCCAACGGCTACGGCTCATACGCCGAGCTGTACAACGTACCAAGCTGGCATCTATTCAAGCTGCCGGGCGCCAGCGATTTCCCAACGGCCGCCGCGGTGATGCTCCAGGGAATGACCGCGCACTATTTGACCCATAGCACGTACACCGTGAAGCCGAACGACACCGTGCTCGTCCACGCGGCTGCCGGTGGAACAGGGTTACTGCTGGTTCAAATCGCGAAAATGCTCGGCGCCCGCGTCATCGGCACGGTATCGTCGGAGGCCAAGGCGCAAATCGCGCGCGAGGCCGGAGCCGACGCAACGATCAACTACACGACACAAGACTTCGCCGTTGAGGTGAGAACGCTCAGCGGCGGCAAAGGCGTCAATGTCGTCTACGATTCTGTGGGGAAGGAAACCTACGAGAAAAGCCTCGACTGCCTGGCGCCGCTGGGCTGCCTGGTCATCTTCGGCCAGGCCAGCGGTCCGGTGCCGCCGTTCGATACCGCGGTGCTGAACGCCAAAGGTTCGCTATCGCTCGCGCGGCCGAGTCTGACCCACAACGTCGCAAGTCAGAGCGACGTCGCTTGGCGCGCGGGTGATTTGTTCCAGTGGATTGAAGCAGGAAAGCTCAACGTCAAGATCGGCAAAACTTTTCCCCTGGCAGATGCCGCCGACGCGCATCGCGAAATGGAATCGCGCCGATCCACCGGCAAGATCATCCTGTTGCCATAGAATAAATGTACGGTTGGCGCGCAAAAATCGGCCGCATCTCCCCTTCTCCCGAAACCGTCGGCTGCGAAGAATGGCGCCGCGCCATGCCTGAAGGCGTCTGCCTGGTTGAAACCCGGACGCTCCTCCACGATGTCACCGTCGAAGGGCTCAGCGAGACCGTCAAGCAGGTGGAGCGCGCCGCCCTGGAGCTCGCCTCCGCGGAAGTCGACGTGATCCTTACAGGCCGGCACCGCCATCGCGTTCTTTCGCGGCTTCGGCCATGATCAGGAGCTTAGTCGCCGCATCAGCGCTGCTACCGGTATTAAAGCGACCACATCGCTAACCTCCGTGGTCGAGGCGTTGCGCGCGCTTGAGATCAAACGGCCGGCGATCGCTACATCTTATCTCGCCGATATCGACGCGCGCCTGGTCGATGTCTTACGGCAGTCCGGCTTCGCAGTCGCGGCAATCCGCGGCATGGGACTCAAACGTAGCATCGATATGGGTAAAGTAATGCCGGATGAAACCTATCGGCTGGCTCGTGAAGTGGCAAGCTCCGCGCCGGACGCCGACGGCATCTTCATCTCGTGCGGTAATCTCCGCAGCTTCGAAGCGATCGAGCCATTGGAAACTGACACCGGTTTGCCGGTGGTAACCAGCAATCAAGCGGGCTTGTGGCAGGCGCTCAGGATGGCTGGCATCGATGATCGATTACCGAATCTGGGGCGCCTCCTTAGAGACCACTGAACCTGGATTCCGCAGTCGCAACTTGGCGCAGCACCGCGGGGCACGATCCTGGAGTCGTGAAGACACCCAAGGGTGCAGCGACAAAGTCTTTTCGCGCGTTTGGCAATCCGTTGCTCCGGTGGCAAGGATGGTTCGTAAAACACCGATGGATCGCAAACCGCTCAGAGGTAGCAAAGCATTGTCTTCACAACGGCAGGATTGCGCCCCGCTGGGCAATGGATTCTCAACTGCGGATTCCGGGCTGAATGCACGCGCCGAAATGGTCGAGTCCTGATCGTGCTGAGATTTCTAAACAGTGAGACTACGAGTGCTCGTCCTGGCAAAACCATTCGCCGGGCAAGTCTCTCCCCAATCCTCGTGCCTTCGCCAATTCATAAATTCTCGCTGCGGCGGCGGAGAACTGAAGCCCGAGCCCCAAATGGTTCAGCATGCAAGTCACATCTGCGGCGCTCTTCCGACCTGTCACCTTCCCGGCCATGATTTTCGATAACTCGGGCTTGTCGCGCCAATCGGCGGCCGTGTTTTTAAGCTCCGCGCGGCCGTAGTCGCCTCTGCCGAACTCGGGAACCTTGGTTTCTTCGCCGGGCAGGGTGAAGAGATTTGCCGCCTCACGCGTAGTCACCGCGATCAGGTCGCAGCGCACCAACGCGTCGAGCATGAGCTCGCTTGGCCGCACGGTGGTGATGTGCATGCCGTCGCTAATCCACGATGCGGGAAAGAATGCATCCAAGGCATTGGTCGCTAGCGAAACCACATCCGCGCCTTTCACGGCTTCTTCCGGCGACGATACGGAGCGCAACGGCGCATCGGCGGTGGCGCTCATTTTTCGCACGAACGCTTCGCGGTTTTTTTCCGTCGGGCTAAAGACCCGTACTTCTTTGATCGGCAACACCCGGCACATCGCCGTCAGAGCCGGTCCCGCCTGCCAGCCGGAGCCGAAGAGCGCAAGGACCGCGGAATCCTGGCGCGCGAGATACTTTGCCGAAAGCGCATTGGTGACGCCGACGCGAATCGCTTGCATCACCCCGTCGGGGAAAATCGCCAGAAGCTCTCCCGTCGCCGTGCTGAAGAGAAATACCAGACCGACGTATTTGCCGCCCATCGCCAGCGGAACTTTTACGCGGCGCTGCCTGCCGCTCACCATGGGCCAGGTGAGAACGTCGGAAGTGAGCCTCATGGTCGTCACTTCCGCGCGCGGCAGCGACGCGCACGAAGTTTTAAGTCCGTGGTAGCTGCCGTCGAGCGGACCCGGCACCAGCAGATCCTGGCGCGGCATACTCACCGCCTCGCCATTTCCCAGGTCGAGGAGCGCTGGTTCCAGCGCGTGGAAACACTCGTCGAGGGTAAAAATACTTTCGATTTCTTGATTCGTGAGAATGAGAGTCATGGCTTCGTCGATTTCGGCAATTGTCAGATTGAGGATTGTGCCGTGCTCGGCGGCTTGAGCAACAGGAATGTGACAACAGCGGCGACCAGAGGAAAAAAAGCGATGGCGGTCAAAGCCGCGGGCAAACCGTAAGCGTCGGCGATCAGCCCGGCCATGATCGGCGCCAGGAAGGAAACGGCCATATTCGCGCCGTAGATAAACGCCACGATGCTGCCGGTGAGCTGTTGCGGCGCCGCCTCCATGGCGGCGGAGACGATGACCGGCCTGAGCGCCCAGAGCAGCGCGCCGAGAGCAGCCAGGCCGGCGGCCAAAAGCCAACCGGATCCCAGCAGAGGAATCGCGGCAATGGTCGCAAAACTGAGGAAAGAAAAAACCACGATTAAAAACTTGTGGCCGAAGCGATCGGAGATCCAACCGACAAAGGCCGGCGCCATGCCCGCGAACAAAAACAGAATCGACATGTAGGCGCCGACCACGCCGGCGGATAATTTTAGGTGCAGCGCCAAATAAAGCGGCAGGAATACCGCCAGGGCGGTTTGCCCCATGGCGCGGAGAGTCGACACTGTAACCAGGCCGAACACCGCCTTGTTCTTGACGACATCTTCCCACAACGAGCGGCGATAATCGCGCACGCGCCCCGCCGCGAGATCGCCTTCCGCGCCGAAAACCGCGTAAAGAACGCCAAGCGCCAGACCGGGAACAGCCCAGATTTGCAACGTCGTACGCCAATCAAGAAACGTCAGTAGCAACCCGAGGGCGAGCGGTCCGACGACTTCGCCCAAGTTGGCGCTGCTATCGTGCACGCCGAGCGCAAACGCGCGCCGGTCGCGATATTTCGCCGACAAGATCGCGAGCGATTGCGGATGAAAGCCGCCGCCGCCGAAACCGCTGAGCGCCATGAAAACCAGCAAGACGGAAAAACTCGACGCGACGCTCATGCCGAGGCATGCGAGTCCGATCAGGCCGATGCAAAGCCCGAGCAAGATATTGCGCCGGCTTGCCAGGTCGGCCAAAAAACCCGAGGGAAAGCTCGCCACTCCCGCCATTAAAGTCCGCGCGGAAGCCAAAGCGCCCGCCTGCGCGAGAGTTAAGCCCAGCGACGTGGTAATGAGCGGCAGGATGACCGCGATCACGCCGTTAAATAGATGTTCGGTCATGTGCGCCGTGGAGTTGGCCGCCAACCGCCCCCACGTTACAAACGGCGTCGCAACTGATTGAACATTCTCGATCTTTGACAACGGTGTTCCCTTAGTTTAGCCGGAATCAACCTAAATCCATATGCGGATTCTCTCGCGTTCGCAACCTGACGAGCCGTAACAGCGTCTGTCCACCCGCCGATTTCGCCGCCACAAGAAACGCTGCACGGCGGCGCTGCCTGAGTTCATTAGCTGATCGGCGACGCAATTCCTAACTGGCGCCGATCGCATAACGACGTTAGCCCAATTCTATAATTTTGTGCCGGGAACGGTGACCGCGAACGATCTTGATCGCCGATTTGGCGATGCCAAAATGACGCGCGAGCAATTCAATAAGCGCCCGGTTGGCCTTGCCATCGCGCGCCGGCTCGCGCATGGCCGCGCGAAATTCGCTCTCGGTTAATTTAATAACCGAAGGCGATTTGGAATTGGGCTTGACCGTGACTGAAATTCTCCGCCCCATGCATGACCCTTATACACGGTAGGGCGGGACGGAGATCGATAACGAGCTGGAAGTTTTTTGCGCGCGCGGACGTTTAGCGCGCCTGTCGTCGCACCATCTCAAGAAGCTGCTGATAGGACTTCAGAAGATCGGTAGAGGTGACGATGCCGCACACCGCACCATCATCCTCGACGACGGGAAGACAATTGATCCGCTTGGCGACGAGCTTCGATACAGCCTCGATGATGGGTGTATTGCGTTTAACGGTGATGGGATTCCGCGTCATGATTTGGTTGAGCGACTTGGAGCGCGAATTGGGATTTCGCGCCAACGCCCTGAAAATGTCTCGGTCGGAAATCACGCCGACAGCGTTACGATAGTTATCGACAACGACGCAGTGGCGAAAATGGCGGTCGTTCATAAGGTTGGCGGCGTCGTCAAAGGTGTGATGCGGGCTTAGAGTGACCACTTTGCCGGTCATGACATCGGCCACTTCGGTCGGACCGATCACTAAAGAAATCTCATGTAACGCCGTCTCGTCGTGCGAAGTCTTTCCGCTAAGATTCTCGAGCATGTGTTTTCTCCCGGATTTTGAAGTTGGCGCGTCGGGCTGAGTATCTGGAAAAGCACAAAGCAATTCTTACACCAGCTGGGCTTGGGAATCCCGCCCATTCGACGCCCCTTATCGATCTCGCGAGAAGGGTAAGAAATCGCTGATCGCTCCCTAGCTTTCCCTAAAAGTGAGTCCCGCTACTGTGCAAGCAAACGCGAAACTTGTCCGGCCCGCGGCTAATACTGTCAAATTTGGCTTACCGATCGTGCCTCCGCGCCGGATTGTCTCGGTCCAGAGGAGGCTCACCGTGGAGTACGCCAAGCAAAGAATTTTATCAAGAAAAACTCCGAACTCTGCTAACTCTGAGGCTCTGTACGCCTGCTGCTTGAGTTGCGGTTCTGCCGCTCTGTGTTACAAAGAATTCAAAACGCACGACTGGAGAATCATTAATGACCCTCGTTCTGAGCAACGACGACGTTCAGAGAGCCTTGAACATAAAGGAATGCCTGGACGTTATGGAGGAATCCTACCGCGAGCAAGCCCATAGTCGCGCGGTCAATCGACCGACCTGTCATTCGTATCTAACCCATTCGCTGCCGAACTCCACTTACAGCTTTAAGTCCGTCGACGGCGGCATCGGCAAGTACGGCGTTCTGGCCTTGCGCGTGACCTCCGATGTCGTCCAGGAACAACAGATTCGAGGCACCGTGCGGTTGGAAAAGATTCCGCTTGCGGGCAAGGGGATGTTCGTCGGCCTCGTGCAACTCTTCAGCGCACAAACCGGCGAGTTGTTGGCCATGATGCCGGACGGTCTCATTCAACAGACCCGCGTCGGAGTAACCAGCGCGCTCGGCATGAAAGTGATGGCGCGGAAAAACTCCCAAGTCTTGGGCCTCATCGGTTCGGGCGGCCAGGCGAAAGCCCACTATCGTTTCATGACCGCGATAATGCCGCTTAAGAAAGTCAAAGTGTTCAGCCCCAACCCGCAGCATAGGAAAACGTTCGTTGAAGAAATGTCCCGAGAAACCGGAGTGCCCGGCGAACCCGTCGAAAGCGCAGAACAAGCCACCCGAGGGTGCGATGTCGTGTGCAGCGCCACCAACTCATCCCAGCCGGTATTAAAACTCGACTGGCTCGAGCCCGGCATGCACTACAACTCAATTCGGGAATTCGAGACGGACCTCGGGGTTTTGGAGAAATGCGATCTGATCGCGATCCACACACGGTTCGGCGGTATCCAGCACTACCAGCCGCCGGGCATTATCGAAGACATGCCCGGCGTGCGCCGCGAAAAGCCGCGAGACTGGTCCAAGTATCCCGAGATTTGCGATCTGATCGCCGGCAAAATCCCGGCCCGCGCCAACGACACGCAGATAACTTTCTTCTTAAACAACGTCGGCACCGGCGTTCAATTCGCCGCCATGGGCTATTGCGCTTACAAAGGCGCAAAGGAACAAGGTCTCGGCCGCGAGATACCGAGCGAATGGTTCATGCAGGATATCAAACCGTAAGGCGAGAATTTTGCCGAGTGCTGTTTGAGCTTTGCTTTCCCATCAGCTTTTGAGTTGATCGATCACGTCCTTGGGCTGCGCCATCACCTCTTTGGTGAGGTGTGTCGGGGCAGTTTCTCGTCTCTGGTCCTCACGCCTTGAACCAGCTCGCGCGCAAAGCCCCGCTTGCGCCAGCTATGAAAAGGCTCGCGCGA
>JBOHVN010000316.1:0-21516 GCA_050735675.1 Binatia bacterium | reverse complement strand
TTTCCAAGAATTTTATCCCTTTCGGTTCCATGCGGAACCTGCATGAGACCTACAAATCTCCGGATTTGTTTCCTTTGTTTGCGAATCGTCTCATCTCAAGAAAACGTCCGGAGTACCAAGATTTTTTGCGATGGCTCGATTTGCGGGAGGAGGAGGCGGCCCCTTTAGTATTGCTTGCCCGCACCGAGGGGGTTCGAGAAACCGATTCTTTGACCGTGTTTCCCTGTCCCGAACGAAACGCCGAAGGCAAGTACGTGGTTCACTTTTTCAGTCATGGGCTTCGATACTTACCCGATGAAGCTCGTATTCGCATCAGTAAGCTTCGCACCGGCGATAGACTGTATCTGCTGCCCGATCCTCAAAACTCCTATGACGGTTGTGCAATCGCCCTTCGCACGAACGAGCCCGCGAGTATTGTTGGCTACTGCCCTAGATACATCTCGTGCGATTTTCTCGAAATTTTAGAAAACAATCCGGATGCAGTTCAGGTGCATGTCAATCGGGTAAACGCCGATGCACCCATTCAATTACGATTGCTTTGTACATTAACAGCAGATTGGCCGGATAACTTTCAACCTTGCTCCAGCGAAGAGTATCAGGAACTAGCTCATGATACAGATAAGACCTTACCTCCCCCGGCGTTGAACGTCCTCCCTGTTTAGTCCAGCTCTTTAGGCTCCGGTTAACAACACATTTCCTTTCGTCGGCTCCGGCCGGTTGTTCTGTGCCGTGAGCACGTGGCTGCTAGATTGTTGCCCAATCTCATTGGGACCCCGTAAGCCATTTGACATAAAAGAGCGGCGGCGGCTACAGTCGGCGAAACTTTTACGGGGGAGTAATCGCGATTCATGCCCCAAGCTTCTTTCAACCCGCCCTGGTTCGTGCGCAAGGATCTCGACGGCTTTTTCGGGTTGATGATCGACAACCTGATTCAGCTGATCCTGATCGTCACTTTGTGCCGGGAGCTGATCCGGCTGCCGGACGATTACATATTCGGCAAGATTCTGCCGGGCGCGGCGATGTCGATTCTCGTCGGCAATTTCTTCTATGCCTGGCAGGCGCGCCGGTTGGCCCGAGAGACGGGCCGTGAGGACGTGACCGCGCTGCCCTATGGCATCAACACGGTGAGCCTGTTTGCCTACGTGTTTTTCATCATGCTGCCGATCGTGCAAGAGACCCAGGATCCGGTGTGGGCGTGGAAAGTCGGGCTGGTCGCATGTTTCCTCAACGGCGTCATCGAAATCGTCTGCGCTTTCGTCGCCGAGGCGGTGCGCCGGGTGACACCGCGGGCGGCCCTCTTGTCAGCGCTGGCGGGCATTGCGATTACCTTTATATCGATGGACTTCACGTTCAAAATCTTTGCCCAGCCGCTGGTCGCGCTGGTGCCGGTGGCGGTAATTTTTGTCGCCTATTTCTCACATCAAAGATTGCCGCTCGGTTTGCCCGGCGGCATGGTGGCGGTCGCGATCGGCACGGCCCTAGGGTGGGCGCTTGGTACGATGAAGGGCGAAGCCATTGCGTTCCATCCTGCGTTGTTCCTGCCCGCGTTCACCGGCGGCTCGCTCTGGGAAGCGCTCACCCATCCGGCTTTTCTAAATTATTTTTCGGTCATCTTTCCCATGGGCATTTTCAACGTCGTCGGTTCGCTGCAAAATATCGAAAGCGCCGAAGCCGCCGGCGATCGCTTTCGAACTTTTCCCTCGCTCATGGCCAATGGCATCGGTTCCGTCGTCGCCGCGCTGTTCGGCAGTGTGTTCCCCACGACGATTTACATCGGCCATCCCGGCTGGAAACGCCTCGGCGCGCGCTCCGGTTATTCCGCTTTGAACGGCGTTTTTATCAGCTTGCTCTGTCTCACCGGATCGATTCAGTCGGTGCTTGGCATCATTCCCTTGGAAGCAGGCATTGGAATTCTGCTTTACATCGGCATCATTATTGTCGCCCAGGCATTCCAGGAAACCCCGCGGGAGCATGCGCCGGCGGTAGCGTTGGGAATCGTGCCGGCGCTGGCCGGTTGGGCGTTGCTGATGCTCGAAACCGGCTTGCGGGCGGCGGGAACTTCTCTGTTTCAAGTCGGCTTGGCGAAGTTTAGCCAGGAAAGCGTCGCCATCCACGGTATGATTTCACTCGAGCGCGGCTTTATTTTCACTTCGATGATTCTCTCCGCCATCGGCGTTGCCTTGATCGAGCGCAAGTTTGCGCACGCCGCCGCGTGGTCGCTGGCGGCGGCGCTGCTTTCGACTTTCGGTATCATTCACGCGTATGACCTCGGCGCCGGAGGCATTACCAGCCGGTTCGGCTTTATGGCCGCGCCGGAATTTTTAATTGCTTATTTGCTTGTGGCGGCGTTGTTTTGGGCCGTCGCCCGGCTGGCGCGAAATCACCGAGACGACGAGACAAAGTGATCCGGCCGCGGCCGGTCGTCTTATCTTTGCAGCGCAGCCGACTGGGCGGGATATTCCCGGCTGTTGACGTGGGTGATGTACCAACCGCGCCCATCGTCGTGAGCAATGCGGGTGACGCCGCAGGGGTCGAGATGAAAGGTCCGGTAATCGTTGAGGTGAGTGCCGCTGATCCGGCAAACGATTCCCAATATCGGAAAGTTGTGGCTCACCACCAGGATGCGCTCCGCCTGCCGGTGGCGCTTGACGATTTCATTCAAGCCGTTCCACGCGCGCTCGGCGACGTCGGCCAGCCGTTCGCCGCCGGGGACACGGATGTCCGCCGGCTCGCTGCGCCAGCGCGCTAGGAATTCACCGTGCTGGGTTTTGATTTCATTGAACGTCAGTCCCTCGAGCTCGCCGTGGTCGAGCTCGCGGACGCCGTCTTCGATCAGCACCGGCAAATCGTGCGGCCGGCTGATGACCGCGGCGGTTTGACGCGCCCGGCGCAGATTGCTGGAATAGATGACGTGAATTTTCTCTTGGCTGAATAGCGCGGAGATTTGCTCGGCCTGGCGCAGGCCGGCCTCGCTTAAATCGCGATCCGACGATCCCTGGCAGCGCCCCTGGAGATTCCAGTCCGTCGCGCCGTGGCGCACCAAGAGGACTTGCATCAATCTAATTCCCGGACGGAGCGGATTGAATAAGAAAACCGCTCATCCTTGGCATCGCGGCGGATGAGCGGCACAATGGGCGGGTTCGTAAAGCCGCAATCTCTCCAGGTGTGGGCGCCATTGCTTCTTGCAGGGCGGGTCTTAACTCTCTTCGAGGAAAGCCGTGTTGAGCCTGATCTGCGCTTTGTTCTTGAGACCCTCCATGAATTTAACCAACGCGCGCTGGCGGCTCTCGGCCAAGGCTTGTTTCTTGATCGACTCCTTATCCTTCTCGAACTGCTCCATATCCGCGCCCTGGCTTCCTTTGAATGCAAAAATATAGAGCGCATCCTGCTGCGTGTAAAGCTTGTCCGCAATCGGCTTTTGCTCAGACAGCGCTATCGGTCCGGCTTTCAATTCGGGCAGCTCGCCGATCTTCGGCAGCTGCGGCGCAGCGCGCACAAACCAGCCGGTTTCTGCCACTTTCAAATTGTTCGCCTGCGCCACTTTGCCGACGTCTTTTTCCTTCTTGAGTTGCTCAATCAGGTTATTGCCGCGCTGCAACGCCAGTTCGTAACCTTTCGATTCTCTCAGAATTTTCTCGATTTGATTGCGTAGGGTCTCGAGCGGGGGGACCGCGGCTTCCTTACGTTGTTTGAGGCGCAAAAGGTAATAAGCGTCTTTCCCTTCGACCATGGGGCTTGTTTCTTTAGAGCTGAGCGCAAAAGCGTTCTTATAGAATTCTTGATTCTCGCCGATTTCCGGCACGATCTCGCCGTTGGCGATTAACTTCGTCGTCTTCAACGTCGCGCGGCTGGCTTGCGCCAGCTCATTGAAGCTGCTGCCGGACAGCGCCTTTTCGCGCTCACGGTCGGCAATCTTTGCCGCTTCCCGTTTGGCTTTCTCGGCTTTCAAAATCTTGCTGATTTCAGCGCTCGCTTCCTTGAGTGTCGGTGTCCTCTCCTCCCTGATGTCTTCAACTTTGAAGATCTGAAAGCCGGCCGGCGTTTCAATGGCGTCACTGACCGCGCCCTTCGCCAAACTGAACAGGACTTTTTCCATCGGCGGCGGCACCTGTCCCGCCGCGAGCCAACCGACGTCGCCGCCCTTGGCGGCCGTGGAATCGCTGGACTCGCGCTTGGCGAGCTCAGCGAAGTCTTTGCCGCCGCGCGCCTCTTTGACGACAGCTTCGGCGCGCGCCTGGGCGGCTTTTTTCTGGTCGGCATCGGCGCCGGGCGCCAGCGCTATTGAGACGTAGCGGACTTTGACTTCTTTGGGTTTGTGGAACCGAGTCTTGAGATTCGCCTTGTAGTACTCTGCAATTTCTTTATCGCTCACTTCCACGGACGCGGTGAACTGATCGTACGGGTAAGCCAGATACTCCACTTGCACGCGCAGGGGTTCTTTGAGCGAATCTTTGTTGCGCTCGTAATATTTTTTGATGTCGTCTTCGGTGAGCTTGACCTGCGAAAGGAAGTCGCCGGCCGCCAGCTTGATATAATTGAGATTGATCTTTTCCTGCTCAATGCGATAGCGCTCACGCACCTCGGCTTCAGTCACGTGGACCGCATCGAGAATGACGGTGTAGAGCCGCTGAATGGTCAGCTGTTCGCGCTGTTCCTCTTCGAATTGCACCGGCAGAAGCCGGTTGGCCTGGAGAACTTGCAGGTAGCGATCCTTGCTGAAGCGCCCGCCGATCTGAAACTCGGGGATCTTGGCGAGATGCTGCGCCAAATCGTCGTCACTCACCGTCAGGCCGAGGTTGAGCGCTTCCTGCAGCACGAGTTTCTTCTGAATCAGCGTCTCGATCAGGTTGCCTTTGATATTGAGACCTTTGATCATCTCCGGCGTCAGCGATCCTTTTAAAAGATCGCGGTAGCGCTGGACTTCGCGCTCGTAGTGCAGCGCGAACTCACGCTGGCCGATCGGTTCGCCATTGACCTCCGCTATCTCTGTCGCCCTTTGCTCACCAAGATTGCCGCCGCCATAGAAAAGCGTGAAAGTTACGATGATCACGCCCAGAAAGAGAACAATGACCCAGTTTCTTTTACGTTTGCGTAAAAAATCGAGCATTCAGTAGTCAACCATCCTCTCGGCAAAAATACGGTCAAAACTGCCTTTGTATGATAAAAAATGGCTTGCGCCAATGCAACTGCGGATACTGCGCTAAAACGAATTTTCTCTAAGAAAATCCTTTTGTTGCTTGCTCGGAGTAAATCTGTTATTTTTCGTTCCTTGAGTCCGTTTGCCGCGTTCAAGAAGGAGTTTTCTGATGCTGGATGCCCTCTTCGGCGTCTTTTCCAACGATCTCGCGATTGATCTCGGGACCGCCAACACCCTGATTTACGTCAAGAATCAAGGCATCGTGTGCAACGAACCCTCGGTGGTTGCGGTGCAGCAGCGTAACGAGCGCGGCGGCAAAAAAGTGCTCGCCGTCGGCTCCGAGGCGAAACGGATGCTCGGCCGCACGCCGGGCAGTATCGTCGCCATTCGGCCGCTTAAAGATGGTGTCATCGCCGATTTCGAGATCACTGAGGCGATGCTGCGCTACTTCATCCACAAAGTTCACAACCGCCGCACTCTGGTGCGGCCGCGCATCATCGTCGGCGTGCCGTTCGGCATCACCGAAGTTGAGAAACGCGCCGTGCGCGAGTCCGCCGAATCGGCCGGCGCCCGGGAAGTTTATTTGATCGAGGAACCGATGGCGGCAGCCATCGGCTCGGGCTTGCCGATCACCGAGCCAACCGGGAACATGATCGTCGATATCGGCGGCGGCACCACCGAGGTCGCGGTGATTTCGCTCTCCGGTATCGTCTTTTCGCGCTCGGTGCGGGTGGGCGGCGACAAAATGGACGAGGCCATCGCCCAGTTCATCAAGCGCAAGTACAATCTGCTCGTCGGCGAACGCACTGCTGAATTGATTAAAATCACCATCGGCTCCGCCTATCCCAGCGATGAAGTGCAGACCATGGAAATCAAAGGCCGCGATTTGGTCGCGGGCGTGCCAAAGACCGTCGTTATCACCGACGAGGAGATTCGCGATTCGCTGCTCGAACCGATCAATCAGATCGTCGAGGCGGTGCGCCTATCACTCGAACGCACTCCGCCTGAACTCGCCTCAGACATAGTCGACCGCGGCATCGTTCTGGCCGGTGGCGGCGCACTGCTGAGAAATTTAGACATCCTACTGCGCGAAGAAACAGGACTGCCGGTGATGATGGCTGACGATCCGCTGACCGCCGTCGTCATGGGGGCGGGCAAGGCGTTGGACGAGATCTCGCTTCTCAGAGAGGTGGCGGTTCACTAGGCTGACGTCGGCCTCAAGCCTAACGGCTGGAGGCAATCGAGCCTTCCATGCTCGCTTTTCTGCGTAAGAATCAAGTTCCGCTAAGTTGTTTTTTTTGCCTTCTCCTGTCGGTCTACATCATGACCGCAGGCGCGCGCGGGCAACTCAAAAACGAGCCGCTGGGGGCGGTGTTGATGTGGATCATGCGGCCGCTGCAAATCACCGCACAAGGAACCGTCAATTGGATTACCGGACTGAGCGAGAACTACGATACGCTGGCGGGCTTCCGCAGCGAAAACGAGCGGCTGCGCAAACGTATTCAGAATCTCGAGGTTGAAAGACAGAAACTCCTGGAGGCCCAGGCCACCAACAACCGGCTTAAGCAGTTGCTCGATTTCCGCAGCCAATTGTCCGGCACCGCGATTACCGCCTCGATCATCGCCAACAGCGCCACCAGTTGGTTTAAAAGCTGCGTGCTCGGCAAGGGCAGCGCCGACGGCGTGCGCAAGGGGATGGCGGTGGTCACGCCGCTGGGCGTGGTCGGGCAAGTCGTCGCCGTAACGCCGCGCACGGCGAAGGTCTTATTGTTGACCGATCCCAACAGCGGCATCGACGTGCTGGTGCAGCGCACGCGCGCGCGCGGCATCGTCTCGGGTTCTTTGGAGAACGGCATCGTGCTCAAGTACGTCAAACGGAGCGAGGACATTCAGGAAGGCGACCGGCTGATCACCTCGGGCACCGACGGCGTATTTCCCAGAGGCATGATGGTCGGCACGGTGATCAAAGTGAGCAAACAGCAGATCGGCCTGTTCCAATCCATCGAAGTGCTGCCGGCGGTCCAGTCCGCGCGCGTCGAAGAGGTCCTGGTTGTCGCCGCCGCGCGCGCGGAATAAAATTGACCTTGAGGACCGCGAGCGTCGGCGATTTTCCCATGAGGCTTTTCTTGCTCTATTTTCTGATCGGGATCTTTCTCATCCTGCTGCAATCGACTTTCTTTTCTTTGTTACCGTTCGGTCCGATCGTGCCGGATTTGATTTTGGTGCTGTGCGTTTACCTGGGGCTGCATCATCCGACGGTGGGGGCGGCGGTGGGCGCCTTCGTCTTGGGTTATTCCATCGACGTCGTATCGAGCCGCTTGCTCGGGCTCAATGCGTTCGCCATGACGCTGGTTTTTTTGACGGTCTATTTCAGCTCGCGTTCGATCTGGCTGCATCATCCCGTGGTCAGCTCCCTGGTCGTGTTATGCGCCGCCCTGGTTAAAGGCGCCGCCATGGTGCTAGTGTGGGTCATTTTCCTGAGCCTGGAGGGTTTCTGGCTGGGCGCCGCTAAGTATATCATCATGGAAGCTCTGGTGGCGGCGGCGCTGGCGCCGTTTGTCTTCTCGCTGTTGCGGCGCGGCGAGAACTATTTCAAAAGATTAGGCGCCGTCATATAACGACGATGGCTGCACTGGCGGAGATCAATAAACAAGACGGTGGCCCGGAGCTGCGCCGGCGCGCGCGCCTGCTCTACGTCATTCTTGCTTTCGCCTTTCTCGGCCTCTTCAGCCGGTTGGTTTTCCTGCAAATTCTTTCCGGCGACCGCTACACATTTTTATCCGAGAACAATCGCGTGCGCATCAAGCGCCTGGCGGGTACTCGCGGCATGATCTTCGACCGCCACGGACAGCTGCTCGTCGATAGCCGGCCGTCCTTCGATATCATTTTTGTACCCGAAGATGCGCAAAATCCCGAGAACACGCTGCGCTTGCTGGCGCGCTATCTGAGACGCGACGAAAATGAACTGCTAAAAACCTTTGAAGAGGGCAAAAGCCGCGCGGCCTTCGACGAGATGGTGTTGGGGCGGGACGTTGATTGGTCGGCGGTGGTCGCGGTGGAAACGCACCAGCTCGATCTGCCGGGCGTCAGTTTGCGCGCCCGGCCGCGGCGCAGTTACGCCGATGGGCCGATGGCGGCGCACGTCCTGGGTTATCTCGGCGAGATCAATCAAAGACAGTTGAAACTACTCAAGGACCAGGGCTACGTCCTCGGCGATGAGATCGGCCAATACGGCTTGGAGCGGCGCTGGGAAGAGCTGCTGCGTGGCCAGAGCGGCGGCCAACAGGTCGAGGTCGACGCGTTGGGGCGGCGCGTCCGCGTGCTTCACGAGGTGACGGATATTCCCGGCGATACCATTCATCTCACTTTGGACCGCCAGCTCCAAGAAGCCGCGTACGAAGCGCTCAAAGGCAAACAAGGGACCATCGTCGCGCTCGACGTCAACAGCGGCGCAATCCTCGCGCTGGCCAGCACGCCGGCCTTTGATCCGAATGTTTTCGCCCGCGGCATCAAGACTGAAGAATGGAGCGAACTGATCAAAGACCGGCTGCTCCCGCTCAGCAATCGCGCGATTCAGGGGCAATATCCGCCGGGCTCGACCTTCAAAATCATCATGGCGATCGCGGCGCTTGAAGAAGGAGTCGTTAACCCGGACGCCTCTATCCACGATCCGGGTTTTTTCCCGTTCGGCAACCGCAATTTCCGCGACTGGAAAAAAGGCGGCCATGGCGCCGTCAACCTGCACAGGGCGATCGTCGAGTCCTGCGACACTTACTTTTATCAACTGGGGCCTAAGCTGGGCGTTGACCGGATCGCCAAATGGTCGCGCGCCTTCGGCTTGGGTGAGAAGACCGGCGTTGCCTTGGGCGGCGAAAGCAACGGTCTTATCCCCGACACCGAATGGAAACGTAAAAGGTTCCGCCAACCTTGGTTCCCGGGCGAAACGATATCCGTTGCGATCGGCCAAGGCTACGTGACCGTGACACCGCTGCAGCTCGCCAACATGATGGCCGCCGTGGCCAACGGCGGCAAACTCTACCGGCCTTATCTGGTGAACAAAGTCGAGTCGGTCGACGGCGCGACCGTGCGCGAGTACCGACCCGAGCTGATCCGCACGATCAAAATGAAGCCCGAGACTTTAAACCGCGTTCACAAAGCGTTGGCCGACGTCGTGCACGGCCCCGGCGGCACGGGCCGGGCGGCGAAGTCGCCGGCGATCCAAGTCGCCGGCAAAACCGGCACCGCTCAGGTGATAGAGATGAAGGGCGCCTATCTCAAGAGCGAACAGTTGAGTTACTTCAACCGCGACCACGCCTGGTTCGTTTCCTACGCGCCGGTCGACAAGCCGCAGGTCGCTATCGCCGTCCTGGTGGAGCATGGCGGCCATGGCGGCGAGGCCGCCGCGCCGATGGCAAAGAAAGTTTTCGAGAAGCTTATCGAACAACAAACGCAACCCGCCGCTGACAAACAGCAAGTGCAAGCCGATGGAGTCATTCGTGCAAATTGATCGCCGGCTGATCTCGCACTTTGACTGGACCTTGTTTTTGCTCGCGCTGGCGTTCGTCGCCGTTGGCGTGATGACGATCTATAGCGCTAACTTCGACTTGGATACAGGACACGCAGGCGCTTTGCCGGCGCGGCAAGTGACCTGGTTTGGGCTTAGCCTGATCGCCATGTTTACCGCGATGAGCGTCGACTACCACTACATCGACCGGCTCGCTTATCCTTTTTACGGCATCATGGTCGTGCTTCTAATTTTGGTCATGATCGTTGGCCACTCGGGCGGCGGTTCGCAGCGCTGGATTCATATGGGCTTCTTTCGGCTGCAGCCGTCGGAACCCGCGAAGATCGCCATCGTGCTCGTGATGGCCAAGTATTTCCAGTCCGATGAACCGGCGCGCGGCTATTACCTGCGCGATCTCTGGGTGCCGTTTTTAATGGTCGCGCCGCTGGTGATTTTGACGCTCATCCAACCGGATCTGGGCACGGCGATTATTCTCGGGGTTGTCTTTATCAGCATGATCTTAATGGGCGGATTGCGGCTTCGCTCCTTTGCATTTCTGGTCGGCGCGGGTTTGGCTTTTTTGCCGATCTTTTGGCACTTTCTCCGCCCCTATCAGCAAGGCCGCATCCTCACTTTTCTCGATCCCAATCGCGATCCGCTCGGCGCCGGCTATCATGTTATCCAATCGCAAATTGCCATCGGTTCGGGCCGCTTGTTCGGCAAAGGATTTTTGCACGGAACCCAAAACCGGCTCGATTTTTTGCCGGCACAGCACACGGATTTTATCTTCGCAGTATTTTCCGAAGAGTGGGGTTTTGTCGGCTGCGCGATCTTGCTGCTACTCTATTTCGTCATGATCGCCTACTGCCTGGGCCTCGTGCAGCGCGCCAAAGACCGGTTTGGCGCATTGCTCGTATTCGGCATGATCGCGATCGTCTTCTGGCATGTCGTCATCAACGTCGCCATGGTCGCCGGCGTGATGCCGGTGGTCGGCGTCCCGCTGCCGATGGTCAGCTACGGCGGGTCAGCGCTCGCCTCAATGATGTTCGCCATCGGCGTGATTATGAACGTCAGCATGCGCCGGTATATTTTCTGACACAATGGAGTGATGGAGTACGGGGGTGTTGGAGTGATGGGATGCAAAGAGCGCGCGATGTGATCTAATCACCCAATACCCCAGCACTCCACCACTCCAATATTCCATTTCTTTGACCTACTGCAACGCCTTTTCGATCGCGCTCACCAATTTCGCTTTCGGCACGGCGCCGACGATTTGTTCTTTGACTGCGCCGGCCTTGAGAATAATCAGATTGGGAATGCCCCGGATACCGTAGCGCGACGCGGTCGCCGGATGGTCATCGACATTCAACTTCGTCACTTTGAGCTTGCCTTCATACTCGACCGCGAGTTCTTCGACGATCGGCGCGATCGATTTACACGGGCCGCACCAGGGCGCCCAAAAATCGACTAGCACCGGCACCGCCGATTTTAATACTTCCGCTTCGAAATTATTGTCTCCTACCTCGGTGATCTTACCCATCTTTCCCTCCTTACAAACTCGAAAGAAAATTTATCAACGTGCGTACGCCGAAACCGGTGCCGCCTTTGGGACCGATCAGATTGTCGTTTTCAGTGAACGCCGGTCCGGCGATATCGAGATGCGCCCACGGCACTTCGCCGACGAATTCCTGTAAAATCAGCGCGGCGATAATCGCGCCGCCGTGCGCGCCGCCGATGTTCTTCATGTCGGCGACGCTGCTCTTGATCGATTCTTTGTATTCTTTGACCAACGGCAGTTGCCAGAGTTTCTCGCCGGTTTCGCTGGAGCATCGCAAGAGAGCGTCGGCGAGCGGCGGATGGTTGCTGAAAACCCCCGCGACCTGCGTGCCCAAGGCGACCATGCAGGCGCCGGTGAGCGTCGCCAGGTTGATCATGTAATCGGGTTTTTGCTGCGCGGCGAGCGCGAGGGCGTCGGCGAGGATCAGCCGGCCTTCGGCGTCGGTGTTGAGCACCTCAATGGTCTTGCCGTTTAAGTACCGGATGACGTCGCCGGGTTTTTGCGCATTGTGCCCCGGCAGATTATCCGTCGTCGGCACGTAGCCGGTGACATCGATGTCGAGGCCGAGCTTGGGTAGGCAACTCATCGCCGCAATGACTGCGGCCCCGCCGGCCATATCGAGCTTCATGGTCTCCATCGCCTTCGACGACTTGAGCGATAAACCACCCGAATCGAAGGTGATGCCTTTGCCGATAAGCGCGACTTTCTTCTTCGGTTTGCCGGCGGGCTTATAATGAATTTTTATAAACCGCGGCTCTTCGTGGCTGCCCCGATTGACGGCCAAGAGCCCGGCCAATTTCATCGCCTCGATTTTCTTTTTGCCCCAGACTTCGACGGTCAGGCCGCGGCCGCGGCAATGTCGCGCCGCCTGCGCGCCCAAGAAGCGCGCGGTGGCGACGGACGGCGGCTCATTGATCAGGTCGCGCGCCAGGAAGACTCCCGGTACGGTCGCTTGCGCCCGGTCGACGGCACGCTGCAACGCGCCGTTTTGTCTCAACCCCGGGCTGAACAACGTGAAGAGTTTTACCTCGGGGGCAGGCTTGGCGTTGAAACGATACTTATTAAATTGATATGCGGTGAGCAGCGCGCCCTCGACGACGGCTGCGGCGGCGCTTTCGGGATTTTGTTTTGGCGCAAACAACAGCGCGGCTTCTTCGGCGCCGATGGCGACGGCTTCGCGGCGCGCCCTCGCTCCGGTTTTCCGCCAAGTATCCGTGGCGATCTCCGCTTCGCCGCCGATACCGATCAGCAACAGCTGCGCCGCGGGTAAAAGTCCGGCCGTTGTGTAGAGCAGTGTTGTGCCCTCGGCGCCGGTGAATTTGCTCTTGTGAATGCGCGCGCGCAGATTACCGTTGAGCCGGCGGTCTAAGGCGCGAATCTCCGATGCATCCAGTTTTTTTTCTTGCACCGGAACAACCAGTAGACCCGTTTTGATGCGCTCCGCGCTCGTGTCGCGAAATCGTATTTCCATCCGGGCCTCAGTTAGATCTTATGGCGGATCAGAGTCATAAATTCACTGCGAGTGTCCTGGCGCGTGCGAAAGGCGCCAAGCAAACTGCTGGTGATGACGTAGGAGTTCTGCTTCTCGACGCCGCGCATGCGCATGCACAGATGCTCGGCTTCGATCACCCCGGCGACGCCGAGCGCGTCGAGTTTTTCCATGATGATGGTGGCGATCTGATTGGTCATGCGCTCCTGGACCTGCAAGCGCCGCGCGTAAACGTCGACCAGGCGGGCGAGCTTGGAGATGCCGACGATTTTGTGATGCGGGATGTAGGCCACGTGGGCCTTGCCGAAAAACGGCAGCAAGTGGTGCTCGCAGAGAGAGTAGAAGTCGATGTCCTTCTGCACGATCATTTCTTCGTAGTCTTCGGTATATAACGCGTCGTTAATCACCTTGGCCGGGTCCATCTCATAACCGCGGGTTAAAAAGGTAAAGGCCTGGGCGACGCGTTGAGGCGTTTTTAAAAGGCCCTCGCGATCGGGATCTTCGCCCATGGCTTTGAGTATCTCGCGAATATGTTCTTCCATCGTTGCTCCGCCGGGATGCTGCGGCTTGGGTGCGTTCAGGAACGTCAGCCGCTGTCACAGAAAAGTCTTAAAAAAATTAACATTTAGCCATAAGCCGGTCAAACAAGCGGAAAGCCGCGGAAGGCGGATTAGAGGCGTTCAAGCAACCACTGCGGCGTAAAACGGAGCGCGTAGGCGTTGAGCATGGTCATGTAGTCGGTGATCAATAAAATACCGACGATGATCAAGAGCAGGCCGCCCACCACGTGAATGGTTTGCAGGTAGCGGCGCAGTTGCTGTGAAAACTGGAAGAAAGAATTAATCGCCAGGGCGCTCAGGAAAAAAGGCAAGCCCAGGCCGGCAGCGTAACTGGTCAACAGGAGCGTGCCGCGATTCACTTCTCCCGCCGTGCTGGCAAGCGCCAGGGTGGCGCCGAGTATCGGGCCCACGCAGGGAGTCCACGCCACCGCGAAGGTGATCCCGACTACGATCGAACCGAGGAAGCCCGCGGGCTTGTCCTTGAGGTTGAATTGCAAGTAGCGCTCGAGCGCGGCGATTTTGAAAAGTCCGACGAGATAGAGTCCGACGAGAATGATAAAGACGCCGCCGACAATGCGGATGATATTTCGATAGCCTAAAAAAAGTCCGCCGAGAAAACTCGCCGACGCGCCGAGCGAGACGAACACCAAAGAGAAACCGAGGATAAACGCGGCCGCATTCAAAACCACGCGCCAGCGCACCCGCGCGCGCGCTTGTTCGCTACGCATTTCCTCGAGAGATATACCCGAGACGAAAGAAAGATAGGATGGAATCAAGGGCAGAACACAGGGAGAGAGGAACGAAAAGACACCCGCGGCGAAGGCGACGAATACGTTAACGTCAGTCATCGTTTGCCGTCGATCAAGTCTTGAATCAGCTTGCGCGCGGGCTGGTTGTACCAATCCGCCGGTCCCCAGCCGCGTGCCAGGCCCTCGCCCTTTGGGCCGATCAAATAGGTCGCCGGCAGGCCCCAGGCGCCGTAAACGTTGCCGACCTGGGCGTCCGGGTCCAGAGCAATCGGATAGGTAAGCTTGAGCTCCTTGACGAAATTGACGGCGTCTTGCTTGCGATCTTTGACGGCGACGGCGAGGACGACGAAATTTTTCTGCTTGTACTCTTGATAGAGTTTTTCCATTGCCGGCATCTCTTCGCGGCATGGCACGCACCAGCTCGCCCAGAAATTCAGCAGAACGACTTTGCCGCGAAAGTCTTTGAGTGAAATCTTTTTTCCGTCAGGCGTGCTCAAACTAAAATCCGGCGTCGGAGCGATGTCTTTCATCGGCTGGAGAATCGGCACGGCTTTGTAATTGACTTTCGACTGGCTCCAAACCGGAGCTATGCCCAGCGTCAGCAAACACGCGGTAAACGTGACCAAAATGACTCGCAGGATCAACTGGATTTTCATCTCAATGCACTCTAACCAACCGGCCCGAGCGACGCAATACGCGCAGTCTTGCTAACTCAATAGCCGACTAAAAAGTTCCAACGGCAAATTCGCGCGTCTGTTGACCCGCCGGCAATCGGCAGAAGTTTCTATCTTGGTAATTTAGCTGCGAGCGGGAGAGCTAAAAACACAAGGCCCTCCGATTTTTGTACCGGAGGGCTCTGTGTATTAGGCAACCAGAACGGTTACCTTGTCGCCTGAGAGTAAGGAGGGTTTACACCACCACCACAACCACCTCACAACTTCAAGCTTACTTTTTTTTCTTTTTGGCTTTCTTTTTGGCCTTTTTCTTAGCAGCCATAGGCACCTCCTTTTAGGATTCCGAGGGTGGGCTTTCTATTTGATGGGCGTTAAAACGTAACTCAGGCGAAGACAAATTTCGTACCAGAAACCCTCCCATATTTTGTAGGTGATTCGAAGATTAAGGCACAATAACTTGTATGTCAAGAAAAAAATATCATTCTAGAAATATTTTTCTCTAACACCGCCGAGACTTACGTCACTAAATTGTCTGTGCATTGGAAGTAACATCATCAACAGGGCGTTTTATTCGGAAGAAATTCAACGCAGACCACGTCCGCCGCCGCGCGCAGCCAAATTTCCATCGCTTGCAAGAGAAAATTTGTGTCTTGACATCCGTTTTGCGGGATTTTTCCGCGGCAATTCTAGTGTCCTGTATCAGAAGTTCATTGAAAAAGTTACAGATGCTTCGGTCGTCATTCCCGTGAAAACGGGAATCCAGAAATCTTTCAAATCCCTGGATTCCGGGTCGCCCCCGGCCTGCGCCGGGGTTGTCCGGAATGACGTTCGAATTATATTGCGAACTTGGTTCTAGGACACTAGCGGTCGAGATAGACGGCCAATTTGACTCGCGGGCGTGACGATGCAGCCTCTGCGGTCAGCTAATGCCGAGCGCCTTCATTAATTTCAGCAGGTGAGTGCGATGAAGTCCGAGCGCCTTTGCCGCCGCGGCGCGATTGCCTTGGGCGCGCGCGAGCGCCTCGACGAGCAACGCGCGGCGATGGCTATTTACCGCTTCGTGGAATTGTTGCCCGCTCAGTGGCGCGGCAGCGCGGTCGCCGGTCACTCGCGACGGTAAATGATCCAGGGCAAAGCCGGGGCCGTCACCCAATACGACGCCGCGCTCAATGACGTTGGCCAGTTCCCGAACATTACCCGGCCAAGAGTAAGCGCATAACCCATCCAACGCGTCGTCGGTGAAACCGGTGAAGGATTTTTTGGTCTCGGCAGCGAATCGCCGCAGAAAATAATCGGCGAGGTCGGGAATATCCTCTTTCCGGTCGCGCAACGGCGGCAAGGTGATCGCGATGACGTTGAGGCGATGATATAAATCTTCACGGAACGAGCCGAGCTTCACCGCGTCTTCGATATTTTTGTTGGTCGCGGCAATAATTCTGACGTCGACTTGGATCGGCTGCGCGCCGCCGACGCGTTCAAACTCGCGTTCTTGCAGAAAGCGCAGCAGCTTGGTTTGCAGCTCGGCTGAAATATCACCGACTTCGTCGAGAAACACCGTGCCGCCGTCGGCCGCTTCCATCTTGCCCTTCTTGGTCTGATAGGCGCCGGTAAAGGCGCCGCGCTCGTGGCCGAAAAGCTCGCTTTCGAGCAGTTCCTTGGAAAGACCGACGCAGTTGATGGCGACAAACGGCCGCGATGATCGGTCACTCCATTCGTGAATCGATCGAGCGAAAAGTTCCTTACCCGTGCCGCTTTCGCCGAGCAAAAGCACGGTGGTCTTGCTGCGCGCCGCTTTTTGGGCATCGCCGATCACTCGCGCCATCGCAGCGCTCTTGCCGGCGACTAAATGGTAGCGGCCGGCCAGCTCGCGAGTGAGCAGCTCCACCTCGGCTTGCAGCCGGGCGCGCTCCAGGGCTTTCTTGACCACCACCGCCAGGTGATCCGGATCAAACGGCTTGGTAATAAAATCGTCGGCGCCGCTCTTGATCGCTTCGACGGCGCGCTCGATGGTGCCGTAAGCCGTGATGATGATGACCGGGAGCGCCGGATCTTTCTTCTTGATCTCGCTCAGCACCTCGATGCCGTTCATGCCGGGCATTTGATAGTCGAGGAGAACAAGGTCCGCGGGTTTTACTGAAAGTTTTTCCAGCGCAGGTTTGCCGCCGCCGGCTTTATCAACCGCGTAACCGAGGTCCGCAAGTTCCTGCTCGAGCAGATCGAGGTTGAGCGGCTCGTCATCAACCACAAGGATATTTTGCCGCATTGGTTGCTCTACGTTATCTCCAGTGCGAGTTCACTGCCTTAACAACCCGATCTTGAGGAACGTATGCCAAATTGAAAAGAATGAAAAGAGAGTGATGAACCAACCGTAGGGGATTGCGACGTGCCATGCTCCTGGAGAGTTCGACGGGCAGGAGCGAGCTCGTTGCAGGAAGGACTGCATTATTTCAGGCGGGCCGGCTAAAAAGATCACGCCCGTGCCAGACTCCATCGGTCTTAGGCGCTGTCACGCACGGAAAAGCTCCCCCATGCGGCGGCCAAAAAAGCGCCCGGCGATGAAAAGGCTCGCGGCTAATAGAAGCAGGCCCAGCATGCCCATCGCGCTCGCGATATACGGTCCGTCCGCTATGCGCCCTAGAAGGGCATAGATGGCCTTCGTTATCGGGTAATAAGACTCTTTCGAAGCAAGGATGAGACTATCGCTTACCTCCAGCATGGCGAAGGAAAACGCCAACACCGCGCCCGCGATCAGATTCGCGAATACCAGCGGCATCGTGATTTGAAAGAGAGCCTTCATCGGGCTAGCCCCGAGGTTGATCGCCGCTTCCTCGAGCGCGACACTGGTTTGCTGAAAGCCGGCGTAGGCCGCGCGTACCATATAAGGCAGGCGGCGAACCGCATAAGCGATAACGAGCAGCGGAACTGGATTAATGCGGGCATCGAGCGGTGTTGCCGAAAACGCCGCGACATAGCCAAAAGCCAAGACGAGACCGGGAAGCGCCAGTGGGAGCATGGCAAGAGCATCCAGAACACTGCGGCCGGGCACGCGCTTGCGCGCCAAAAGGTAAGCGATGGTAACCCCGAGAACCACGTCGATGATCGTGCTCAGGCTGCTGAGCAGAAGACTGTTCTTGATACTGAGGAGCGCGAGGTCGTGGCTGAACACATCTTGATAAAACTGAAAAGTGTATTCAGCGGGAAGCACGGTTAAAAACCAACGCTGGGTCACTGACGTCAGCAAAACACCCAAATGCGGAATGAGGGCGAGTGCCGATATGCCCAGGACAACGGCGTAAGCGATAACCGTCATGGTTGCCGACGCCGGGCGCGCGGCTGAAGTTACATGGCCGCGCCCGAGCATCTCGTAACTCCCTCCACCGAGAATGCGTTTGGACAGATAAAAGAAAAAAAGCGTGAGCGCGATGACGGCCACGACGAAAGCGTAACCCATGGGATTTTGGTGCAGGTCGGTCACCATGTTGAAGATCTGCACGGCAATGACTTCGCGATACTCAAAAACCAGCGGCGTGCCGAGGTCGGTGAACGCCCAAATGAAGACGATGATCGCCCCGGCAAAATAACCGGGCAGCATCAAAGGAAAAGTCACCGTGCTAAAAAGCCTGAAGCTATTTGCCCCCATGTTTTTAGCCGCTTCCTCGAGACTGGGGTCGACGTTCGCCAAGGCTGCGGCCAAATTCAAATACATGATCGGGTAGAGATGCAGCGCCTCGAGAATCACCACGCCCCAAAAACTTCCACCGCCGAGCCAGTCGATGGGCTGGTTGATCACGCCTATCTCCAGCAGCAACAAATTGACGGATCCAAAACGTGCCAGCAATTGACGCATGCCGATAGCTCCGACAAAGGGCGGGAGCACCATGGGAATCAAAATCAGACCGTTCAATAAGCCCTTGCCAGGAAAATTGTAGCGCACGAGGAGAAAAGCCAGGGGAAGACTGAGCACAGTCGTCAATAGCGTCACAGCCAAGCCCAAATTGACGCTGTTGGCCAGGATGATGGTATTGTTCGGGCTGGAAAACATCAGCTTCATGAAAACCAGGGAAAAACCGTCCTCCGTGAAAAAAGCATTGGAGAAAACGTAACCGAGAGGATAGAGCATGAAAACGATGAAAAATAACCAAAGAAAGAGGAGCACCGCGCCGTTGGCAGGATTCAAATCGTAGCGGCGCAGCCAGTTAGTCACCCAACTCCTCCTCGGGCAACACGACCACGGCTTGGGTATCGAACTGCAGCGCCAGTCGATCTCCCACCTGAGCTTTCCTCGTTGGCTGGTTATATTCCACGGCGCGCACGATGGCGTTGTCCGCGAGGCGCAAAGCGTATTGTTCGTTGTCGCCGAGGTACATGATGCTTTGCACCTCGGCGAGCAACTCGTTGGTGGCACCGGCTGGCGGTCTACCGCCGGATTCCGCGGCAGTCAGGCGCAGAGATTCCGGCCGCACCGAGCAAAAAACCGAAGCGCCTCGGGCGATTCCCTTGACACCGTTTTGCGCATAGACCATGCCAGCTTCAGTTCTAACTGTTAAAAGGTCTCCCATCTCTTCCAACGTCCCGCGTATTAGATTAGTGCCACCAATGAACTCGGCGACAAATGCCGATTCGGGCCGCGTGTATAGCTCATGAGGTGTTCCCGCCTGCACGAGCCGGCCACGGCGCATGACCGCAATACGATCCGCCATCGATAACGCTTCGGCTTGGTCGTGGGTAACGTAGATCATCGTGCGCCCGATCTTACGGTGGATGTCTTTGATCTGCGTACGCATCTCGATTCGCAGCTTGGCATCGAGGTTCGACAACGGCTCATCCAGTAAGACCACGTCGGGCTCGACGACCAAGGCCCGGGCGAGAGCGATTCGTTGTTGCTGGCCACCCGAGAGCTGGTTCGGCATGCGCTCGGCATAGGCCTGCATGTGGACGATTTCAAGGGCGTGCCCGACCCGCTTCTTTTTATCGCTCTCTGAGACATGGCGCATTTTGAGTCCGTAGGCGACGTTATCCCAGACGTTCATATGCGGCCATAGGGCGTAGTTTTGAAAAACCATTCCGGTATTGCGTTTGTGCGGCGGCACCCAGCTTTGATCTTTGCCGTTAAAAAGAATTCGCCCCTGGTCGGGGGTGTAAAACCCAGCGACCAAACGGAGTGCCGTGGTTTTGCCGCATCCGGACGGCCCCAAGAGAAAGAACAACTCCCCGCCGCCGATGTCCAGAGTCAGATTTTCGACTGCTTTGGATTGGCCAAGGATCTTGCTGACGGACTCGAATTTCACGCTAACGGTCATGAAATAGTTCCCGGGCTTTCAACTCCGTTTTTTCCAACTGTACGCTACCAGGCCGAGCGAGAGAAAAGCAAAGGTGAACAGGCTATACCATTCGGAGCGTATGATGGGCGGCTTGATGCCCAACAGATATTTGCTCCGAGCGAAGTGGGTCCACTCGTTGAGTTTTTGATTGCGAAGGGCGGGATCTTTCCACTTCGTTTTCGCCAGCGCCAAAGCCTCATCCGCGGAGATGGGCATCGCCGCCAGCCTCTGAAATTCCTGTTCACTCGAACTAGCCGCCAATGCTTCTTTCCACGCTCGCGTAAGGAGATGCTTTTGGTCGATCACCAAGGCACCGATGAGGTCATTGACGATCGACCAACGATCAGAGCTCAATTGGGGGTCAAATGCAAAGTCCGATCGCCAGGAGAATGGATTGAGCTTTACCGCGGTGCTCTGCGGTGAAACTGCATACAAGGACGGCAGCACGCTGAAGCGATTGAGTTGGAAACGCTGCGGGCCGTCTGCTGATTTCTCCACCAACAGCCACAGCTTTTGACCTGCTTCGGACATAACGAAGCGGATGAAGGCTTTGGCAACATCCGGGTTCGGCGCGCCTTTCAAGATTCCGATACAATCGGGAGTAATGATCGTTAGGTTGTCAGGCATGACAAAACCGATCTTATCGGACCCGGCTTCCTTGACTTGAGCCCAGGCGTAAAAGTCAATTGCCAAACCGTAGGCCACCTCTCCGATAGCCACGTCCTTAGGAGTTTGACTCGCCGAATTCGTGAAGTTGCGTACGTTGGCTCCTAGCCCCGTAATGATCCGCCAGCCTTTTTCCCACCCATACGCCTGCAGGATAATCTCATAGACCATGTGGACACTGCCGCTCTTACGAGGATCCGAAGACCCCACCCAGCCAAACGCTATTGGGGATGCCAAATCTTCCCAGGTCGTGATCACCGGCAGCTTGGTAAGCTCCAGAACGACCTTATTATAGACGATGCCAAAGCCGGCCAAGGTCGCGCCATACCAGGTGTGATCCGGATCATACAACGGAACGCCGGTCAGCCTCGGCGGAATTTTCTCCAGGAGCGGCTTAGGTAATCTGTAGGGTTCGAGAAGTTGGGCTTTTTTTAAAGCTAAATAGGGATCTAACCCTCCGCCGAAGAAGATATCAATGCCGATGCCCGCTGGCTTGTTTCTGAATTCCGATTCAATATAGCGAATCGTTTCCGATGAGCCGCCCACGTCCATCCACTCCAACTCTACGGATCGTCCAGTCTCACTCTGATAGCGCGCCTTAAATGCTCGCTCGAACTCGTATCTGATCCCCTCCCAATGCGGAGAAATCAGCACGAGCTTGTCGGCTAAAACGATGGCCGGAAAACCGTGGCTGAACCAAAGCGCCAGCAAAATAGTAGCCCGAAGAATTCGGCTCTTTATTGTGAACCGGCGGTGAGGCGTCTTATTCATGTGACTGCACCGATCCGGGCGAGCGAAGATCAGTACAGCGAATGATTTTGTCAAAGAAACTCACCGATCGTGACCGCCAGACAGTCG
>JBOHVN010000315.1:0-20970 GCA_050735675.1 Binatia bacterium | reverse complement strand
TCCTCGAACTCGATTTGTTCGATGCCTTTCTCTTCTTTCTGCACCGCCGTATTGGCGTGGAGCGCGACGAATTTGCAGGGCTCCGTGCCGGTATTGTAGTGCTGGTGCCAGGTGCCAGCCGGCGGCGAGATGCAGGTCCCTTCGTGCCAGTCGTATCTTTCCGGCTTCTCTCCTTCATTCCACATCAGCGTATAGCCGGTCGAGTCGAGCAGAAAAACGTGAGCGCCGGGACCATGCCGGTGCGCCTTCTTGTAACGGCCAACGGGAAACTGCGACACGTGGGCGAGCATGGCGCTGCCGGACATGTGGATATACATGTTGCGCGTACCCTTGCCGCGCTTTTCGCGCGGCACAAGATTGATCTTGCGAATATCCGGAATGAAGTTGGAATGGAGAATCCCGCCGTAGTATTCGGTGAAATATTTCCCGTCTTTGGAGAAAAACTCGGCATCGCCGGCATCGAAGCGGTCTTTGAACATGTAGGTCGTGTTGTAGATAAACTCCGGGTCGCGGAAGAGTTCAAAAGCCACCGGCTGGCTGGTCAACCCAAAATAGCGGCACGGCTCGGATCCGCTCGCATTGTGATGCTGGTGCCAGGCGTTGAGCGGGATCGCAAACGTGCTGCCCCTTTCCCACTCAAAAACTCGCTTTGGAGTGCCGTCGTACCACACGCTGGTCGCGCCGCGCCCTGCGGCGACGGTGATGATTTCTTCGTAGAGCTGGCGCTGCGGCTTCATGCTTTTGCCGGGAGCGATCTCCGCGATGTAGGCGTCGGCAACCATCTGATCGGAGAATGTGCAAATGGCGCCCTGGCAATCCTTCCGCCTCCAGTAGTCAAGTTTTTCCGTGCGCACGTCCTTCACAAAGGCGCCGCCGATGATCGGCACGCCTTCGGACTCGATCCATTTTTTGTAGGGACTATATTTGTCCAGCATGAACTGGACATACGGATGAACTTCGAACTCTTTCACGGGTCCGGCCATGACGGGATACCTCCTGCGACGAGCTAAAAGGACGTTACTGCCTTATTGGAATCCCTGTCAAATGGACCCTGGAGAGCCAAAAAATCGGCGCCATTCGACGCGCTCTAAGCCGGCGAATTCATCGGGCGCGCGCTCGTAGACATTGGCGAGAAGAATGTGATAAGAATTTTTTCTAAAATAATTGATACAAATTTAAAGGAGACAAGGAAATGGCGACGAAGTTGAAATTCGGATTATTGTTACCGCACTTTTGCGAGTACGGCTCGGCGGAAAGCTGCATCGAGGGATCGAAAAAGGCTGAAGCCTATGGTTTTGACTCGGTTTGGGTCAGAGACCATTTAGTTTTTGAACCGCATGGGATGGAAGGTGAAGATAATACCCACATCGAAGGATTGCTGATCCTCGCGGCCGTCTCGACCGTGTGTAAAAAACTGACGCTCGGCACCGGCACGATGATCTCGCACCGGCATCCGATTCATTTGGCGCAAGCGATGGCGGGCCTCAGCACGCTATGCGACAGCAATATCATCATGGGCCTTGGCCTCGGCACCTTCCCCCACGAATTCGAAGCTGCCGGTTACAAGAAGACGACTTTGCAAGATCGCGCCAATATAGCGAAGGTCAACGCCCTGCTCTGCCGACGATTCTGGGCCGGTGAAAAGATCACCTACAAGGACGACTACTACGATTTCAAAGATGTCGAGCTCAAGCCGACCCCGAGCAAAAAGATTCCGATTTGGTACGGCGGCGGCACACCCGCTTCCTGCCGGCGCGCCGCGGACTACTGCGACGGCTGGATGCCCGGCCGGATTCCGACGGCGACTTTTAACAAGATGGTCAAGTATCTCGAAGAGCAGTGCAAATTAGCCGGACGCCCCATGGTCACTACCGGCGCGATTCCGATCACGAGTATCGATAAGAATCGCGATGTCGCGCTCGGCAAAGTTAACACCAAGGGTCTAATCAACGAAGGCAACTCCCCGAGCAAGAAAACCTGGGTCAAACCGAAATCCGGCACCTTCTCCACGGTCGAGGACATCGAAGGGCTGCTCATGGCCGGAACTCCCGCGGAAATCGCCCGCGATACCAAACGGTACGAAGACGCCGGTCTCAATCATATTGTTTTTGATCTGCGCTTCCGCTACTCCGACTGGTACCAACAGATCGATCTGTTGGGCCAAGAAGTTCTGCCGGCCGTTCGCGCCTGATAAGTTTCGAGTTACCGGTTTCGGGTTTCGAGTTCCGCTCGGAACCCGAAATTTTTTAGGACGAAGGAGTTTATATGCGCACCGAAAGAGTCAATTTTTACAGCGAAGGCATCAAGCTCGCCGGCGTGCTGTACTTGCCCGACTCCGATAAGGGGAAACCGTTTCCGGGGATCGTCCAAGGTCCGGGCTTCCTCGGGCTCAAAGACGCCAAGCACTACATCATGATGTTCGAAAAACTCTGCGCCGCAGGCTACGCCTGCTTATGCTTCGACTACCGTGGCTGGGGCGATAGCGAAGGCAACGAGCGCGGCTGGGTTATGCCCAAATGGCAAGCCGAAGACATCCGCAGCGCCGTCACTTTCATGCAAACGCGCCCGGAAATCGATCCGGATCGGATCGCCACCTATGGCTCCGGCGGCACGGGCGGCGGTAATGCGGTTTACGTAGCGGCGATCGATTCACGGGTGAAGTGCTGCGTCAGTTATCTCGGTGTCAGTAGCGGCAGAGATTGGCTCCACTGCATGCGCCGCGAGTATGAATGGGTCGATTATCTGAAGAGCATCGAGGATGACCGTAAGAAACGGGCCTTGACCGGCTCGGGCGCGATCGTCAGCGCGCGCGAAGGCGGCATCATGGTGCAAACTCCCGAGCGCCAGACGACGACAATCAAGAAAGACGTCGCGGATAAAATTCCCGATGCCATGCCGTTGGCTTGTGCCGAGGCAATCTTGGAATACAGCCCGATCGACGTTGTTCATAAAATTTCCCCGCGCGGCGTGCTTTTCATCGCCGTCGAAGGCGATGCTGTCACGCCGGAACAGCAGTCCTTCGATCTATACGAAAAAGCGCAGGAGCCTAAAAAATTGGTGCTGTATAAAAAAACAACCCATTACGGCATTTACAACGATTACTTCGATGATGTCGCCGCCAATGTCATTGACTGGTACAACCGACATCTCAAATACCACAAGGTCGAAATTACCGAAAAGAAATAGGAGCCTTCATGAACAAGATTTCGTTTGGCGTGAGAGTGCCGAATTCCGGCCCGCTCTCCAGTATTGAAAACATCGTCAAAGCGACCAAGTCAGCCGAAGACATGGGCTTCGATGCGATCTGGGTCCACGATCATGTGGTCTGGAGCACCGAGATGCACCGGCATCACATTTCTTCGGGCGCCTTCGAAGCCATCACGGATTCACAAGAGGCAAATTTTTTTGAGGCGACGACAATCCTTTCCTATTTGGCGGCGAAGACTAAAAAGATTGTGCTCGGCGTGGCGTGTTTGGTCATGCCCTGCCGCAATCCAATCTACGCGGCCAAACAGTACTCGACACTGGATCACCTCGCCAACGGCCGCTTGCTCGTCGGCGTCGGCCTCGGCTCCAAAGCCACGCGCGAGTCCGATGAATTCGGTGTATTCGGCGTGCCTTATGACCGGCGCGGCGACCGCACCGATGAATATATCGAGGCCATGAAGGCGATCTGGACCCAGCCTCTCGCTGCCTATAAAGGTGATTTCATTCAGTTCAAAGACGCCGAGGTTTATCCGAAACCATTGCAGAAACCGCACCCGCCTGTTTGGGTCGGCGGTTGGATGAAGCTCGCCGCCAAGCGCGCCGGCAAATACGGCGAAGGCTGGATACCCGGCTGGCTTTCGCCCAAGGAAATGAAAGTCGGTTGCGACATCTTGGCGCAAACCGCGCGCGACAACGGCCGCGATCCCTCCAAGATCACCATCGCCGTGGAAAAACTAGCGACGATCGCGAAGACGCGCGACGAAGGCCTCAATCTCGCGATGCCGACGCTCAAGACCAGCAGCGAAAGCTACGAACGCGATATCGACAGCATGCAGTTCGCCCTGGACCGCCACATTTTTGGCTCAGTGGATGACGTGCGCCGGCGCATCGATGAATTCATCGAAAACGGCGTGCAGCACTTCGAGCTCAAGATTATTTATCCGTCGATGGACAGCTTGAATCAGCAGATGGAGCTCTGGGCCGAGAACATTCTACCGCGGTACAACTGAAGAATGGAGTATTGGAGTGGTGGAATGATGGAGTGATGGTATTTTAAACCCAATACTCCAACACTCCGGCACTCTATGACTCCGAACATCCCATTGTTATTATGAAAACGTCATTCAACCTAAACGGTCGCACAGTCGAAATTGAGTGTGAGTCTGCGGACACTCTCGCCGAGGTTCTGCGCAACACGCTTAATCTCAACGGCACCAAAGTGTCCTGCGAAGTGCAGGTTTGCGGCGCTTGCACGGTGTTAGTCGACGGCGTGCCGGTGAGCGCCTGCACTTATCTCGCCTATGAAGCCCGCGGCAAAAACGTTTTGACCATCGAAGGTTTGGAGAAACCGGACGGCACGCTGCATCCGCTGCAACAAGCATTTATCGACGAATTTGCCTTCCAATGCGGCTACTGCACGCCGGGCATGATCATGTCGGCAAAAGCGCTCTTGGACGAGAATCCCGAGCCGACGCGCGACGAGATCATCCATCACATGGACGGTAACATCTGCCGCTGCACCGGTTATGTGCCGATCGTCGCCGCGATCCAGCGCGCCGCCGAAACGATGGCGAAGGAGAGCAAGCCGTGAGCGCCGAGAAGAAAACCGATTTTTACGTCGTCAATCATTCGCTGCCGCGGCGCGACGGCCGGGTCAAAGTCACCGGCAAGGCCCAATACGTCGCCGATCTGAAGCTCATTGGCATGGCCTACGCAAAAGTTTTGCGCAGCCCCTATGCCCACGCAAAGATTATTTCGATCGACAAGTCGCGCACGGAAGCGCATCCCGGCGTTTATTGCGTCGTGACCGGCTATGATCTCGATGGGTTGAATCCCTATTACGGCCACGCCGTCAAAGATCACCCGCTCTTGGCCATCGACAAAGTACGCTATGCAGGCGAAGCGGTGGCCGCCGTCGTTGCAATCGACGAACGGACCGCGTTCGAAGCGCTCGAGCTGATTGATGTGAAGTACGAGGAGATCAAAGCCGTGTTCACACCGCAGCAAGCCATGGCGAGCGATGCGCCGCTCCTGCACGAAAAAAAATTCGAAGCCGGCGCCTTGCGCGGTTTCGAAGGCGAAGTCACCGCCGGCAAAGGCACGAATATTTGCCAGACGCATAAAATCCAGTGGGGCGATGTCGAAAAGGCTTTCAAAGAAGCGGCGGCGGTCGTCGAAGGCGATTACTACTTCCCGATGACCTACGCCTACGCGATGGAACCCTATGTCGCCGTAGCCGAATTCAACGACCAGGGCGTCACCATTTATTCCTCGGCGCAGCATCCGTTCATGGTGCGTCACGATTTGAAATCGGTCTTCAATCTGCCTGTGAGCTCGGTGCGTTTGATTGTCCCCTTCGTCGGCGGCGGTTACGGCAGCAAGTCGTACACCAAAATCGAACCGCTGGTCGCCGCTTGTTCCTGGAAAGCGAAGCGGCCTGTGAAGCTCCAGCTCACGGTCGAAGAAGCGATGCTCACGACGCGCAGTGACGATGCCTACACCTGGATGCGCACGGCAGTCGATGAAAATGGCAAGATCATCGCCCGTCAAGCGAAGATCGTCATGAACACGGGCGCCTACGCCGAGAACAGCCCGCTCGTCGTCGAGAAATCGACCAACCGCTGCGTCGGACCCTACGCAATTCCCAATGTGCTGATCGAAAATTCTTCTCTTTATACCAACACCGTGCCGGCGAGCTCTTATCGCGGCTTCGGTTGCGCTCAGGTCACTTTGCCGGGCGAATCGCAGATCGATGAGCTGGCGAAGAAAATCGGCAAAGACCCGTATGAATTTCGCTTGGCCAATGCCGCCAAGCCGGGCGAGGAATTTTTCCCGGGCATGCGCCCGTTCGACGGCACGTTGAAAGAGGACCTGGACACCGCCGCAAAGGCCGTAGGCTGGGGCACGCCTTTACCGAAAGGCCATGGCCGAACCGTTGCCGTATCCGGCAGTGATGCCGGCGCCTATCCGCTCACGTCGACCGCCATCCGCGTGCACGCCGACGGCTCGGCGACGATCATGACCGGCAGCACGGAGCTGGGGCAGGGCAGCCATACGGTTCTGCCGCAGATCGCAGCGGAAGCATTGGGCATACCGTTCGAGAAAGTCCGGGTGGTTTCTTCAGATACCGCGATCACTCCGTATGACCGTTCAACCGGCGCAAGCCGCACGACGACTTTGATGGGCAGCGCCGTTCTCGAAGCGAGCCGCGAAGCGATCCAGCAGATGGTGGTCATGGCCGCCGACGTGCTGAAGGTGAAAGTTGAAGAAATTCAAACCGTCCGAGGCGGCGTGCGCTGCGGCGAAACACAGTTAAACTGGTCGGAAGTCATCAGCAAGTTCTACGCGTTACCGGATGGCGAAGTAATCGGCCGCGCCTATATCCGCAAGGCCGGCCGCTTCGCCAAGCTGCCGGTCTTCTGGGAAGCCGCCGCGACCGGATGCGAGATCTCCGTTGATGAAGAGACCGGAAAAATCACCATGGAAAAACTTGCCACCGTCGGCGACGTGGGACTCGCGATCAACCCGGCGCTGGCCGAAGGCCAGGACATCGGGGCGGCGACCATGGGAATGGGCATCGGTCTTTTTGAGGAGCTCGTGTACGAAGGCTCGCAGTTGATGAATGGTTCGATTCTCGATTACCGCCTGCCGCGCTTCTCCGATCTGCCGAAAGAAGTAGAGCTTCATCTAGTGCAAAATCAAGACGGCGTCGGCCCATTCGGCGCCAAAGGCGGCGGCGAAGCGTCTTTGAATTCAATGGCCGCCAATATCGCCAACGCCGTCGACAGCGCCGTCGGCGTACGTATCCGCGAAGCCCCGCTCACGCCGGAAAGAGTCTGGCGCGCGCTGCGCGACAAAAAATCAAAGATGGAGGATCGAGGATAGCCAATCGCGATTTTCGGAAGCCATTCCTCCGAACAATCTAAAATCGAAAATCCAAAATCCAAAATCGCCATGATGCCCCTACGAAGATTCGCCATTCATCAACCGAAGACCATCGCCGAAGCTTCGCAGATGCTCGCCGAGTTCGGCGAGAATGGCCGGCTCTATGCCGGCGGTACCGAGCTATTGCTCGCCATGAAGCATGACCTGCTTCGCTATGAACATCTGGTCGATGTAAAGACGATTCCCGAGCTGAACAAAATCGAATCGAAGAATGGCGCGTTAGTAATCGGCAGCACGGCGACTCACCGCGCGATCGAACGATCTCCGTCCGTCAAACGGAATTTGCCAGTGCTGGCAGAGATGGAGACGCAAGTCGCCAACGTGCGCGTTCGCGCCAGCGGCACTCTCGGCGGCAATCTCTGCTTTGCCGAGCCGCACTCCGATCCAGCCGCATTATTGTGCGCGCTCGGGGCCAAGGCCTACGTGCAAGGCAAAACCGGAAGCAGAACAGTGGACATCCACAAGCTCATCACCGGTGCTTACGAGACCTCTCTTGGTAACGAGGAGCTGCTCGCCGCCGTAGAGATTCCAGTGTTGAGTAAATCCCAGCGCGCGGCCTATCTGAAATTCCAACTCAAGGAACGCCCCACACTGGGATTAGCGTTAGTCCTCGACCTTGAAGGCGACACGATCAAGAAAGCGATCGCCGTTGTCGGCAGTGTCAGCGCCGTGCCGACGCAATCGGACAAAGCCAACCAACTCCTCGCCGGTTCCCGAGCGCAAGTTGAAAAACAGTTGGATGATGCCGCCGGGGCGCTTGCTCACGCGGCCGACCCGGTCGACGATCTCGAAGGCAGCGCCGACTACAAGCGTCATCTGATCGGCGTGTTCCTGCGCAGGGCCTTTATCAAGGCGCTTTCATAGAGCTCCGCACGATGGGTCTTACTTCGTCGATTGCCCTGGACTGGAGGACTCGAATGGGTTTTCACGCGATCTGCCGTTCCTCGGCAATTTGCCAACCGGGTGCATCATACCAACGTCCGTTGTCGTCGGTCTAACTTTGTCTGGCGCAAACGTCAAACGATGGCGCGTCTTGTAAATCCCTGCACCGTTTTTCTCGAACTGTCATCTTCATCCTAGCGGCCCCAGAGCTTGCGTCTCGGCTGCACGTGCAGATATGATCATGATCATTCCTGGCTCGTACGCGAATTACGTTTCCCGGAGGTGGTCACATGGATATCATCGGGAACTTCGCCGCACGGCTGATTTCGGAGTTGACGTGGCTGGTCGATTGGGCCATAGGCAATTGGGCCGTCACGATAGCCGTTCTTGCAGCTTTGATTTATTGGGCGGGCAGACAACGCCGGCTCAATCGGCATCATCTCTGATCCAAGTCACGACCTTTGTCATGCCTAAATGTCCCTTCATCGCATGACGGTCACGCTTCACTTAAGCTACGGTCGCGTGACAATTCTGACGGTGGCCGCGTTGCTTGGTTCGGGAGACAGATGGCTGGCGAAAAAAAAGTAAACGGCATTACTTTCGCATTCGTCATACGATGATGCCTGTGAGCGATCTCGATCGTAGTATCGATTTTTACACGCGGCTGCTGGGCATGGACGTCCAGCGCATCCGGCCCGTGCCGGATAAAAGCGAGCGGGTCGGCTACCTCGGTTACGGGAGCGAAGATGAATTTCCGGGTTTGGAACTTATCGAGAGCGGCGGCGCCGGCCACGTCAAAAAAATACCGAAATGGCACGGCCACGTCGCCCTGTATGTCTCCGACCTCTATACGCTAGGCGAAAAACTGCAAGCGGCAGGTGTTAAATTCATTCTCGCCCGCAACCTAATCGCCCCGGCAGCCAAGACCACGTTGCGTTCATTCAAGACCCCGACGGCTACATCATCGAGCTCACCGAGCGGCATTCCAAAAGCGGCCCGCCGCTGAAAACAACCTAAGGAGCCAAACTATTTCAATACCTTATTCATGGTTCGTGCGAGATCCCCGGCGGCAATCGACTGCCAATCACGATAGCGGTTGATTCCGACTTGCTGCTCTTCGGACTGGTTCCACGGACAGTCGATCAAAGCGACCGGCAGTTTCATTTGCCCGGCTAAATACTGCGCCATCGGCAGGGAATCCTCCACTGCCCAGCAAAACCGTCGCGCGGATAATTCGGCCAACGAAATTGCATTAGTAGTGTCCGCCGTAAAGCGCGAGTACTTATCGACGACCGTAAATGAACTGTGCGCGATGCGATGCTTCGCCAACCACTCAAGCGAGACTTCAGCGCTCTCCGGTGGCCGGCCAGTGACGATCGCGATATCGAATCCCTGCTCTTGCCATTGCTTTAGCACCGCAATCGCTTCATTGACCGGCGCCATGCTCAACAGCTCCTCCCGCCGGTGGACGATGCGATATAGCTCGTCGCGCTCCTCGGAAGCTAAGCCACAGGAATGGCCAACGTCGAAATTGATCAGTTCCTCGTACGCAATCCGTTTGCCGAATTCCCGCTCGACGATCACGATAAAATGCCGGGCAGCTTGACACAGCACGTCGTCCAGGTCGACGTAGATCGTTTTCGAATCCGTTCTCATTCTGGGTGCCGAATTAATCCAGAATTATCACACAACTTCAAATGATTCATCGGTGACATTTCGGCAATTCAAAGCAGATTGATTGTCAGATTTTCGAGACAAACTCGCTACCGCGAACAAGGAATCGATAGGGCTTGTTCTTCCACTTGCCGGCATAGGCGACACCGATGCGCGGCGTAGCTTGAAACTTTGGAGCGGGCTCGCCGCGATCTTCAACGTAGAGAACATTGCCGCTCAGGTCGGCGCCATTGAGCGTTCTATCGACGGCAAAAGCTTGGCAAAGTTTACCGGGCCCGCTGGCAAGATTGCGCAGCACGCTGCTCTTCCGTCGTTCCTTCATCAATTCGATGCCGTCCATGGGCTCGACCGCGCGAATCAAAACGGCCGCGGGATAGTCCTTCGCCTCCGTCACCAAGTTCAGCATGTTGTAAAACCCGTAGATGAAGTACACGTACGCATGACCCGCCGGTCCGAACATCACTTCCGTGCGCGCCGTGCGTCCTTTGGACGCGTGGCACGCGAGATCCTGCGGTCCGATGTAAGCCTCGGTTTCGACGATGCACCCGACCGCGTTCCCTTCGGGATGCCTTCGCACTAGATATTTTCCCAGAAGCTGCTTGGCAACATCGATCGTAGTCTGTTCGTAAAAGGAGCGCGGCAGTTTCACGGGATGCGGGCGAGCAGCTTTTGAAGGAGTTTTTTCGGCATGCTGATGACTGGCAAGTGATCACCGACACCGACCACTGCTCACTATCCCGCCGGCGGCAATCCGTCCTTGATCTCCACCCACGGAGGACCTCATCATAAAATGATGCCACCATATGAGAAGAACTCGATCGGCGTATTGGAGGCTTCGCATACTATGAAGTTAATAGTCGTTGCTGACGGAGCTGTGTTCCTTGATGAATTTCTACAGTTTCATGAGTTGGGTTGCCTTTGTGAACTCTTAAGTTCCGGCCACCACGTAATCAATCGACGACTAATCGAAGCCAGCACGCGATCGGAACTGCCTGTGCCTGCAACAGCAGCCTGAGGAGCCACCTTGAGCGCGTAATAAGCGATGGCATCTGCATCTGTCGCTATTATCTGTCGGAGCACTATTGGATTTGGTGTTGCTGTTGTTGATGCTTCAATATCAAAGACGTAAATCCACGCGGCAACGCGAGCGGCAAGTTTTTTCCCGGGTTCAACTAATGCGAAGGTTCCGTCGTCGCGCGTACGAAGATCAGGACGTCCGAGGTGACGCTGCCAGCTATCCCAAACAGACTGAGGCAACGCGAGCACGCAACCACCACAATCAACATCGGCTCCAATCTGGAACTTCAACATCATTTGGTAAAAAGTTCGCTTAAAGACATTGGCGATATTTGGTCCTTCGACTTTCTCGCCGAGCCAACGTGGATTCTCAAGCAATTCGGTGTGGAAAGCGGAGCCGTGCAGACGAAGCGCGTCGGAGAGGTTATTAACCGCGGCTCTATATGAGCCGTGATAATCCATTGTTTGAACCTCCAGGATGCCGTAGCGCCCCAAGCGATATGACCCACCGTCATAAAGAACTTCGACTAGCGTGAAATCGAATGATAGCTCAGGAGAGCGATCAGTAGGAGCGATTGAGATCTCTCCGCCAAGCTTGGATTGGAGATATACGACTCCGGAATGTAATGTCCCGCAGCAACGTGACTTGCGAATTCCTGCCGCTGTACCGGGTCCGCAAGGGCCGGTCCTGGGACTACGGTAACGCCTAGTTTTGCCTCAACATTGAACAATCGCCGAGCGACATCATCAACAAGCGGATGATCAAGGCCCCGGTACGGACATACAAGCCAATCCTGGCGCTGCCGATTACTTACACTGCTAATCGTGCAGATGCCCTTGGAGCTTTCCGGCTTGATGCAAGCTTGAGGTTTGCCGGTTGCTTCAGATAGGAAGGGGCAGCGCTGAACCTGCTGGTCACCAAGGCTTACCGGAGTGGCGGCAACGATTGGATAAACGCGGTGCCCAAACCACTTAGACACAAAATTGCCGGAATCCGTGGCCGTCGTACGCTTACTGCTCACAATCGCGGAAGATTACCGTGCTGCATGCGCTACGCGCCAATTCCACATAATCGCGCACAATGTCAAAACCAATTGAGGATCGCCCAGTTTGTAACGCGACAGTTAGAGCGCGACCAGTCCCACAGAATGGGTCCACGATGAGACCCCCGGGAGGAGACGAACTTTCAATGCGTGGTCGAATCAATTCGGGAGGAAAGGTGGCGGTGTGGCCACCTTGCCCCGGGCGCACGTTGTACGTCACGACATCTGTCGCTCGTGGCTCCACCTTGCTGAGATCGTAATAATATTTTGGGCGACCTTCTTTCGGACGTTTTACAAAATGGAAGAAGTGCTCATGAGAGAGTCGCAACCGGTCGCGCTCGGGTCGTGGTGGAATATTGGGCTTAAACCATATGAGGTCGTTACGAAGAATCCATCGCTTCTCTTGCATCGCAATCGCAAACCGCGCGGGGATAAGAAGGAGTTGCTTTTCCTGACGATAGCCGCCCATCGGCGTGCGCCGTCGCTGACGTGGATTATTTCCGAGTCCTTGCCGCCCGTTTTGTCGAATGCTGGACCACCGAGCAAAATATGTATCGCCTATGTTGATCCACATGCTACCGCCAGCCTTAAGACAATTATGTGCACCGTCAAATATTTCAACTAAGTGGTATATAAACCACTCCGGTATGGGTTCAAGGCCAAGTAAGCCCCCGTGGTCCCGATACCATGTGTATGGCGGCGGTGTAACGATGCTGCCTGTTGCTTCCCAATCCTTTACAACACTCCAATTGTGGTTCTGCCGATAGGTTCGATGGCCCCAATAAGGGGGACTCGTGATGATGAGATCAACACTTGCTTTGGGAAGCCGACGAAGCACGTCGAACGCGTCACCGAGATCAACACGGTGGGTTGGAATCAGTGGACTCGAAGAACGTTCTCCAAGCGAGAGAAACTGAGCTTCGCTGTTCAACACTAAGTCGTTCTGTACGCCAGTTACTCGCATTAAACGGTTAGGTTTTGGGAGTCGTTAAAAGTTACAGAAAAACCACGCATGGAATAAAAGGTATTAGGAGTGACTATACACGTGAGAGGATTTGGTTACCACCGGTTTCAACGGCCCTTCCACTGCGATGGGCGCGGTCGTGCATGCCGGTGGGATTGATTAGTCTACTGTCGTCATTTTATTTCCTTCACCAAACTCCAATCCACAAGCTGGTTCAACGGAATATCTTTCGTGAGCTTGAGCCGTTCCTTGGTGAGTTGCACGTCGAGCTGCACGCCTTTGTCGGAGATGATGCCATCATCGGTGAATGAATTGATCGAGGCGTCGTAAGCTTTGGCGGACTGGGCCGGCGTAATGCGGAGATAATCGGCGAGCATTTGCACGGTCTCGCCACGATTCTGCTTCATGAAGCGTGTGCCGCGCACCGTGGCGCGGACGACTCTTTTCACTTGCTCCCGTTGCGTTTGCAGCTTCTTGTCCATCACCGCGATACCTGACAACGGCAGCTCGATGAGATCGCCCAAGTAAACGAGCCGGCGGAAACCTTCATCCTCGGCCTTGACGGCGAACGCAATGTCGATCGGTGTCGCGTCGATGGAGCCGGCGTGCAAAGCAGCCAACCGGGTCGGGCTCTCTCCGGTGACGATGATCTTGACGTCCTTTTCCGGCTCGAGGCCAAAGTGGCGCGCGGCCACGCGCGATAGATAGTCTACGGTGCCGGCAACGGAGTCGACGCCGATCACTTTTCCTTTGAGATCCTTCGGTGTCCTGATTTCCGGGCGGGCAACCAGCACGTGCAGGGGCCGGCTGGCGAGGCCGACTACCGCTTTGATCGGCACGCCGGTCACCGCGGCCCTAAGCGCCGAGCCCCACGCCAGCAGATAGTCGACGTCGCCGGAGATCAAAGCTTTGACGCCGATTGCCGGCTGCATCTGAATTTTATCGACGTCTATGCCTTCGCTCTTGAAGAAACCTTTGCGCATGGCGACGACCACGGGGAACTCGAACAGGCCCCGGCTCGGCGTCGCCATGTTGATGCGTTCCGCGTAGACCGCCGGCGGCAAACCGAGCAGATTCCCCGCCAGAGCTAGACTGGAGAAACAAATGAATCGAATGGCGACTAAAGTGCATGTCGTTTTCATGGCTTTAGGAATTCTCCCTATTCGAGCCGGACGTTCTTCGAGAAATCGTAGTTCTTCGAGTAAGCGCTTTCGTAGGTGCAAACGATTCGATCGCCGTCCCAGCCGGCGGCGAAGCATTTTTTCAGAAACGCCATCATCAGACTCCAGGCGTCCTTTGCCGCCTCCTTGCGGTACCGACCCGGCATGGTGTCGTTGAGCCAGCCATGCGGCGCGCCGGCATAGATGCGAACGTGGCAGTTCTTCTTCGCCTTCTCCAAACAGTTCCTAAAGCGCGCCACGTCGTCGATAGAGATGATGTGATCGGCTTCGCCGAAAACACCCAGGACGGGACACCTGACTCGCGGGATCAGTTCTTCGATCGGCGTCGGGCGAAGATCGTTGCCCAGCCATTCCTTGCCGCCGATGGCGCCGTAGAGCACTACCGCGCCGGCGATATCGTCTCGCTGCGCCGCCAACAAAACCGGTTGCCGGCCGGTTTGGCACACGCCGATGATGCCGATGCGCGAGCCATCGACTCCTTTGAGCTTCTTCAGATACTCGACCGCGGCGTTCAAATCCTCCAGCGCGCCGGCGTCAGTGAGATCGACGCGCTGCTCTCCGCGCAGCACGGCCTTGCGGTCGCCGGTAAAGCGATGAAACAAATCCGGCGCCAAGCCGACAAAGCCGGCTTGCGCCAATCTCGCCGTTAGGTCTTTCGTATGCTGGTCGATGCCGTAGCGCTCGTGGAGAATGATGACCGCGGGGCGCCTGCCTTTGGCCCTGGGCAAAGCGCGAGCGGCGCTGATGCCGCCGCTGTATTTGATCATAGTTGCGCCAATTTCAGCCGGTTTTTTCTGTGCCATTCGCTCCCCCAAGTTGTTCTCAAGTGCATGCCGCTTGCGCGTAAATCTCGCCAACTCTATCGCCGCATGAGAGAAAGAGTCAAGGCGACCGGAGTACGCTTGTCTCAATGCCGGAACCGCCATATATTCGCGATCATGAATCTAAAAGACGGTTCCAGTGTCGTCGCCGACTTGACCACGATCGGCCGTAAAACCGGCCGACCGAGGACCGTGGAACTGCGCTTCGTTTACCAAAATGGTTGTTTCTTTGCGTCGTCGAGCCGGGTACAAGGCAAGCACTGGTGTCAAAATATGCTGAAGAATCCGGCGGTGGTGCTCAAGGTCAAAAGCGAGAAATTATCTTGCGCGGCGAAGCAGGTGACCGACGAAGATCTGCGCCGGCAAATCCTCTCGCTGCGCGATTCGCCACCGCGCTTGGATCGCGTGGTGTTCGAAATTAAGCCGCAGAGTTAAGGTCAGCCGCGGCTCAGAACGAATATCCCCAAGACGATCAGCGCCGCGGCCACTCCGTCACGTAGGGTGACGACTTCCACGCCTTTCAAAGTGAAGCGGGCCAGCGCAAAGGTAATCAGCGGCGAGATCCGCCAGATCGGCGACAGCAGCGCGGCGGGCCCGTAGCCTAACGCAAAAAAGGTGAATAGCGAGCCGAACGCTTCGGTCGCGCCGGAAAGCGTGAGAAGCATCAAACCCTTTGCCGGTATCCGCTCCCATTTCGGTTTCAGCCCCATGAACTTGCCCAAAAAAATCATGAAGACCAAAGCCGTGGTCTGCGTGATCAGGGCTCCCAGCACAGGCAGGTTTGCGGCGTTCATGCCGATCTTTTTGAAGATCGGATTAATGCCGAAACACATAGCCGCGATCAGCGGAAATGAAAAATATTGCAATCGATCGACGCTGCGCCCGCCGCTCTCTTTGGTTTGCGTCAGCACGGCGATGCCCAGGATGATGGCGAGAATACCCGCGACGATAAAGCCATTCACGTCTTCACCGAGGAAAACGACGGCCAGAATCGCCGTTAGAAGCGGCGAGCTATTTTTAACCGAAGTCGCTTTGGATGCGCCGACTTTATCGATGCCCCGGTAATAGAAAACTTTGCCAAAGCTGGCGCCGACGGCGCCGGCGAGAAAAAAAGCCCAGAAGGCCTGGCTGGCAAAATCCACCGCGCTGATCTCGCCATTGTGGGCAGCCAAGCCGGCGAGCAAAACCACCGCGACATGCTGCTCGACGAGAGTGGCATTGCTCACGTGGGTATATTTGATGGCGCGCTTGAGCAGCAGCGGAGTGAGCCCCCAAAGCGCGCCCGCCAACAGCGCATAAGCGATGCCGGTTTGCAGTTCCGGGCTCATCGTAAAAAACGTCCGCAGCTACTTTTTGGCCTCTTGTTCGGTCATTTTCTTTTGGATATCGTCGACGCCCTTTTGCATCCCTTCGATCATCGCTTTTTCTTTTTGCATGCCCTGCTGAATCGCCTTTTGCGCTTCTTGCGCCTTATCGGCGGCGTCCTGTTTGTCGCCGCACGCCGAAATAGCGAGAGCGATTGCCAGCGCCAGAGAAATCCTCGCAATGTTTTTCATCGTTCACCCCGTCCTGGTGTTTTCATCCATTCTAGTTAACAGAAAAACGCCCAACCTGGCAATCGAGCCGATCCGCGTTGGATTCGCGCTTTTCTTTCGCCCGCCGTTTGTTATCCTGGTTACGGGTATGCCCAGGCGACGTTTTACGACAATCGTGATTTTTCTCCTGCTCTTCCAGTCAGCGGGCGCGGTTTTTTCACAGGCCGATAAAAAGGCGAAGATCGGCCGGACGCTCGCGGTCACCGATGCGGGAAAATGGAAAACGATTCAAAAAGGTCTGGAGTTTCGCAGGATTGTCATGGAGCGTTCGGAACCTGGCTATGAGCTCGAGTTCAAGCTGCTCCGCGTTGACAGTCAAATCATCGTCCCGCGAGTCCTTTCGGCCGACAGTTTTCAATTGAAATCAGCCAACGCAAAGACGTTTGCTGAGAAAGCCGGCGCCATCGCGGCAATCAACGCCAACTACTTCGATGAAAAAGGCCGCCCGCTCGCGTATCTCAAGACGGCGGATAAAGAAATCAACCGTTCCGTCTCCAAGCATCGGCTTTATACCGGCATCTTCGGCGTGGCTGAGTCGGGGCCGTTCGTCACGCATCGCGACGAATTTCAGCCGGGGCAAGCCAGCGCTGCGCTGCAGTCGGGCCCGCTGCTGCTGCATCACAGCGCGCCGGTCGAAATCATGAGCGGCCTGGGGCGCTATGCGCGCCGCAGCGTCATCGGAACGGATAAAGAAGGCCGCGTTCTCATCGGCGTCACCGATGGTGTGATCGGCGGGCTAAGCTTTGCCGAGCTGCAAGAACTGTTTACCCAGCCCAAGTGGCAACTGGACGCTGTGGAATTATTGAATCTCGACGGCGGCGGCTCGGCGCAGCTCTACGTCAAGTCAGGCAAGTTCGAAGAATGGCTGCCCGGCACAGCCGAAGTCCCGGTGGCCATCGGCCTCTTCAGCAAATCGAATTAAATTTGCACGCACCGCCAAAGTCAACCAGACATTTCACCACGAAGTGGTGAAGGTTTCGTTTCCGTACTACTCCAGCGACGAAAAAGCGATCCGGCTCCAGTCGAGGCCCGCGGCCGGCAAGACTCCAAGGTAAACCGTGCCGGCGAACGCCAGCGCGATCGCGATGTAGGTGTAAGGGCTTTGGCGAAAACTTTTGCCTTCGCCGCCGCCCTCTTCCATGTACATGGCGACGATCACGCGTAGATAATAGATCACCGACAAGAGACTATTGAGTACGCCGATGACCGCCAGGGTCAGTTGGCCGGAGAGCACCGCGGCGCGGAATAGATAAAATTTTCCGGTAAAACCGGCGAGCGGCGGGAATCCCGCCAGCGACAACATAAAGAGCGACATGGCCAAGCCTATAAACGGCCGTTTAAAACCCAAACCGGCGAAGTCGCGATAGCTTTCGCGCGGCTCATCGCCATCGGCGAGACAACTGAGCACGGCGAAGGCGCCGATGGTCATGAAAGCGTAAGTCACAATATAGAACAGCAGCGGCCAGCCGCCCCACTCCTCGCCGACAACGACGGCAATCAGCAGATATCCGGCATGGGCAATGCTCGAATAGGCAAGCATGCGCTTCACGCTGCTTTGGCCGATCGCCAGTAAGTTTCCCAAAGTCATCGTGGCGATAGCGATAATCCACAGCGGGAAAACCCAGTCGCTGTCCAGCGGCGACAGCTTGTGCATTAGGATTCGCGCCCAGGCGGCGAAGGCGGCCGCTTTCACCGCAACCGACATAAAGCCGGTGACCGGCGTCGGCGCGCCATCGTAGACATCGGGAACCCAGAAGTGAAACGGCACGGCGCCGGCCTTGAAAGCAAAGCCGACCAGCAAGAGAAAGCCGCCGCCGACCAGATAAAGCGGCCATTCGCTCGGCTGTTCGAGCAAGTAATCGGCGATCAAATCGAGGTTCGTCGATCCGGTAGCGCCGTAAATCAACGCAATGCCGTAGAGAAGAAAGCCGGTGGCGAAGGCGCCCATGATAAAATATTTCATCGCGGCTTCGCTCGACCGGGCGCTGCTGCGCCACATGCCGGTCAGCACGTAAACCGCGACCGACATCGTTTCCAAGGAGAGGAAAAACACCAGCAGATCGTTGGCCGAGGCCATCAGTATCATGCCGGCGGTGGCGAAAAGAATCAGCGCGTAAAATTCTCCCTCGTGGATCGCTATCTGCCGGACATAATGAATCGAAGAGAGAATCGTCAGCGCGGCGACGATCAGAAAGACCAACGAGAAAAACAGCGCGAAGTTATCCAACACCACGCTGTCGTTAAATGCGCTTTCCCGCGCGCCCCACAGAGCTACGGCCTGGCCGGCGGCAAGACCTAGGCCGATCAGGCTGATTAGCGCCAGGAAACCCTTGGGTTTGTGCTTCTCGATAAAGAGATCGCGCAACAGGACGACCAGCGCCGTGAGCAGCACTTGAATCGCCGGGAGCAACGGCAAGAGATTAGATTCCATTTTACTTCGACGCTCCGCCGATCGCGGGCGGGGCGGTAGCGGGCGCCGGCGAAACAACGGCGATTCTTTTCAGCGTCAGCTCGATAGCCGGTTTCATGCGCTGTAAAAGCGGCTGCGGATAGACGCCCATCAGGACGATCAGGAGCAAAATCGGCGCAAGCAGAACAAGCTCACGGGCATTTAGATCTTGAAGTTTTGCGTTGGCCGGATTCGTCAGTGGGCCGAAAATGACCCGCCGGTACATCCAGAGCATGTAAACAGCGCCCAGGATGACGCCGGTCGCCGCCGCTGCGGTCCAGAGCGGCATGACGCCAAAGGCGCCAAGCAAAATCAAGAACTCGCCGACAAAACCGTTTAGGCCGGGTAAACCGATGGAAGCAAGCGTCACTACCAGGAAAATCACCGAAAATAGCGGTACCTGCTTCCATAGACCCCCGAAATCGTCGATCATGCGCGTGTGGCGACGATCGTAAATCATGCCGACCAGAAGAAACAGCGCGCCGGTGGACAGGCCGTGGCTGACCATTTGAAATAGGGCGCCCTGCACGCCCTGCATGTTGAACGCGAAGAGGCCGAGCATGACGAAACCCAAATGGCTCACTGACGAGTAAGCGACCAGCTTTTTAATATCGCTTTGCATCATCGCGACCATCGCGCCATAGATAATGCCGATGACCGCCAAAGCGACGATGACCGGCGCCGCCGCCAATGCCGCGTCGGGAAAAAGCGGCATGGCGAAACGGAGAAAACCGTAAGTGCCGAGCTTGAGTAAGACTCCGGCAAGAATCACCGAGCCGGCGGTCGGCGCTTCCACATGGGCGTCAGGCAGCCAGGTATGAAACGGGAAGAGCGGCACCTTGATCGCAAACGACAGGGCGAAGGCGAAGAAGAGCCACGCCTGCTGATCCACCGGCAGGCGCAGGCCGTAGAGTTTTAACAGATCAAAGGTCAGCACCTGCTCCAACTCAGCGTGGCGCGCGACCAGGTAGATGATCGCGACCAGCATGAGCAAGCCGCCGGCCATGGTGTAAATGACGAATTTGAGCGCCGCATAAATTCGCCGGGCGCCGCCCCATACGCCGATGAGAAAATACATCGGCACCAGCATGACCTCCCAGAAAACGTAGAAGAGAAAAAGATCGAGCGCGACAAAAGCGCCAAGCACGCCGGTTTCCAAAAGCAGCATGAAAACCAGATATTCCTTGACGCGGTCCTTCACCGACCACGACGCCAGGATCGCAATCGGCATGAGCAAAGTGGTAAGCAAAACCAAAAACAGACTGATGCCGTCGATGCCGACGCTATACTCGATGCCGAAAGACGGTATCCACGGGATGCGCTCGAGCAGTTGCATCTCGCCGCTGTTGGCGTCGAAGCGATCGAAGATATTGAGCGACCAGAGAAAATTGACGCCGCTGGCCAGGAGAGCGACGGAAAATAGCGTTTCCGTCCGGCGCCGCGGGATGAGCACCAGCAACCCCGCCCCGATCACGGGGATGGCGAGTAACACGCTCAAGTTTCCGATCGCGAGTTCGGACATTTTTACAATTCGCCGATGTAGTAGGCCAGGAGCGCCAGTGTGCCGAGCAGGAAGCCGGCCAGATAATGCTGCACATTGCCCGTCTGCAGGCCGCGCCAGACCCAACTCAGCCCGCGCACAGTGGCGGCGATGCCGTCGACGGCGCCATCAATCACCGAGGGATCGACGAACTGAGCAAAGAAGCGCGCGCAAGCGGTAAACGGCCGCACGATAACCAAGTCATAGAGCTCGTCGATGTAATATTTATTGAGCGAGAGACGATGGAGCAGGCTCGCCGGCTCTTGATCGATTCCGGCGCCCGCTTGTCCGTATTTCACGTAAGCGAAGTAAATTCCCAAGGCAACGACGGCAAGCGTCAGCAAAGTCACCATGATCTCGGCGCCGAGCGAGCCGTGATGCGCCTGGGCGCCGAAAACCGGTTGCAGCCAGTGGTCCCACCGGCTGCCCCAGAGATACTCCGGCGCGCCCAGCCAGCCGGCGAAGATCGAACCGGCAGCGAGAATAATCAACGGTAAGGTCATCACAGGGGGCGATTCGTGCAGATGCGATTTCGCGTGCTCGTCGCCGCGGCGCTGGCCGTGAAAGACCATGAAGAGCTGGCGAAACATGTAGAACGCGGTCAGGCCCGCGGTAATCACGCCGATGCCCCAGAGCGTCAGCTCGCCGTGAT
>JBOHVN010000314.1:0-19762 GCA_050735675.1 Binatia bacterium | reverse complement strand
GGAGTGACATTTTTTGTTACTGGGTATCTTCGACCGGATCGTTGATGGAATCGCTCTTTGCATTCAGCAAATCATACTTTTCCAGGCGATGGCGAAGCGAGCGATAGTTGATGCCGAGAATTTCAGCCGCCCTTTTCTGCACACCGTTGGCGCGTTTCAGAGCGCCGAGCAAGATGCGCTTCTCATAGGTTTCAAGCTCGACGTCTAGAGACAATCCTTGAGCGAAAAATCCCTCTGCACCTTCCGTCGCCGTTCTCTCGAAGAGATCATCGGATTCCGCTGCCAATGGCGCGCCTCTTACATGCTGGGGAAGATCTTCCTCCGTTAGAATATTTGTGCCCGTCACGGCCACGGCATGCTCGATGATGTTCTCCAGTTCTCGCACATTCCCTGGATAGGAATAATTCATCAACTGCATCAGTGCGCCGCTGGAGACTTCTTCGACTCGCTTGTCGTGCGAGTCGGCAAATTTTCGCACAAAGTAATGCGCGAGCGCAGGAATATCTTCCTTTCTACTACGAAGCGGAGGCATGACTATCTGCACGACGTTGAGCCGGTAGAATAGGTCTTCGCGGAACCGCCCTTCGTCGAGTTCTTTACGCAAATCCTTGTTGGTCGCGGAAATCACCCTAACATCGACTTTGACGGGCTTGCTCGCGCCGACCGGCGTAAAGCTTTTTTCTTGCAGCACTCGCAGCAATTTGACTTGCAGATGAAGCGGCAACTCGCCAACTTCATCCAGGAAAATAGTGCCCTGATCCGATTCCTTAAACAGTCCCATATGGTCAGACACAGCGCCCGTAAAAGCCCCGCGAACATGGCCGAATAGTTCGCTCTCAATCAAAGCTTCTGGAATCGCGCCGCAATTAACCGCGACAAACGGCTTACTCTTCCTCGGTCCGTTGAGGTGAACCGCGCGGGCGACAAGTTCCTTGCCGGTGCCGCTCTCTCCGGTGATAAGGACGTTGGTGTTGGTCGCCGCGACCTTTTGCACAAGTTGATAGATTTTGGCAATACCGCCGCTCTTGCCGATGACGCCCTCAAAGTGAAATCCCGGATTGGCGTTTGTGGGCCTACTCTGTTCCAATTCTACTTCTCTGGCGCGCCGCAGCTCTTCCTCGATACGCACCTTCTCCTCGACGTGTTTTTGTTTGGTGATGTCTTCGAAGATCGATACAAAACCAATCAACTGCTCGCGCGCATTGCTGAGAGGCGCAACCGTGAGGCGGATCTGCTTGGGCGCGCCTTGGGGCAAACTAATTGAAAGTTCATCGGTTACGATAGCGCCGGCGCCGCGGTTGCGTTGAAAGTCGTAGCCCAAACCGGGAAAAATTTGATCCAGTCTCTTTCCTTTTACATTGGCTTCATCGAAAGAAGTCAAAGCTTGCGCTTGACGATTGAAATAATTGATGCGTCCGTTGGAGTCGGTGATGGCGACTCCGCTGCCGATTCCTTTCAGGAGCGCATCTTTAAAAGCGTCCAAGTCCCGATAGTCGTCTTGTTTCTCCTTCAGCAGTTTTTCGGTTTCGCTGAGTTTGTTGGTTAAGAAGCCGCTCAGCCACGCAATGACGAAAAAGCTGACGATACTCTGCACGATCGGGAAGAGCGTCGCCCAGGAGAACGGCAATCCATTTTCCGGGTGCACATATCGTGACCAGACAAGCAGGCTGGCGTAAGCTAGACTCGAGCACCCCGCGGCAAAAAATCCGCCGCGATAGAATAGCAATATGGCTCCGTTCATGACGGCAAGGTTATAGAGAAACGAGAACGGGCTGGCGATAGCACCGGTGATCCAAATAATGCCGGTAATCAAAAGGACGTCGAAACAGATCTGCGCGTGGGCAAATGCACGCAGATAGCGGATCCGCGGTAAGACCGCCACCGACGCTAAAGATGTTGCGTATGCAACAATCAGCGGAACGGAGAGATCGAATAGGTAGCCGATCTCACCTTCCGTGCGCAAGAAATGAAACAGCGCCGTCGCGCCCAAAAAAAATGACACGATGACGACGCGCAACAAAAGTAGCCAGCGAATCTTTTCCGTCAGGTCTTTTTGCTCGTCGCTCAACGTCGCGCGCTCGACGGGTGATCCTATGGCAGCAACGAATGTAGCTAAAGATAGACTCACCCGCCCACCAAAGAGCCCATCTGGAATATCGGCAGATACATGGCGATCACGAGACCACCGAGGATGACGCCGAGAACGACCATGATCATCGGCTCCATCATCGCGGTGAGATTGTTTACCGCATCGTCAACTTCTTCCTCGTACAGCTCCGCCACCTTTTTGAGCATATTGTCGAGACCGCCGGTGCTTTCGCCGACGGCAACCATCTGACAAACCAGTGGCGGAAAAATCTTACTCTCTCTCAACGGTTCGGCCACGGTTTTTCCTTGGCTGATGCTGACGCGGCTCTCCATGATCGCCTTCTCGACGACCTTGTTACCGGCGGTCTTGCCGGTAATCGCCAATCCATCGAGGATCGGCACGCCGGAACTGAGAAGGAGAGACATGTTCTGCGAAAAGCGGGCGACCGCCACCTTTCTCAAAAGATCACCGATAATTGGCATGCGCAGGAGCAGGCGATCGATGTTCATCCGGCCCTGAGGCGTTTTGTAATAGAAGGAAACGCCCATGACGATACCGACGAGACCGGCAAACAAAACATACCAGTAAGCGACGAACCAATTGCTGATGTCGATGCAAATTTGCGTCGGCAACGGCAGAGCCTTGCCCATGCCGCCGTAGAGCTCGGCGAAAACCGGTATGACGAAAATCATCAGGACGGCGACGACAATAACAGCGACGCAAACGATCGCGCAGGGGTAGATCATCGCGCCTTTGACTTTTTTCTTGAGTCTGTTGGCTTTTTCGATGAACAGAGCGATGCGGTTCAGGATCGTATTCAAAATGCCGCCGGCTTCGCCGGCCTCGACCATGTTGACGTACAGGTCGTCAAATACTTTCGGATGTTTGCGTAAGGCGTCGGCCAGAGTACTGCCGCCCTCGACATCTTTTTTTACCGTACTGATCGTCTTGCAAAGAAGCTTGCTTTCAGATTGCTGCGCCAGGATATCGAGGCATTGAACGATCGGCAGGCCGGCGTCGATCATGGTGGCCAGCTGGCGAGTGGCCAGCGAGACATCTCTTGTGCTGACCTTATCGCCGAACCCGGGTATCGAGATTTCTTTTTCTAAGCCTCTGCCTTTTTCCCTGACCCGGCTCGGAATCGGCCGAATTCTCTGCTCGCGCAGGCGCGCCAGCGCAGCTTCTAGATCCGGCGCCTCAAGACTATCGCCTTTGACCAATCTTCCCTGAGCGGTTCGGCCTTCCCAAACAAATGTTGCCATAGATTTCTTATCTACGCCCCGAAATTACTGTTGATCTCAGGCATTACTTGCCGGAACCACTCGACCAACGCGCCAGCCCTCATGACTAGAATCCCAGCGAAAAAACCGAGCCGAAGCCCTTGTCGGTATCGGTGACGCGGATGGTTTCATCGACGGTAGTGAGCCCTTGGCGAACTTTCTGCAAAGTGCTCATGCGCAGTGTGCTCATACCGAGTTTGACGGCTTCACGCTTGATCTCGATCGCCGACGCTCCTTTGAGGATCAACTCCCTGAGCGGCTCATGCATCACCATGACTTCATACACGGCTAAGCGCCCGCGATAACCAGTACCGCTGCAGTTGTTGCAGCCGCGGCCGTGAAAAGACGGGAAACCCGCGCTCACGTCAGCGGCATCCACGCCCAGATTAATCAAAACTTCCGCCTTGACTTCCACGGGTTCCTTACATTGCTCGCAGATCTTTCGCACCAGGCGTTGGGCGAGGATGATGTTGATGGACGATGTCAGAAGAAACGTTTCCACTCCCATGTTAATCAAGCGGTCCACGGTCGCCGGGCAGTCATTGGTGTGAAGCGTGCTCAGAACCAAGTGGCCGGTCAGCGCCGCTTTGATGGCGATCTGCGCGGTTTCCAGATCGCGGATCTCGCCGACCATAATGATATCGGGGTCTTGACGCAGGAATGAGCGCAGACAGGCAGCGAAATTGAGACCGATTTGTTCTCTCACCTGAACTTGATTGATGCCCACCAGATTATATTCGACCGGGTCCTCCGCTGTAGATATATTTACATCCGGCTTGTTGAGCTCTGAGAGCGCCGAGTAAAGCGTGGTGGATTTGCCGCTCCCGGTTGGCCCGGTGATGAGAATCATCCCGTACGGTTTGTGAATCGCTTCTTGGAAGTCTTTTAAGTTTTGCGCATCGAATCCGAGCTTTGCCATATCCAGCTGCAGATTGGACTTGTCCAACAAACGCATCACGACTTTCTCGCCGAACAGCGTGGGCAAAATGGAGACACGAACATCCAACTCTCCACCGACGCCCATTTTCAACTTGATGCGGCCGTCTTGAGTGAGGCGCCGCTCCGCGATGTCCAGGCCGGCCATGACTTTAAGCCGGGACACAAGAGCATTTTTAAGGCGCAACGGTGGGCTCATGATCTCCTGTAACACGCCGTCGATGCGGAAACGCACGCGAAATATCTTCTCGTAGGGCTCGATGTGTATATCGCTGCAACGCCTCTTGGCTGCATCGGCGAGGATGGCATTCACCAGCGTCACCACCGGGGCATCCATGGTGGCTTGCTGAAGCTCTTGGAGATTTACGTCGTCGCTTTCCTGGACAACCTCCATTTCGCCGTCGCCAAATTTTTTCAAGACGTCGTCGTAGCTGACGCCACCGAAGCGGTGATCCAGAATTTTTTTGATATTCGATGGCGTGGCCAACACGACGCGCACGCCGTAACCGGTGACGAACTTGACCTCATTGATCGCGACCAAATCTGTCGGGTCGGACATGGCTACGGTCAAAGTCGAGCCCAATAGTTTGTAGGGAATGAGTTGGTGTTTTTGAACAATCTGGGGCGGGACAAGGCTAAAGACAGTGTCTTCGATTTCGCCGGGTACTAGCTCAACTGATTCGATACCGAATTGTTTGCCAAAAAACTGGGTAACCGTTTCCTCGGTGGTGTAACCCAAGCGGACGATTTCCTTGGCGACGCTGGAGCCATTTTCCCGTTCCTTTTTTTGTGCTTCGGCAAGTTGATCGCGGGAAACCAGGCCCCCTTTTATCAAAAGCTCGGCAAAACGTGGTTCCATAATTTTCTGCGAAAAGGACCAAATTATCGTAGATCGCCAAGGATCTGTCAACAAAATGTCGCATTGCAAAAGAATGGAGTTCTATTTAAGCAAAGATTGACGTTGGCCCTAGACGCGCGCCGGTTTCGCCGAGCAGGTTAAGAATCGCCCGGTTTACGTTTCATCACTTGACCTCGAACACTGGCGTCAACGAACTGGCTAAGCCTTGACGATCATTAGTTTTTTCGCTGTAACGCCGCCTGGGCCGCAGCGAGCTTCGCGATTGCCACCCGGTAAGGCGAGCAACTTACGTAGTTCAGGCCGATTTCATGGCAAAAGGCCACTGATTTGGCATCGCCGCCGTGTTCTCCGCAGATGCCGATTTCTAAATTCTTTCGTTTTTTTCGCCCTTTAGCCACTGCGATCCGCATGAGCGCGCCGACGCCTTCGCGATCTATGCTGACGAACGGATCCTCCGGTAACAAGCCGTTTAGCACGTAGGTTGGCAAAAATTTACCCGCATCATCTCGGGATAGGCCGAGGCAAGTTTGGGTTAAATCATTCGTGCCGAACGAAAAAAACTCGGCTTCATCCGCAATTTCATCAGCAACCATGCAGGCGCGCGGCAACTCGATCATCGTACCAATCAAGTACCTCACTTTTACGCCGTAGGCGTTCTGCGTCGCGGCCGCAACCCGCTCAACGATGATCTTTTGCTCGTGAAGTTCCTGACGCGACCCGACCAGCGGTATCATAATTTCTGGGAACGGGTTCTTGCCTTCACGCCGTAGCTCGCACGCCGCTTCGAAGATCGCCTGCGCCTGCATCTCGGTAATCTCCGGGTAAGATATTCCCAAGCGGCAGCCGCGATGGCCGAGCATCGGATTGAATTCCTGCAAGACGGTGACTTTATCGCGCAGCACCTCAAAGGGCACCCCCATCGCCTGCGCGAGCTCAACAACCTCGTCGTCATGCTTCGGCAAAAATTCATGAAGCGGCGGATCGAGCGTGCGAATGGTCACGGGCAAATCACCCATAATCTCAAGAATGCCTTTGAAATCTTGCTTTTGCATTGGCAGAAGCTTGGCCAATGCGCGACGCCGGCCGGCTTCATCGTTGGCTAGAATCATCTCGCGCACGGCCTGGATACGATCGCCTTGAAAAAACATATGTTCGGTGCGGCAAAGGCCGATCCCTTCGCTGCCGAAGGCCTTGGCGATGGCCGCCTGGTCGGGCTGGTCGGCGTTGGTGCGAACGCCGAGGGTACGCACCTCATCCGCCCATTTCATGAGTTTGGCGAATTGCTGATAAATGCGCGATGTTTTGCCATCCGGAGAATCAGCCAGCAAGACCTGAAGAACCTCGGACGGCAGCGTCTGAATTTCGCCTCTAAAAACCTCGCCGGTGCTGCCATCGATCGAAATCCAATCGCCCTCTTTGAGCTCGGTTTGATCGACCCTCAAAGTACGCCCGGTGTAGTCGAGGTACAGCACTTCGCAACCGGCGACACACACCTTTCCCATTTGCCGAGCCACCAGCGCAGCGTGGGAAGTCATGCCGCCGCGGGCGGTTAAAATTCCCTGTGCCGCATCCATGCCGCGGATATCGTCCGGGCTCGTTTCAACCCGGCACAAAATCACACGCTCGCCGCGCTTTTTCCATTCCACCGCGTCTTCGGCGTGAAAGACGATGCGGCCGGTGGCCGCGCCCGGTCCCGCGGGTAAACCTTTACCAAGCAGGCGGCCGTCCTTGTGCGCTTGTTCTTTTCCATTCTGATCGAAGATCGGCCGCAGCAATTGATTTAGCTGATCCGGTTCGATTCGCAGCAAAGCCTCTTTCTTATCGATGATCCGTTCTTCGACCATGTCGACGCCGATCCGTACGGCGGCAAAGCCGGTGCGTTTGCCGGTCCGCGTCTGCAACATCCAGAGGTTGCCGTCTTCAATGGTAAACTCAATGTCCTGCATGTCGCGGTAGTGCTTCTCGAGCGATTTGCACACCCGCTGCAACTCACTTGCAGCCTTGGGCACGACTTGACCGAGTTCCGCGATCGGTTTTGGCGTGCGGATGCCGGCAACAACGTCCTCGCCTTGCGCGTTGATCAGAAACTCGCCATAAAAGCGCTTCTCGCCGCTCGCCGGATCGCGCGTAAACGCCACGCCAGTAGCGCAGTTACCGCCTAGGTTGCCGAAGACCATGGCTTGGACGTTGACTGCCGTGCCCCAGGTATGAGGGATTTGGTAGAGCTCGCGATACGCTATCGCCCGGTCGTTGTTCCACGAGCCGAATACGGCGCCAATCGCGCCCCACAACTGGTCGAACGGATCCTCGGGGAATTCCTTCCCAAGGCTGGATTTGATTTCAGCCTTGTACGCCGCCGCCAGTTGCTCCAGGTCTGCGGCAGTAAGGTCGGTATCAAAGCGCGCGCCGCGGGCTTTTTTCTTGTGTTCGAGAATCGCCTTGAGCGGATCGGTGCCGCGTTTCTCGTTATGTTTAATCCCTAGAACAACATCGGCGTACATTTGTATGAAACGGCGGTAGGAGTCGAACGCAAAATAGGGATTGTTAGTACGACGAATCAATCCTTGGACCGTCTGATCGTTAAGACCCAGATTTAATACCGTGTCCATCATTCCGGGCATCGACTCCCGGGCGCCGGAGCGGACCGAAACCAACAGCGGATTTTCGCCCTCGCCGAAACGGCGGCCGAGAATTTTTTCCATGCGCGCCAAGGCCGTGACGACCTGTGCCTTGAGTTCCTTGGGATAACGGCGATGATGATCGTAGTAGTACTTACAAACCTCGGTGGTGATGGTGAATCCCGGCGGCACGGGAATGCCGATCCGGGTCATTTCATGCAGGCCTGCTCCTTTGCCGCCGAGAAGTTCACGCATCCAGGCGTGGCCGTCGGCTTTACGGTTGCCAAAAGAATAGATGAGTTTCTTATTGGGCATTGCTGCTTTTCTCCTGATCGCGTCGCTGAGCGAACCCTTTTCGCCGCCGCCGCAAAAAGAAAGGACTTGTACTCGTAAACTATACGGAAGAAAACTGCTGAAGAAAGGGGGCGGATTTGATTTCTCGATCCATATGAAACTGGATGAATCGCAGCACCACCGCGCGAATTTCTTTGATCATCGATAGCGGCAGCGATATCCGGCCAGGGAGACTGCCATTTTCCGCTTGCAGCGCTAGCAAGACTTCCACGGCGCTTGAACCAAGCGGCAGGATTTCCCTCGACGAGCGCGCACAAGAATCGCAAAGAATGCCGCCGTCGAGCGGACTAAAGTGCCAGCGAGAAACCGCTCCATCGCCGCGATCCTGATGGCATTTCTTACAAACGTCCAATACCGGTTGATAACCTGCTAAGCGCAATAGCTTGAGTTCAAAAACTGTCAGGAAACGCAGTGAAGTGCCGTTCTCCGCCAAATAGCAAAGACCCTCTTTTAGATGTTGAAAGACCGCCGGATTTTCTTCCCGTTCGCCGATCAATCCGTCGGTAATTTCAACCATATATGAAGCATAGGAAATGCGGTCCAAGGCGGTCGTCATTGTTCTGAAACCCTGGATCAAATCGGCGCTTAGTAAAAACGCGAGATTGCTGTGCGGACGATCTTGAAAGGAGAGGTGTATCAGGGAGAAAGACTCTAGAGAATTCACAAAGCGCCGGCGTGAGCGCATCGCTCCTTTGGCAATGCCGGTAAGTTTTCCATAGCGCTCGGTAAAAAACGAAACGATTTTATCGGATTCTCCAAAAGGACGGGTGCGCAACACAATCGCTCGGGTGGTAAGATTGATACGCATAATAAAGGCGCTTGTATCAACGCCTGCAGAGCACCGTAACACTTTTTTTAAAATCAGACAACTAATTAGAATATCAAGAGAATCTTATGACCGGTGACTTGACACCCAGGGTTTTCGTGATTAGCTTTTTTGAAACCAAGTTGTTAGGAGAAATGCATAAGGCATGACCGAGGAGACGAAAACTAACCCTGATGAAGGCGCCGTTGATCAGCCGACGCAAGAAGCCTCGCCATCCGAGAGCACTGCCAAACCGGCAGCCCCGGATCTCGACGACCTAAGGCAGGAATTGGCGGCAAAGGAACTGGAAGCAAAAAACAACTACGATCGGTTTCTACGCCAAGTCGCTGAACTCGATAATTTCAAGAAACGAACCGCGCGCGAGCGTGATGATGCAATCCGCTTCGCCAATGAAGCGTTGATTAAAGATCTCCTGCCGGTTGTCGATAACCTCGAGCGCGCTGTCGCCCATGCAGCGGGCGGCGGCAACGGCAAACCGATCGTCGAGGGCGTTGAGATGGTTCTAAAAGGACTCTTGGATGCAATGACCAAACATGGCGTCACGCAAATTTCTGCGCTTGGTCAGTCTTTTGATCCATCCAAACACGAGGCGATGGCTCAGGTAGAAAGTGAATCCCATGAGCCCAATTCCGTCGTCGACGAACTGCATAAAGGCTACGTGCTGCACGACCGGCTGTTGCGACCGGCGCTGGTCAGCGTTGCTAAGGCGTCGGAAACACGAGAGAAAAAAAACAGTGACAGCAAGGTTGAAAACGACCCGGGCGATGATTAAATAACCTTCGTTAATACTTAGGAATTTGTTCTGAGGAGTCTTTGAGATGGCAAAAGTTATTGGAATAGATCTAGGGACGACTAACTCTTGCGTGGCAATTATGGAGAGTGGCGACCCCAATGTTCTGGCCAATGCCGAGGGCAGCCGCACGACTCCTTCCGTTGTCGCGTTTACAGAGAGCGGAGAACGGTTGGTCGGGCAAATTGCTCGACGGCAAGCAATCACGAATCCGGAGAACACAATTTTCGCCGTGAAACGCTTGATCGGTAGACGCGTTGACGACCCATTGGTGCAAAAGGCTTCAAGTCTCCTTCCTTATAAAATCGTGCGTGCTGACAATGGTGATGCGTGGGTAGAAATTCGCGGCAAGCGTTACAGCCCTGCCGAGATTTCCGCTTTTATTCTGCAAAAAATGAAACAGACAGCCGAGGACTATCTCGGCGAAAAAGTCACTGAAGCGGTGATCACCGTTCCAGCCTATTTTAACGATAGTCAGAGGCAGGCAACTAAAGATGCCGGGCGTATCGCTGGCTTAAATGTTCTGCGCATCATCAATGAGCCGACGGCGGCCTCGCTGGCCTACGGTCTAGAAAAAAAGAAGGATGAAAAGATCGCGGTTTTCGATCTAGGCGGCGGTACCTTCGATATTTCCATTTTGGAGCTTGGTGACGGCGTCTTCGAAGTCAAAGCGACCAATGGCGATACCTTTCTCGGCGGCGAGGATTTCGACCAACGGGTCATCGATTATCTTGCCGACGAATTTAAGAAAGACCAAGGCATTGATTTGCGCAAAGATCGCATGGCACTTCAACGCCTCAAAGAGGCGGCTGAGAAAGCCAAATGCGAGCTTTCTTCGTCGATGGAGACCGATATTAATCTGCCCTTCATTACCGCGGACCAACAAGGACCGAAGCACTTAAACATGAAGTTGACGCGTTCGAAGCTTGAGGCGCTTTGCGCTGACTTGATCGACCGAATGGAAGGTCCGTGCCGCCAGGCATTAAAAGATGCCGGACTCAGCGCCAGTGACATTCATGAAGTCATTCTGGTCGGCGGCATGACACGCATGCCGGCGGTTCAAGAGCGAGTCAAGAAAATTTTTGGCAAAGACCCGCACAAGGGCGTGAACCCGGACGAAGTCGTCGCCGTCGGTGCGGCGATCCAAGCGGCGGTGCTCAAAGGCGAAGTTAAAGACATCCTGCTCTTGGACGTTACGCCGCTTTCGCTCGGCATCGAGACGCTCGGCGGAGTCTTTACCAAGTTAATCGAGCGCAACACGACGATCCCGACAAAAAAGAGTCAAGTGTTTTCTACGGCGCAGGACAATCAGTCGGCGGTGTCGATCCGAGTATTTCAAGGCGAACGGGAGATGGCGGCGGATAACAAACTGCTCGGACAGTTCGATCTCGTCGGTATTCCGACGGCTCCGCGCGGTGTGCCACAAATTGAAGTGACTTTCGACATTGATGCCAACGGTATCGTTCATGTCGCCGCCAAGGATCTCGGTACCGGCAAGGAACAGTCGATAAAAATAACGGCTTCTAGCGGCCTCAGCGAGGAAGAGATCAAGAAGATGGTCGGTGATGCGGAAGTTCATGCCGCTGAGGACAAAAAGCGCAGGGATACGGTGGAGGCGCGCAACCAGCTCGATTCTCTGGTTTACTCGACGGAAAAATCGCTCAAGGAGTACGGCGGCGATCTCGAAGGCGGCGTTAAGGAGAATATCGAGGCCGCCCTCAAGAACGCTAAAGAAGCCCTGGAAGGGCAGGACGCCGACGCCATGCGCAAAGCCGCAGAACAGTTAAGCCAGTCGTCGCATAAGCTTGCGGAGGCGATGTACGCCAAAGCTTCGCAGCAGCAAGCGGGTCAGTCAAAGGACGCGAACAACGATGATGAGAAAGGCGGGAGCGCGGATGGCGGCAAGAAAAAGGATGATGTGGTGGACGCTGATTTTACGGAGGTCAAGGAATAGCGGCGGGGCGGAAGTAAAAATTATCTCACCCAAAGCCCCTGCTCCCATCTATTGCGGAGAGGGGCTTTTTTACTCATAGATAAAGCAACAAATCAGAGAGGCGGGTTTGGGCACCAAGAAAGATTACTACGAATTGCTCGGCGTAGGGCGCAGCGCCGGAGAAGACGAGATTAAGAAAGCGTATCGGAAACTGGCGCTGCAGTTTCACCCTGATCGTAATCCGGGCGACAAGCACGCCGAAGAAAAGTTCAAGGAAGTCTCCGAGGCATACTCGGTACTTTCCGATCCGCAGAAGCGCCCGCAGTATGATCAGTTTGGTCATGCAGCCTTTGGGGAAGGGGGACCGTTTGCCGGCGGTTTCGATTTTGCCGGCGGTTTCGAAGATATTTTCGGGGATATTTTCGGCGAGTTTTTCGGCGGCAGCACGACGGGGCGGCGGCGCGGCCGCGGCCAAGATTTGCGCTACAACTTGGCGTTAAAATTTGAGGAAGCGGTCTCCGGCGTCGACAAAAAGATAAAGATTCCCCGACATGGAGTTTGTGAAACTTGCCGCGGCAATGGCGCCAAGCCGGGCACGGCGCCGCAAACCTGTCCCACTTGTCGGGGACGCGGTCAGGTAAGTTTTCAGCAGGGATTTTTTAGCGTTTCGCGCACCTGCAACCAGTGTCAAGGGCAAGGCACGATCATCAAAGAACCATGCCCAACTTGCGCTGGCGCTGGACGTGTCCGCAACATGCACACTCTCAGCGTGAAGATCCCATCTGGCGTCGACAATGGATCGCGTTTAAAGCTCCGTGGCGAAGGCGAAAGCGCTCCCGCGGGAGGAGCTCCGGGCGATCTTTATGTCGTCGTCCAAGTGGAGCCCCATCCCATTTTCATGCGCGACAACCTCGATATTATTTGCGATGTGCCGATTAGCTTCGTACAGGCGGCCTTGGGTGCTGAGATCGACGTACCGACATTAGACGGCAAAGTTAAAATGAAAATTCCTTCCGGCACTCAATCCGGCAAACTCTTTCGCATGAAAGGCAAAGGCATTAAAGATGTTCACGGCCTCCATCAGGGGGACCAGCATGTCCGCGTCACGGTCGAAACGCCGACGCGCCTAACGGCGAAGCAAAAAGAGCTTTTGAAAGAATTTGCGGCGCTCGGCGGCGAAGAAGTGAATCCTCTCGCCAAAGGTTTCTTTGATAAAATGAAGGAATTATTTGGCTGAGTACCGCCACCCCAAAAAAATCAAGCCTCTACCAGTTTGTCTGAAATTCCCCTTCTTTAGTGTCCCAAAAAAACCTGATTCCGGCAGGATTATTGTTGACCTAGGATGACGCTGTGTTTAAGGTGACATCAGGATTGGAGTCTTCATGAGTGACACTGAATGGAAAGCAGAAAATCCGGACATTAAGACTTCCCAAGTTGAGATTCCGGACGTTCTCCCGCTCCTGCCGATTCGCGACATCGTCATTTATCCGTATATGATGTTGCCGCTGTTCGTCGGACGCGACGTTTCTATCCGCGCCGTGGAGGAGGCGCTTTCGCGCGACCGCTTGATTTTTCTGGTTTCGCAGGTGAATTCCGCCGAAGAAAGTCCGGTGCCCTCGGATATCCATCGCGTCGGCACTATCGCTTCCATCATGCGCATGCTCAAATTGGCCGACGGCCGCGTCAAGATTCTCGTCCAAGGTCTGGCCAAAGGGGAGGTGGACACGTATCTGCGCGAGCGCCCGTTTTTTGAAGTGAAAATTCGCAAAGTCATCGAGCCGACTTTGGCGGAAGTGCCGATTGAGGTCGAGGCGTTGATGCGCACGGCCAAAGAAAAAATTGAGCAAATCTTGAATCTCAAAAATCTCCCGCCCGAGATCGTGATGGTCACCGATAATATCAGCGATCCCGGCGTTTTAGCGGATTTAGTGGCGTCGAATTTAAGGCTTAAAATCGATGAGAGCCAAGCGATCCTCGAGGTCTTCGATCCGATCGAGCGTTTGAAGAAAGTCAACGAGCTCCTCACTCGCGAACTGGAGTTGTCGGCAATGCAAGCGCGCATCCAGAGTCAGGCCAAAGAGGAGATGAGTAAGACCCAGCGCGATTATTACTTGCGGGAACAGCTCAAGCAAATTCAGCAAGAGCTGGGGGAGGGCGACGAGCGCGCTGAAGAGATTAACGAGCTTAGAAAGCAGATCGACAAAGCCAAAATGCCGGCTGAAGTTAAGCCCGAAGCCGAGAAACAGCTGCGCCGTCTCGAACAGATGCATCCGGAGTCGTCCGAGGCCTCGCTAGTGCGCACTTACCTTGATTGGCTCGTTGACGTGCCGTGGAGCAAACGGACGAAGGATAATTTAGATATCAAGAAGGCCAAACAAGTTCTCGACGAAGATCACTACAATCTGGAAAAGATCAAGGAACGAATCTTAGAATACCTGGCGGTCAATAAATTGCGCCGCAAGATCAAAGGCCCGATTTTGTGCTTCGTCGGCCCGCCGGGAGTCGGTAAGACTTCGTTGGGTAGATCCATCGCCCGTTCGCTCGGACGCAATTTCGTGCGCGTGTCTCTGGGTGGCGTGCGCGACGAGGCGGAGATCCGCGGCCACCGGCGCACCTACGTGGGAGCGCTCCCGGGCCGGATCATTCAGGGCATCAAGCAAGCCAATTCGAACAATCCTGTGTTCATGCTCGACGAGATCGACAAAGTCGGCGCCGATTTTCGCGGCGATCCGTCGGCGGCGTTGCTCGAAGTCTTGGATCCCGAGCAGAACCACGCCTTCAGTGATCACTATTTAAATCTTCCGTTTGATCTTTCCAACGTACTGTTTATCTGTACGGCAAATCTACTCGATCCGGTTCCGCCGGCGCTGGCCGACCGCATGGAAGTCATCCAGCTTTCCGGCTATACCAACGAGGAAAAACTGGCGATTGCCCGGAAATATTTGATCCCGCGCCAACTGGATGACAACGGCATCTCCACCAAGCGGCTGGAAGTTTCCGATGACGCGGTGTTGCGCGTGATTGCCGAGTACACGAAAGAAGCCGGGCTTAGAAATCTCGAGCGCGAGCTCGCATCGATTTGCCGCAAGGTCGCGCGCAAAGTAGCCGAAGGGAAAAATGAACTCACACGCGTGACGCGCGCGAATGTCCATACTTTTCTCGGCGCGCCGAAGTTTCTGCCGGAGGCGGAACAGGAGGAACATGAAATCGGCGTGGCTACCGGGTTGGCATGGACGAGCACCGGCGGCGAGATTCTCTACGTCGAGGCGTCGCTCTCGCGCGGCCGCGGTAATCTAACGCTTACTGGGCAGCTTGGCGATGTCATGAAAGAATCGGCGCAAGCCGCCGTGAGTTACGCACGCGCCCACGCCAAGACGCTCGGCATCGAAGCCGATTTTTACCAGAAACTCGATATCCACATTCATGTCCCCGCCGGGGCGATTCCTAAGGACGGTCCCTCCGCCGGCATTACCATGGCCACCGCGCTCATTTCGGCGCTGACGAAGAGGGCGGTTAACCGCGAGGTCGCGATGACCGGCGAGATCACGCTGCGCGGCAGGGTGCTGCCGATCGGCGGACTCAAGGAAAAATCGCTGGCAGCGTTTCGCGCCGGCATTAAGACAATCATCATCCCCGATCGCAACGAAAAGGACTTGGATGAAATACCCAAGCCATTACGCCGTAAACTTAATTGGCTGGTGGCGAAGAACATGTCGGACGTGTTGAAGATCGCTCTGATCGAGCGGCGTGCCTCCACGCATAAACAGCGTTTAGTTGAGCCGAAGAACGGCGTCGGGGTGAAACCGCGAACTCCCAGCAAGAGCACCCGGCCAATGCGTAAAAACCATCGAGATCGAACGATTCCCCTGCGACCGTAGGCAAGAGTTCTTGTGTAAGGTTCAGCCGGTGTCTTTCAGAGAACCGACCTCAAAACTAAGCAACACCGAAGACACGCCAGCCGCGGCTTGCCGTAGATGAAGCTCAGCCGCCTCGGAGAGTTCGGCCTGATTCAAAGAATCCAACGTGCGTTGCCCGTCGGCCGCGGCGTGCGCGTTGGCGTCGGCGACGATGCCGCATGGATCGAAAACCCAGCGGGATCGTCCCTGGTAACGGCAGATTTGTTAATCGAGGGCGTGCACTTCGAACTCAAGTGGATTTCACTCTTTGACTTGGGCTACAAATCTCTTGCCGTCAACTTGAGCGACATCGCAGCAATGGGCGGCGTGCCCGCCTATGCGATCTTGTCGCTTGGTATCCCCGTTGATTTTGACAGTAGCGGCATCGACAAATTTTACCGAGGCGTCAATGCGCTGGCAGAACCGAGCGGAGTCGCCGTCGTCGGCGGCGATACGAACATCGCCGGCTCGCTGATCGTATCAGTCTGCGTTATCGGTCACGCGCCGTACCGGCCGGTTCGTCGCAGCGGCGCCAGAGTTGGCGACGATATCTACGTCAGCGGAACCTTGGGCGACTCGGCGCTCGGCTTAAAGCTCCTGCGCCAGCGTAAAAGCCGACTGAAGCGGAAGGATGTTGCCCAATTGATCGCGCGCCACCATCGCCCGACGCCGAGACTGACGGTCGGTGCGCTCCTTGCAAAACGTCGGCTGGCAACGGCGATGATCGATGTAAGTGACGGGCTCATGCAGGATTTGACACACATTTGTCGAGCCAGCGGCACGGGCGCGGTGATTCGCCAGGATCATCTGCCGCTGTCTCCGGCTTATCGCGCGCTCGCCGGCAAAGATGGCACTTGTCATGCCTTGAGCGGCGGCGAAGATTACGAGCTGCTATTCTGCGCCCGAAGGCAAAATCGCGCTCGTGTAGAAGAAGTGCCCAGTCGCGCGGGCGTGGCGATTACCCGGATCGGCACCTGTATCGCGGCTAACAAAGGAGTCGTCGTTGTTGACAATTCCGAAAAATCCGTGGCGATTTCCCTTATGGGTCACGACCACTTTAAGAAAGCTTAGCTTGCCGGTTGAACACACATCAACATATTTTCTTGTGACGACCATCGCAACGCGTAATCCATGGACTCCGGGCGGCTGGTAGAATTATTTGAGCAAGTGCGGCTGAACAAGGTGAGCATCGCGCGGGCGGTGGCGCAATTGCGTCACCTGCCGTTTGAAGATCTTGGTTTCGCCAAGATCGACCATCACCGAGCATTGCGTCAGGGATTTCCCGAAGTGATCATGGGGCAAGGGAAGGAAGCCAAAGACATAGCGGCGATCGTTGCCGCCATGCGCAAACACCGAGTGAATATTTTGGTCACTCGCCTCGACGCCGAGAAAGTGGCGCGCCTCAAGCGATTGCGGACGGGGCTCAAATTTCACGTCGCGGCGCGGGCCGCCACCTGGATCAGCGGGCCGGTGAAGATTACCGGCAAGGGGACAGTTTTAGTAGTGAGCGCCGGCACTTCGGATATTCCAGTCGCCGAAGAGGCTGCCGTCACAGCAACCATGATGGGTAATCGGGTCGAGCGGCTTTTCGATGTCGGCGTTGCGGGGATTCACCGAGTGCTCGACAATCGGCTTCAGCTCGACGCCGCCTCCGTCCTCATCGTCGTGGCCGGCATGGAGGGAGCCTTGCCGAGCGTGGTTGCCGGACTGGTCGACAAACCTGTAATTGCCGTGCCGACGAGCGTCGGCTACGGCGCGAGCTTCCACGGCATCGCCGCGCTTTTGGGCATGCTCAATTCCTGCGCCGCCGGCGTGACGGTCGTCAATATCGATAACGGTTTCGGCGCGGGGTTTGCGGCAAGCCTGATAAACCGGGTATAAATAGGGAGTCATGCAGTGTTATCACTGCGGCAGAGAGGTTTTTGGGACAACCCATACGCAGAAAAGTTATCAAGTCGAATTTTATCTACTGCACACGGGACACACTGAATGGGAGTTTCTGGTCAATCCTAGGCAGGATGCGCCACCCCTCCGATACCGAAAATTAACCCAACCCATAGACGTTCTCACATGCGTCCAATGCTATGCACGCTCGGAAATCCGCCAACTCTTGGACGATGATTTCGCTGGCCGGCGCGAACTCGCAGACATGGACGCCAAAGCAGAAACGAATAAGCCCTAATTCCGAAGGCCGATCATGGAGAAACAGAAGAAATACCGTTTGACCAAGCATCAATCTGAACTGGCCGTAAGAGTCATCGGCGATTCTCAGGCTGATCTATTTGCCAACTCGGCGTTGGCGCTTTTCGACGTCATGGTGGCGGACGTGAACAAAGTCGAAACCAAGGAGCGAATTCCCCTCGAAGTGGAGGGGACGGATCGCGACGACTTGATGGTCAACTGGATGCGCGAGCTGCTCTACCTTTATCAAGGCAGCGGTTATCTGCTCAGGGAATTTCTTGTCCGTGAAGTGAAGGATACGCTCGTCAAAGCCGAAGTCGCAGGCGAGAAGATCGATCCTGACCGCCACGAGATCCAGCAGGAAATCGCTGCTGTGGCGTTTCACAAGAGCCGGATGGAAAAAACCGGCAATCAATGGACGGCACATTTAATTTTCGAAGTCTGATGCAAAGCGCGTGAAGACGGTGAAGGCCGCATCATATTGCCGTTAGTCCAACGGCGAAACTTGCCGGCGCAGGGAGACATGATTCAACCGAGCGACAATGAATATGAAGGCACGGCGCTGATCGCCGATCCGATCCATCGCTACATTCAGTTCACCGTACCGCAGCAGAAAGGGGAGGTCACCGAGAAGGCGTTGATCGATTCCCCTTGGGTGCAGCGCCTGCGCTATATCTATCAGCTGCAAAGCGCGCGCTGGGTTTATCCCTCGGCGGAACATAGCCGTTTTCAACATTCGCTCGGCGCCATGCATCTTGCCGGCGAATTTGCCAAGCATCTTTATCCGTCGCTGCGCAAAGTCCTCGGCGATGAGTGCCCGTCGGGCCCGTTCATCGAAGAATACATGCGCGTCACCGGGTTATTACACGACATCGGCCATGGTCCGTTCGGCCACTTCTTCGACGATAATTTTTTGATCCATTACGATCTCACCCATGAGGATCTCGGCCAGACAATCATTCAACGGCACCTGGGCGATATTATTCGCCAACTGCGCCGCAGTCCGAGCGGTCCCTTCGCACCAGGCGAGGAGCTGCGCCCCGAAGATGTCGCGTTTCCCATTAAGAAAAACGGCAAGGAGGATAATCGCAAGCCCAAGTGGGTGCGCTTTCTGCAGCCATTGACGGGCGGGATTTTTACCTTCGATAATCTTGATTACGTCTCGCGCGATTCCTATATGTGCGGCGTTCACCCCGGTCCGATCGATCGCGAGCGGTTGATTCACTACACTTTTTTTACGCCCAAGGGCTTAACGGTCCATAAGGCCGGCAACGGCGCGCTCACGACTTTTCTAAACGCGCGGCTCTATCTTTACACTAACGTCTATTATCACCGCACGACGCGCGCCATCGACTTGCATTTGCGAGAGATCTTTCCGGAAACGATGAAAGTTCTCTTTCCGGGCAATCCCCTGGAGCATATGGATGATTATCTCTACCTGACCGACTGGTCGTTGCTCGAAGGGGTCTCGCGCTGGCGCCGGCAAAAAGGCGATCTTGAAGGCCTCGGCAAGGAATGGGAAACCGTGCTTCATCGCGAGGTCAAGTGGAAGATGGCCTACGATCGCACGCTGTCTTTAAACGAGCTGCGCTATGGTGTCGCGCTCATTCAAGACACCGATTGGGAAAACCGCATTCGCTCCGCGCTTCCGCCGGCGTCGCGCGATATGGTCTTTCGCGTCGACATGGCCACTCAAGATCCGCGTCCGGAAAATCCGTTCTCAATGGGAAAAAAACAGATCCACATTTTCGATCCTTCGAGCGGGGAAATTACCAAGGAAACACTCGCCGAGCTTTTTGAATACATTCCGTCCAAGGTCGTTCAATTTCGCGTTTTCTCACTCGACCATGACCATGATCAGATCCTTGCCGAAGTCGCCGAGAATGCGTTGAAGGGCCACTCTCCGGCGGTTAAGACCAGTGTCTAACTCCATACCTATTCAGATACCGATCGTCGACCTGCGCGTTCAGTACGGGAAAATCCGCGAGCAGGTGCGCCAA
>JBOHVN010000313.1:0-21002 GCA_050735675.1 Binatia bacterium | reverse complement strand
GCATAGCTGTAATGGTCGGACTCACCAACAATCACATGGTCAAGCAAGACCAGACCAACGAGTTTGCAGGCACGTAATAGATCGCTCGTCGTCGTATCGTCACCAGGTGATGGTTCAGGATTACCCGATGGGTGGTTGTGAACCAAGACAATCGCCGCAGCCGATTCGTGCAGCGCTTCTTCTAGAACGCGTCGCACATACACGGTGGCCTGTGTCGGCGTCCCTTCGGTGATGGTTTTTTCACCCAGGCATTGATTCTGTCCGTTGAGAAACAGGGAGATAACAACTTCCTGACGCTTGCCGGTGAATCGGGGGCGAAAGTGATCAGCGACAGCTTTCGATGACTCAAAAGCAGGCGCGGTCAGCTTAACCGAACACACACGTTTGCCGAGTTCAAAGGCGGCCTTGAGCTGCGCGACTTTCGCAGGCCCTATTCCAGGCACTTTGAGCAAGTCATGGAGGCGGGCTCGGTCGAGGCCTTTAAGTCCCCGGAAATCGTGTAGGATCGAGAGGGCAGACTCGTAAACGTTCTTCCCTGCAACACCTGGCTTGAACGTGCCAATTCCGACACGAAGAATAATCGCCAGCAGTTCGGCATCTGTCAGCCGTTCGGGACCCTCGGCAAGAAGCCGTTCACGCGGCCTTTCCTTTGTGGGCCAGTTTTTAATTCGTTCAGAACTCACGTTACATTCCTGAGCCGTCCGATGAGATTACACTCGAACATCAATATCGATTTTTGACATTGCTGATTTCGCTCGACACGTATAGACCGAAGTATCGGACCGCTAAGTAAGGCACGAATTGGCCCCCAAAATGTTTGAGGCTAGTCCAACCTAGGGTATGACACTCGCCTAGCAAACTTACATACTATTCAATCGATAATAGACTTTAGCAAAATCTTTTCGCCTCGTGATAGCCAGTACCGCTTGTGACCTATGAGGTTACCGGCCCGGAGGCTACCCGCTTAACAGCAATGACTCAAGCGTATGGAACATCCTCAAACCGCAAGCCTTCCCCTCTTGCTTGTGCTGTTACTTGTTCCCCTGACCCAGTCCTTCCTTCTTGGCGATCTCCAAAGCTGTGTTCTTGTCGCGCTCGATCATCGAGCGAAACTCGGCGGGCGCGATGTACTGAACGACGCCGCCGGTTTTTTCGATTCGCGCGCCGAATTCTTTGGACTTGAGCACTTTCTCGGCCGCGGCCGTGAGGGTATCGATGACCGGCTTGGGCGTACCGGTTGTAACGAAGGCTCCAGACCAACTGTCGAGATAGTTTCCTTTGATGCCCAGTTCGGCGGTGCTTGGGACCGAGGGCAGTCTCTTCATCTTGTTGCCGCCTAAGAGCGCCAAAGTTCTGAGCTTGCCCGCGCTTTCCTGCGGCAATGTCGCGATCGCGGTGCCGATGACAAAATCCAGATGCCCGCCCAAGAGCGCCGGAATGTATTCTCCGCCGCCTTTGTAAGGAACGTGTTTGATCTTGATGCCGGTGACCTGGGAAAGGATAAGCGAGTTGAAGTGGCCGCCGACGCCGGTGCCCGCTGTTCCGTAGGACAATTTGTTCGGATCCTTTTTTGCCGCCTCAATCAAGTCGTTGAGATTCTTGTACGGAGACTCCGCGCGAACCGTAAGTCCGTCCGGGGCGGATGTGATGAAGGCGACAGGATAAAAATCCTTGTTGGTATCGTATTTGACGTCCTTAAGAGTAACCGGTGCCAGAACCATTCCGCCGAGCGTGTTCACCAAAATGCTGTAACCGTCCTTGGCTGCACTGAGCATGGTCGTGGCGGCCAGGCTACCGGTGGCGCCGCCTTTGTTGATCGGCGCGATCGAAGTATTCAGCACCTTCGACATCTCTTCAGCGAAAATTCTGCCGGTCACGTCGGCAAAACCGCCCGCGGGAAATGCCACGACCATCTCGATCGGCCTCGAAGGATACTTTTCCTGCGACCAGGATAGCGCGGGCGCCGAACTGAGAGCGATCGCCTGCATTAAAGCAAGCGCAGGCAGAATGTTTTTGTATGAGAGGATCATATATCTTTTTCTCCTTTCGAATCAGAAACCGAAGAACCCTTTGGGAAGCCTGATCTCCAGCCACAGCTCAAATATCGCATAGCTCGCCAGTGCCGCCGCGCCTGCAATGCCGATGGATCTTAGCCAATGCGTGTCCTCGATGCAGCCTAACAAGAAACTCAGAAGAACAAATGTCGTTAAGACGAATCCGAGCCTTTCCAAAAAGAAGGCGTACAACAAGAGTGACAGAAGAACCAGAGCAATCTTTGTCCAGTTCATCTGCCCCATCCCACCGGCCGTGTCTTCGGAGCTACGAACGGACTCGGCAAGAACAATGAGCGCCAAGATCACCAGAACCAGCCCTGACCAGAAGAAGATGAAACCGGCGCCGGGCTCAGTGACGCTCCCCAAGCCAAGCCGGGACGCTCCATAACATGCCAGAAGTCCCACCGCAACCCAGAAAAGCGCGCCGGCGCTGGCAGCGATTGTTTTAGTCCTCTTCACTGAGTCCACGCCCCAACCTGATTTGGCTGAACAGCGGCGCTACGAGTACAACCATGGAAAACAAAATGAATGCTGCCGAGATCGGCCGTTGCAGGAAGATCAAAATGCTGCCATCGGAGAGGATCAGCGAACGCCTGAGAGCGGTTTCGAGCAGAGGACCTAATACGAACGCCAGCACCAGCGGCGCGGGCTCGAAGGCGAATTTTTTCAGGAGCAATCCGACAACGCTAAAAACCACCGCAACATAGATATCCGTGGTGCTGTTGTTGAGGCTATAGGCGCCGATCAGGCAAAAGAGAATGATAAAACAAGAAAGATAAGAGTAGGGGATTTTCAATACGCGCACCCACAAGGGAATCAGCGGCAGGTTAAGGATCAGGAGCATGAGATTGCCGAGGTACATACTCGCGATCACGCCCCAAAACAGATCCGGGGAATTCTTGATCAACAACGGTCCCGGCGTGAGACCGTAAATCATCAGCGCGCCGAGCAGAATCGCCGTCATCGCGGTGGAAGGGATGCCCAAGCTCAGGAGCGGGATGAAGGTCCCGCCGACTGCCGCGTTGTTGCATGCCTCCGGCGCAGCGACTCCTTCGATCGCGCCGTTACCAAATCGTTCGGGGTGGCGCGAGAGTTTCTTTTCGAGGGCATAGCTCAAAAATTGCGGCACGATGGCTCCCACGCCCGGTAGGAGTCCGAGGAAAAATCCCAACAGCGAACCCCGCACCAGCGGGCCGGCGGATCGTTTCCAGTCTTCACGGTCGGGGAAAAGCCCCTTGATCTTTTCGGCAAAGACTTCGGTCTTGCCCAGCACGCCTAGGTTCTCCAGAACTTCGGCAATGCCGAATAGCCCCATGACCACCGGCGCTATGCCGATGCCGTCCGCCAGTTCGAGCATGCCGAAAGTGAAGCGCGGCGTTGCGGTGATCGGATCCAGGCCGATGCATCCGAGCAGGATGCCGAAGACCGCCATCATGAGAGCTTTGGCCATCGATTTTCTCGCCAGATAGGCGACCACGGTCAACCCCATGACCATGAGGGCGAAGTACTCCGGCGGGCCGAATTTGACCGCGAAATCGGCGAGGGTCGGCGCGAGCAGGATGAGACCGAAAATGCTGAAGGTGCCGGCGATGAAGGAGCCGAAGGCGGAAATCCCCAGGGCCGCGCCCGCTCGTCCCTGCCGGGCCATCTGATAGCCATCGAAACAAGTAACGACGGAGGAGGCCTCGCCGGGCATATTCAGCAAGATGGAAGTCGTTGAGCCGCCGTACATGGCCCCGTAGCAGATGCCGGAGAGCATGATGATGGCCGAGATTGGATTAAGCGTGAAGGTGGCGGGCAAGAGCAGTGCGATGGTCGCCGTCGGACCGATCCCCGGAAGCACGCCGACGAGGGTGCCCATGGTGACGCCGATGAAGCAGTAGAGAAGGTTGTGCGGCTGCAGCGCGATGTTGAAGCCGTAAACGAGGCTCGTCAGGGACTCAAGCATGATCTACATCAAGAACCTCTTGCGACAGGAAGCGAAGATTCAAGTCGGCGCGAGTTTCTCCGGCGTTCGCCGCGAGTTACTTCTTCATAATGCGATAGCCCATGCTGTCGAGATTGTTGTAGAGGTGAATCACTTCCGTCGCCGGCCGGTAACCGATCGACTCCTGGGTCGAGCGCACGAATGAATCCTTCCACTTGGGATGACCGGTAGCGTCCAAGTGCTCTTTTTGCGTTAGGATCAACAGCACCAGCCTTTGCACTGCCGAAACGTAATCGTTCTCGGCCCGGTTCCTCGTCATGATGACCGATGGCACGGCATGGGTGTCGACTTCGTCGGTCCACGGATAGACCGACTTGGCGATCTTCTTTTTTGGATAGATCTGCTCCAGGCCGCTGTCGGCCGGCAACGCCACGAAATGAAAACTCTTGTCGAGCTTCTGGAACGCTGGGACCGGCGCCCCGCCGATGAAGATCAGCGCGTCGATCTCGCCTTGGCTGAGTTTTTTCACGGCTCCTTCCGGCGCGTCGAATACCGGCTCGATCTTCACGCCAAAACCGGCGAGCAGAACTTCGGAGGTGAGCGCCGAGCCGCTCTTCTCGGGACCGATGGCGACGCGCTTTCCCTGGAGGTGCTGCACCGTCCGGATATCGGGATTTTTCGTGATGATGTGAATTTCTTCGAGGTAAAGATTGAGCGCGACCTTGGCTTCTCGCAGGACGTTCAGGCCGGTTTCCTTGAGCATGATCTCGGTGACGAACCGCAAAACATCCAATTGCATGATCGCCAGATCGACTTTGCCGGCGCCCAAAAGATTGATGTTATCGAAAGAGCCGCCGGTCTGGATGATTTCGACCGGAATGCCGTCCTTTTCGGCAATTTGTTTGATGTCCTGAGCAATCTTGTAATAGGTGCCTTCGCTGGAACCAGTGGCAATGGTCAGGGCCAGCGCCTGACCGTGAATCAGCAAAATCCATAGCAACGCGCAACACAGTTTCATGGTAATCCTCCCAACTGAGCCAGGCGCAGTTATCGCCAATTATTAAGTAGCTGTCGTGCTCCTCGCCACCGGCGTTGATCAGAAAAATCGCGCGACCAGATAAACCCCGACCATGGCGAAGGCCAGGGTGAGTTTCAGAGCGGCGCCGAGCACAAAACCGACTGTAGCCCCGATGCCGGAGCGGGTTGCCTGCTGGAGATTACGCCGCGCCGAAAGTTCGCCGATCACGGCGCCGATGAACGGGCCGAAAATGACGCCCGGAAAACCCAGAAAAATTCCGATGATCAGGCCCAAGACCGCGCCGATGATCGCGCGGGTGGACGCGCCGAATTTTTTCGCGCCGAACATGGTCGCCCAGAAATCGACGGCGAAGGTTAGAAGAGCGATGACGGCGATGGCGACGATCGTGCCCAGCCCGATATACTCAAAGCCCTCGGCCCATGCCGCGAGAAGCAGACCGGCAAAGATCAGGGGCGCGCCCGGAAGACCGGGAAGCACCAGGCCGACCAAACCGGCGATGACTAACAGACCGGAAATAATCCACAAGAGCAGCAGATTTTCCATCGCAGGATTTTGTTTCAGGAAGTTGCGCGGCTGGCGCGGTCCTCTGATTTATTGATCGCGCACGACTGCAGCGGCAAGCCGCTGGGCGATGATCTCATAAACTTCCGGTGAAAAGCCCAATCCGAGGTGAGTGGTGCCGACCTCGACATGTTCGACGTTGGCCGCGTGGGCATCGATGCAGGCCTGCCATGCGACGACGGCGTCCTTGCGCGAATAGATCGCGATTACCGGCGTGCACATGGAAATCTTATTGCGGATTTCGATCGCAGCGGCGATGGCTTCAACGTCGAAGCCGCGTTTCTGAAAGGATTTGGCGAAAACCGTGTATTTCGGTCCGCCCACAACGGGAGTCCCGAGCGTGACGACTTGACCTATGAGGTCGGCGCGCTCGCGTGCCAGCTCGCGGGCGAGGTAGCCGCCGAAGCTCCAGCCAATCAGATGAACTTTATGATTACTTCGCTGCGCTAGAGATGCCGCGCTTTTTATTATTTTGGGAAGCAGTTCGACGGCATTACCGGTGTTGCGTCCCAGGCCCCAACCGCATGCCCGATAGCCGAGCAAGCGGAGGTAGCCTTTGAGTAAAGCGGTTGAAACATCGCCTGAACCGTAGCCGGGGAGGATCAGTACGGGTTGGCCGTGGCCGCGCGGTTGTCGGGCGAGCTCGGGAAAGCGGAGTAATAAGCGAGGCAATTCGATTAATCCGCGCGCTTCACGAATCACACGCGATGGGTCGGGGGCTTCGAGCAGGTGGTTCATAGACTAGACTGATAAATTCAAAGATCACCTGGAATCAGTTTACTGCCGCCGCTGCCGATAAACAATCTAGCAGGTTGCTGCGTCGGGAAGCTCAGCCTCGGCGCGAGCTCACTTTTGGCGGGGCCGGTGGTGGCGTTTTACCCGGAAAAGGACATAAGTCTTCGATGACGCATTCACAACACTTGGGTTTTTTGGCCAGGCACACGCGCCGGCCGTGGTACTGCATCAGGTGGCAGAAGCGCACGCGTTGGTTCGCAGGGACGATGGCCATCAGATCGGCTTCGATTTTGTCCGGATCGGTTTGCCTGGTGAGGCCGAGGCGCTGCGAGAGCCGCATGACGTGAGTGTCGACGCCGATGGTCTGGTGGCCGAAGGCGTTGCCGAGGACAATGTTGGCCGTCTTACGACCCACGCCCGGTAGAGAAAGGAGATCGTCGAAATTGTCGGGCACTTTGCCGCTGCAGCGCGCGACGATCTCCTTGGTGCAGTTGTGAATCGATTTGGCTTTGTTACGGTAGAAATTGATCTTGCCGATCTGGTTTTGCAGCGACGCCAGCGGCGTGCCGGCATAATCGGCCGCAGTCCGATGGGTCTTGAACAAATCGACGGTGATTTTATTCACCAGATCATCGCGCGCCTGGGCGGCCAGGATCAACGCGATCAATAATTCGAGTGGATTGGTAAAGTCGAGATCGAGCTTGGCGTCGGGATGGACTTTATCGAGCCGTGTGAGGATTTTGTTGACCGTTGATATCGAAGCTTTAGCTTTGAGTTTTCGCGGCGTTGCCATTTTGGTTTTACAGGATAAATATGCTAGCAGGAGTTAAGTTGTCAAAGGGGGAACCAGACGATGGATCTAAAAGAGCTCAGGAGATTGCCGATGCCAAAACTGCGCGATGTGGCGAAGCAGGAAACCGAGATCAAAAGCGTCGGGGCGATGGAAAAAGAGGAGCTGATCAAAGCTATCGCAGCGGCCAAGGGGATTCCATACGACGAGACGCATAAGGATTTGAACGCGATCCATGCGGTCAAACAAGATATTCGAGCACTGCAGAAGCAGAAAGAAGAACTTTTAACGTCGAACGGTGATCGCAAGAAGATCAAGAGGCTTAGGCGCAAGGTCAAGTTGATGAAGCGGGTCACGCGCCATCTCGCCCATGATGCGAAGTTGGCGGCGGCTGTCGCGGCGCCAAAACCCGCGGCGCCCGCCGCTCCTGCTCAGACTCCGCCAGCCGCTTCCTAGGGTTATCGTATGACCTCGCTGCCTCCCCTGCGTGGGCGCGGCTCGGCCCTCAATCCGAAAAACCGATTCGAATCTATCGAACGGGTGCCGGAACCGGTGCAGGACAGCGACGAGATCTCTTCACCTCAAACTCAATTTTTCGCCGATAGGTCGAAATCGATCATTGCTTACAACGACAGCCCGGATGTGGGCTTCGATGCCAGCGTAAACCCGTATCGCGGCTGCGAGCACGGCTGCGTTTACTGCTACGCGCGGCCGACCCACGAGTATCTGGGCTTTTCTTCCGGCCTGGATTTCGAAACCAAGATCATGGTCAAGGAAGACGCGCCTGAGCTGTTGCGCAAGGAACTATCGAGCCGCGCTTGGAAACCGCAATTGGTCGCGCTCAGCGGCAATACCGATTGCTACCAGCCGGTGGAGAAGCAAAAGCAGCTGACGCGCCGCTGCTTGGAAGTCTTTCTCGAGTTTCGCAATCCGGTCGTGATCATCACGAAAAACCATCTGGTGACGCGCGACATCGATATTCTCGCCGAGCTGGCGCATCACGAGTGCGTCGGCGTGACCCTCTCGCTGACGACGCTGGATCACAAGTTGTCATCGTTGCTCGAGCCGCGGGCGTCGCGCCCGGCGCGGCGTCTGGCGGCGATCAAAGCGCTCGCCGACGCCGGCGTGCCGGCGGGCTATCTGCAAGCGCCGATGATTCCCGGTCTTACCGATGCCGAAGCGCCCGCCATCGGCGCCGCCGCGGCCAAGGCCGGCGCGACGTTCTCCGGCTATGTCGCCTTGCGCTTGCCGTTTGCCGTGAAGTCTTTATTCGAGGATTGGCTCGAGCAAAACTATCCGGAGAAAAAGAGCAAGATCCTTAGCCGAGTTAGGGACATTCGCGGCGGCAAGCTCAACGATCCCAATTTCAAAACGCGCATGCGCGGCGAAGGCATTTACGCCGAGCAGATGGCCGAATTGTTTAAACTAGCGCGGAAGAAGTCGGGAATCGCCGAGCGCTGGCCGAAGCTCAGCACCGAACATTTTCGCCGGCCGGGAATCGATCAGCTGAGTCTTTTCTAGCGTGTCCCAACATCGCTCGGCGGGCGGGCTGTGAAAAAGTCTAACGCAGTCCTTCGATGGAACCACGGCGAAAGGCTAACTATCCAGCCTTTGTATACTGCTTTTCCCTTTGTGAGGAGCCGGCCGAGCCATAAGCGTTCGGCGTGACACGGTATTCGTAGAAGCTGTTACGCCGTTCATGTCTCTCTCGGGGATGGTTGAAATCCCTCGCCTCTTCGAGCGGCCTCAGGGCATGCTTCAGGCGGAGTAAAAGCTCGTCATGCCGGTGAACGCCGGCATCCAGGTGACGGACAGCGTCCGTCATACCGTTGGAAAACGGTATCCAGGTTAAGGGGATGGGGATGGACCCCGGTTTTCACCGGGGTGACGATAACGCCGGAACGACGGGACTACGAGTCGCCTTCCAGTCGGCAAATTCAGAACCCCTCGGCTTGGAGCCAAAGGTCGTTCAGTTCTCCTCGTCAGTCGCAGTAGTATTCCAGTTGGTAGCCGTTGGGGTCGGAGAAATAGATCGCCGTCTTACCCCGGCGCCCCTCGATCTTGACGCCGTGCGCTTTGAGGTTGTTTTCGGTTTTCTTAAGACCGGCCGGCGTCACCTTGAACCCGATATGCTCTAACGATTGAGGGCCTGAAGCACGCGCGGTGCTCTTTACAAAGTTTACCAGATCGCCGCTGCCGGGCGTGGTGAGAAAAAGCATGTTGGGCGGATGTCGGAACGCGATGTTCAGTCCCAGTACTTCGGTGTAAAATTTTTCGGTCATTTTGAGATCGCGAGCTTTTAGCGCGATATGGCTTAAGCCTTTTTTTGCCATGGCGGATAACCTCCCTGATGACGGCGCTATCAATTCTATAGCGCGCTGCCTATTTCGGACGCAACCGGCGAAAAGCGCTGCTCGCTTTTACAACGGCCGGCAAGCTTGCTAACTTGAATACTCTTGCGGTTCAGCGTTCCGCTTTCGCTCTGACCTTTCATCAATGCCGGCGCCAAGTCCAAAATCTAGATTTTTCTACGGCTGGACCATCGTCGCGGTCGGGTTTCTTTCGCATGTTGCGTGCGCGTTTCATATGTCGAGCACCCTCAGCGTGTTTCTCAAGCCGCTGACCGAAGATTTGGCCGTGTCGCGCGGATTGTTTTCGCTTTTGCGTTCGGGGGAAATTCTCATCGGCGCGGTCATGGCGCCGCTGGTCGGACCCTTGGTCGATTGTTATGGCGGCCGCTGGCTGATGGCGGGCGGCGCGCTGGTCGCGGGCGCTGGATTTGTGCTCTTGAGTCAGGTGAGCTCCTACTGGCAATTCTTGGCCCTGCGCTGGACGCTGATCACGATCGGCGGCGTTTTCATGTGCCACATGGTGGTGAGCGTGACGATCTCACGCTGGTTTGTGCGCCAGCGCGGCCGGGCGATCGCAATCGCGAGTCTGGGTCAAGGGTTGTCCAAGGTCTTTATCCCGGTCGTGACGGCGGCGCTTTTCGTCTGGGTCGGCTGGCGCTGGACTTGGGCGATCTTCGGCATCATCACGTTACTTCTTATCGTCATCCCCGCGCTGATTTTCATGCGCCGCAGTCCGGAAGACATCGGGCTCAAACCCGACGGCGATGGTGCGCCGGATGAGCGCGCCGGTGCCGCCGCGGCCGGCAAGCGCGTCAGTTTCGCGACCTATATGGCGGTGGAAGAGGCTGTCTGGACCTGGCGCGAAGTGATCCGCACGGACACGTTTTGGATCGTGTGCTTCATTTACGGCATGGCGAATGTCGGCATCGCCGGTCTCAACCTCCACGTGTTTGCCTACGTGACGGATATCGGTTTTTCGCCGCTGGTCGGCGCCACGGTGCTGAGCATCATCGCGTCGACGCAACTCGGCTCGACCTTGATTTGGGGCTTCGTGAGCGAGCGGATGGAGATCCGCCGTTCCAGCATGCTGATGTTTTTGATTCAGGCAATTGGTTTGGTAATCGTGATCGTGACGAGCGCAGCGGCGCCTTTGTACGTCGGTTTTCTCCTTTACGGCATCGGACTCGGCGGCGGTTGGGTATTGCAAGAAATCGTCTGGGCGACTTATTTCGGCCGCCTGTCGCTCGGCACCGTGCGCGGCCTGGGGATCCTCGTCACTCACGCCTTCGGCGCGGCGGGCGCGCCGTTCTTCGGTTTCGTTCATGACATCACGGGCAGCTATTCGTCGTCGTTCATCGCTTTCGTCGTCGCTCTGGTGATTGCGGCCTTTCTAAGTTTGATCGTGCGCTCGCCGCGCAAAAGGACAGCGGCCGCCGTCGGTTGACCGCACGGAAAGAGCCAGCATAATGGGGGGTGGTAAGCTCGACTCACACGCTGAAACATGGCTTCGACTTCGCAAACTTCAATTGACCTGCGCTCCGAAGGGCCGCGCGATGGTTTGTTGAAGCTAATTTTCACCGGTCGTCTTGATTCAAGTACAACCGGAACCGTTTGGCGCCGCGCGGCGGCGGCGGTCACCACGGCGAAGACGCAAAACGTCGTTGTCGATGCGTCGGGAGTCGAATACTGTGACGGCGCGGGGATCGCCCTGCTGGTCCATCTGCGATTGCTGCAAAGCAGAGCGGGCAGAAGCCTGCGAATCGACGGACTGCGGCCCGAGTTCGCGAGCTTGCTCAATGATGGCGTTGGCGACTTTCCATCTCGCGCACCCCCAGCAAACAGAGAACTCTCCCGGCCGGCGGCGGTCGCCGTCGAGATTGGCGAAGCCACTGTCGAGGTTTGGCGCGATATTCAGATGCTGGTGAGCTTTGTCGGCGAGCTTGGCGTGGCGCTTGTGCATGCCTTGTTTCACCCGCGCAGCGTGCGCTGGCGCGACGCTTTGACGGTGGCGGAAGCGGCGGGCGTCAACGCGTTACCGATCGTCGCCCTCGTCAGTTTTTTGATGGGCTTGATTATGGCCTTCCAAGCGGCGGTGCCGCTGCGTCAATTCGGCGCCGAGCTGTTCATCGCCAATCTGATCGGACTCTCGATGCTGCGCGAATTGGGACCGTTGATGACGGCGATCATCCTGGCCGGCCGTTCAGGCTCCGCTTTTGCCGCCGAGCTCGGCACGATGAAAGTGCGCGAAGAAATCGACGCGCTTAAAACCATGGGGCTCGACCCGGTGCGTTTCCTGATCGTGCCGCGCGTGGTCGCCGCCGTTTGCATGACGCCGCTGCTGACGATCTTCGCCAACCTGCTGGGTTTAATGGGCGGTTCTGTTGTCATGCTCTCGTTGGGATTTCCGTTGATCACGTATTTCCATCAAGTTCAGTACGCAGTGACCTACGGTTCTCTGATCGGCGGCCTCGTCAAAGCGTTCGTGTTCGGCATTCTCGTCGCCGGCATCGGCTGTCTGCGCGGCTTGCAAGCCAAAACCGGCGCCACGGCGGTCGGCGAATCGACCACCAGCGGGGTGGTGAGCGGCATCATATTGATTGTGATCACCGATGGGATTTTCTCCGTGGTTTACTACTATTTGGGAGTATAGATGCCGGCCGAGCCGAAGCAGCAGTTGACCATCCGAGTGGAAAATGTCACCGCCGCCTACGACGGGCAGGTCGTGCTCGAAGAGATTAACTTCGAAGTTTACCGCGGCGAAGTGTTCGCTATACTCGGCGGCTCCGGATCCGGCAAGAGCACGTTGCTCAAACACATGATCGGTCTCTATAAGCCGGCGGCGGGCCGGATTTTGATCGACGGGCAGGACATCGCCGCGGCTGACGGCGAGTCGCGTCTTAAGATGCTGCGAAAGTTCGGCGTGATGTATCAAAGCGGCGCGCTGTTTGGTTCGATGACGCTGCTGCAAAACGTCGCTCTGCCATTGGAAGAATTCACCGATCTGCCGCCGGAGGCGATTCGACTGATCGCCACGATGAAGCTTAAGAGGGTCGGCTTGGACGGCGTGGCCGAGCGCATGCCGGCGGAGCTCAGCGGGGGCATGCAGAAACGCGGCGCGATCGCGCGCGCCATGGCGCTTGATCCGCGGCTGTTGTTTCTTGACGAGTTGTCGGCCGGACTCGATCCGGTCACTTCGGCAGAGCTCGATCAGCTGGTCTTGAGCTTAGCACGAAGTTTGCGGATCACCTTCGTGGTCGTGACGCACGAGCTGCCGAGCATCTTCACGATTGCGGATAGAGTGATAATGTTAGATAAAGAAGAGAAGGGCATCATCGCGACGGGAAACCCGCAGCAACTGCGCGATCACAGTTCAGACCCGCGAGTGAAGCAATTTTTTACGCGCCAGGGACCCTCGATGTCTTAGCAAGGCGCCTGGAGCGACCATCGGCATGCAGCAGCGCGGCGGCAGTGGCAAAACTCAGTTACTTTAAAATCGGCTTGTTCGTCATCAGCGCGACGGTGATCGGGATCATCGGTCTCGTCGTGCTTGGCGTTGGCACGATATTGCAAAAAAAAGCTCTGGTGGAAACCTATATCGACGAGTCCGTGCAGGGTTTGGACGTCGGCTCGCCGGTAAAATTCCGCGGCGTGCCCGTGGGCCGGGTCGAACAAATTTCGTTGACCAGCGCGGAATACTCGACACGGCGTCAGTACGTGCTCGTGCGCGTGTCGATCTCGTCGAACATCCTTCATTTTCCACTTAATGACCCCAATAGTACGGAGCTCAAGCGCGAGCTCGAGCGCGGATTTCGCGTTCGGCTGGCGCCGCAAGGATTGACCGGCGTGGCTTATCTCGAAATGGATTACTTGGAACCGGAGCGCAATCCGCCGCTGGAAATCGACTGGCAGCCGGTCAACCCGTATATCCCGTCGACCCGCAGCCGGATTACGCAACTGAGCGAAGCCGTCGAGCGCATTTTGAACAACATCGGGGACATCAATATTTCCCAGCTCAGCGAAAGCATCGACAAGTCGTTCGTGGCGATGACCAAACTCGCGGACAGCGCCAATCTGGAGAAGATCGGCGCGCAGGCTAACGCGCTGTTATCCGAAGTGCGCGAGACCAACCGGCAGATCAACGCGCTGGTGGGCAACCCGGACCTCAAATCCGCGCTCGCCGATGCTTCGGCGATGGCCGGCCGCGCGCGGCAGCTGGTCGAGCGCGCGGAAAAACCGCTCAATCAAATGCTCGCCGATTTGCCGCAGGCTTCGGAGAGTCTCAACCGTTTCGCGAAAAGATTGGACGCCGTGTCGAACGATTTGCCCGAGACCAGCGCAAAGCTGCGCCAAACACTGCAAGGATTAAATCGGCTGGTTAGCACCCAGCAGCGGGATATCGAAAAAACCGTGAAAAACTTGCGCGCCGCCTCGGAGAATATTAAAGAGATTACCGACAATTCAAAAAAATATCCCGCACAGATTTTGTTCGGCGCCCCGCCGCCGCCATCGAAGGTCATGGGAAAATGAATCTATCGAGTGGGTCGTTGCGGTACGCCGTCCTTTGGCTGGCGGTTTTTTGCGGCGGCTGCGTTGCGCTGGAGCGACGCTACCCGGCAGATAAACGATACTTCATGATCGAAGTTCAGGACGGGAAAGGTCCGAGCAACGAGGGCACGCACATCCTGTCGGTGTCCAATCTTGACATCTCGCCGCGCTACGCTGACAGAAATTTTGTCTACCGCACATCGGAGACCGAGTACGAAGCGGATTTCTATAATCAATTCTTATCCGCGCCGGCAACGATGATCAGCGAGGAGGTGCGCCAGGCGTTGGCCACGATTCCGCTGTTCAAGTTCGTTCTCGGCCCGTCGAGCACGCTGAGCGCGAACTACGTACTCGAGGGTTCGATCAACGTGCTTCACGGCGATTTCCGAAATCTTCGCGCGTCCGCCGCGGTTTTAGAGATTGAATTCTTCCTGCACAACGAAGATTCAGCCAAAGCTGGGATCGTGATGCAAAAACGTTACAGAAAATCCGTCACGTTGAGTGAAAGATCGCCGGAAGCGCTGGTCAAGGGTTGGAACCAGGCTCTGGAAGAGATCATCGCCATGTTTGTCGCTGACCTCAAGCGCAAATTGTGATTGACGAATTTTATCCTCCGCTCACGGCGGGCAATTCGCGGGCTCGAACGATTCGGCCATTTTGATGCGGCAGAGAGAGGATCGGTGCGGCAGCGAGCCGCTCACCGGGTCGGCCAGCTCCGTGCCGATCAGCGTTGACGGATTGGCGCCGTCCGAGGCGTAGGGGTTGTAGCCGGATAATTCCAGATCTTTGCAGTCTTGCCACCAGCCGTGTTGGCAGCAAACCACGCCGGGCACGATGTTGCTGGTTACGCGCGCTTTGACCTTGATCGCGCCGCGCGGGCTTTCGACGATCATCCATTCTTTATTCTTGACTCCATACTGCCGCGCCGTTTCGGGATGAATGTCGGCGCTCGGCTCGGGCGACGCTTTGCGCAAGCTCGGCAGCGCGCGCTGCTGGCTGTGCACGAAGGTCGTGAACTTCGCGTTGGTCAGCACGAGGGGAAATTCGGCTGCGATGTCCGGGCGGCTGATTGGGCTGAGCGCCGGCTCGACGTATTCCGGCAGAGCGGCAATGCCGTTGGCGGCGAAGGGATGGCAATAGAGCTCAACTTTCTTTGACGGCGTGGCGAAGCCGCGCGGGATCCCTTCTTTACTCGGCTTCGCGTGCTTCTCATATACGGGTTCAGTTGGAAGAGAAATACCCGCGGGAGCATTTTTTAATTGCTCCAGTGTGACGCCGCTCGGCTGAAGCTCGTAGGCGTAGCCCGCCTCGATGTCGCCGTGCCAAAACTGTTCGGCAAAACCGAGTCGCTTCGCCAGCTCAAAAATCATCCACGTGTCGGAGCGGCGCTCGCCGAGCGGCTCGATCACGGCCGGGCGATACTGCATGTGGGTTTTGCCTTGCCGCCTGTGCTCGAAAGCCGTCGTGAGATTCGACATTTCCAGAAAACTCGTTGCCGGCAGCACATAGTCGCAAAGTTCCGCCGTCGGCGTCATGAAAAGATCGGCGGCAACGCCAAACTCGAGCGCCCTCATCGCTTCACGGCCGCGCGCTGAATCGGCGTTGGACATGATCGTATTCGAGCCGAAGTTTAACAGCGCTTTGATTGGATAGGGGCGCTCGTCGAGAATCGCATTGAAAATATCGTAGGCAGCGCAGTTTCCCGGTTTGGCCGGCGGACCGAGCGGCTTGCGCTCGCGGCCGACGCGGATGGCGTCGGCTTCTTTGGGCAAAAACTCTTTGCCGCCGACATCGTTCGCCGGCGCCCGGGGAAAATTGACGTTGCCGCCCCGGCGGTCGAAATCGCCGAGAAGCGCGTAGAGCGAGGCGATGGCGCGGCTGGTTTGAGTCGCATTGGTGTGCTGGCCAAGGCCATTCCACATGTACATGCTGACGGGCCGGTTGTGCGCCAGCAGCAGCGCCGTCTGCCAGACTTTGTCCGCCGCCACCCAGTGAAATTTCTCCGAGCGCTCCGGCGCGAACAGCGCGGCGATTTCGCCGAGGCGCTCGAAAACCGGCTTGCAGAAAATTTCCGCGCCGTCTTTTCCTTTGATCGAGCGCGCGCCGAAAAGCGCGCCCGTGACCCCATCGCGTTCGTAGCCGGCGGTTGCCGGATCGTAGATCACGGGTTGATTGCTGGTATCATCCCAGACAACGTAGCGGTCATGCGCGCCGTCAGGAAAAATATCCGCTTCGGTCACGACGCTGTTCGTCGCGCTATTTAACAGAAACGTGCCGTTGGTCCAGCGGCGCGCAAACGCCGCGTCGTACCAGCTTTCTTCCATCAGGCAATGAATTAGCGCTAGCGCCAGGGCGCCGTCGGCGCCGGGACGCGGTTGCAAGAGCAGGTCCGCCTGCGCGCCGATGCCGATACGGCGCGGATCGACGACCACGGTTTTCATCCCGCGCGCGCGTGCCTGGACGATGTCGTGCGCCAGGATGAGCGAAGTCGCGCTCGGGTTGTGACCCCAGAGCAGAAAAGTCTTGCTGTGCTCGAGATCGGGCGTCGGCAGATTCGAGCCAAACGTGTAGCTGAAACCGGTGTCTTTGTGCCAGTTGCAGACGTGGGTCGTCGACACCCAGTTCGGGCTGCCGATGAGATAAAGCAAACGTCCCAGCCAGCGCTCCACGTCATCGACCGACGTGCCGCTCCTGGTGCCTTTGGCCAGCGCAATGGACTTGGCGCCGTGGCGATCGCGAATCTGCAATATCCGCCGCGCGATGTCGTCGAGCGCTTCGTCCCAGCCGACTCGCTGCCAACCGGGATCGGCATCGCCTTTGGGCCGCGTGCGTTTGAGCGGATAATTCAGCCGATCCGAATTGTAGACCAGCTCGGGCGCGGCTTTGCCCTTGATGCACATGACGCCGCCGTTGGGATGATCGTGGTCGGCATCGAGCCGGGTCACCCGTCCTTGTTCGACGGTCGCAATGGTCGCGCAATGCGCCGTGCAGAGCGCGCAGTAGCCGCGGACAGTCCGAAATGCATCGAGAGTTTCAGCAGCAGTGGACATGATGGCTTCGGTGATTCGCTCGGTTCAAAAGTTCAAGGGTTCAAGTGTTCAATGTCGGAGAGTTCAAGTTTTCGCCGCTCGCGCAAATTTTACGCCGATTCCGAATTGCTGAGACAATACGTAAATATAATGTCCACCACGAAGGCACGAAGGTTCAGAATATTCCTTTTATCTCCTACTTCGTGCTCTTCGTGTCCTTCGTGGTGAGGTGTCTCTTGCGATTTTGGTTGCGGCTCTGCCGCGCTGGGATTCTAGTCTAACTCCGGTCGGTTTGGTTTGCCAATAAAACCGGGACCGAAGCCGGCTTCGTTGGCGGCCCAGGCGCCGGCGACGCGGCCGCTGAACACCGAGGGGCCGAGCATGGTGCCTTCGAGGCCGGCTTTGCCATTGATATGGCCGCCGGCCATGCCCGCCACTTCACCGGCGGCGTATAAACCCGGAATCGGCTCGAAGTACTTATTCAGCACGCGGCAGCGCAGATCGGTCTTCACCCCGCCGAAATTTTTCCGCGCCAGCGGAAAGATTTGGATCGCGTAGTAGGGCGGCGTATCGAACTTCTTCGAGGCTTTGAGCGATTTGCCGAACTTCGGTTCCTTTTCCAGACCGGCGTCGAAGCATTCATGATACTCCGCTATTTCGCCGAGGAAATTTCTGACGTCCTCGACGGCGGTTTTGTTGCCAAGCTCTTCGAGCGTATCGGCTTTCTTGATGTATGGCGAATTGTCCAGCAACTCTTGGACTTTGGCCCGATCGATGACGTCGCCGCGCCTATAATAAGGATCGGCGACGTCGATCTTGGCCAGCATCGGCGTATCGGCGAGCGCCCAGGCGTGGGGCGGATTCTGCGCCAGCAGCGCCGGCGTGGCCGAGGCGCCGCCGGTGACGGACTCGTTGTGAAAACGCCGCCCCTGTTGGTTGAACCAGAGGTAACCGGGCACCATGCGGAAGACCAAGCCGCGTCTTTGCTGCGGGTCGCGATAATCGGGCGTGGCGTAAACGTAGAACCAGATGTGCTCCATGTGGGTGAAATAGCCGCCGAGGTCTTGAATCATCTTGTGGCCTTCGCCCTTGGCGCCGAAGCCGGAACCTTCCATGACTTTGAATTTCTTAAACTCAGGCCGGTGTTCTAACACCATGTCGAGATTCGAGTTAAATCCGCCGGTGGCGACTACGACGGCTTTACTACGAATTTCGAATGTTTCGCCGTTGCGGCTCGCCGTCACGCCGCAGACGCGGCCGTCTTGCGTTAGCAGTTTGTCCGCTTTGGTCGAAGTCATGATCGTAACATTCGGCAGCGACTCGGCGGTTTTGATCAGCGCCGTCATCAAGCCGAGGCCGTTATTATCCGGCCGGTGCCAGCGCAGCACCCGGTTGCCTTCCTGGAACTTCATGTCGGCCCACTTGGCGCCGCAGCTTTCGGCCCAATGATAAAGATCGTGCAGCGTGTGTTCGAGATAATATCTCGCCCACACTTCGTCGGCCGCGCCGCCGCCCCACTTAACCCAATCTTCGAAGGCCATGTCGGGCGTGTCTTCGATGCCCTGGGATTTTTGTAGCGGCGTGCCGACGATGCAGCAGCCGCCGCCGGAGATGGCCGCCGTACCGCCGCATTCGGCGGCGTTCTCCACTACGATGGCTTTGCCGCCCGCCTGGTGGACTTCGATCGCCGCGGGTATTCCCGCGCCGCCGCCGCCGATGATGGCGACATCGGTTCTTAGGCTGTCATTCGCCATGGTCTGCTCCTTCGCAACAAACTTATGCCGAGGATTATCATCGTTATCGATTCGCGGTCAAATTGCAGCACGTGGGCCAGAGAACGTTGGTAAGTTGTCCAGATTACTTTTTCAGCGGTAAAATTTACTTGTTGGGTCTCAGCATAAGCCGGTTCACAGCCGATTGCGTCACGCCGATGAATTCCAATTACAAACTCCCGTATATTTGATAACGTTAAGTCACCGGAATTCGGACGGTTGGGTGTTCCTTGTCTGCCGCGATCCAGGCGCCGTCACAATATGCGATTAAAACTTCTTTCACTCGCGAGTTTCTAGATGGCGGATATCTTTATCAGCTATGCAAATGAAGATCGCGACGCGGCGGCCCGACTGGCGGCGCTTCTGGAGTCCGTCGGTTGGCGTGTGTGGTGGGACCGGCGCATTCCGGCAGGCCGTACTTGGCGCGCCGTACTGGAAGATGCGCTGGTCGATATGCGCTGCATGATCGTTCTCTGGTCGGAGCATTCGGTCGACAGCCCGTGGGTCGCCGAAGAGGCCGAAGAAGCGCGCCGGCTGGGGAAGACGCTCGTGCCCGTGTTGATCCGGCGGGTCGAGCCGCCGATGGGATTTCGCGCGATCCAAGCCGCCGACCTGGCCAAGTGGAATGGTTCGGCCGACGATGCCGCGGTTTTGCAGCTGGTTGCCGACCTCAAGTCCTTGCTGGGTACGCCTCACGATCAACCCGCTGAGCGTCCTGAGATCTCGCCAGTTCGTAGGATTGAAACGGGTACGGGTTTTCTTCCACTGCTTTCGACTCATTGGCCGAAGGCCGCGTTGGGTGTCTTTGCAGTCGCGGCGCTTGCCCTGGTTTGGCACAACTGGCCGAGCGCAAAAACGGATACTCCTGCGCCGTTGCCGATCGATAATGGAAGCGTGGAGACAACCGCGGCGCCGCGTTTAACCAGTTTGTCGGTGCGCGCCGAGCGAAAAAATATTGAACCTTCGGAGACGCTCAAACTGACGGCAACCGGTAGATATTCGGACGGATCGGAAAACGACGTCACAGATGGCGTCCAGTGGTCGAGCAGCAACACTCGGGTCGCCACGGTTGACGAGCACGGCGAGGTGAAAGCGCTGCGGGCGGGCACGACAAAAATGAAGGCTAAGATCGGCGACGTGGAGAGCTTCGAGTGGACGCTCGGCGTCGCGAGCGTCAAGCCGCCGGTACGCCCTGTTGCGCCGCCGACCTTGGTGGGGCTGAGCGTCAGCGCGAGCAGACAAGACTTATTCGAGAAGGAGAAGATCGCGCTGCGCGCCAAAGGAAAATATTCGGACGATAGCGAAAAACCCCTGTCGAGGGGAATCGAGTGGCAGATCAGCGATCGCACGATCGCTTCGGTCAACGCTAATGGAGAGCTGATCGCGCTGCGTCCAGGGAAAGTCGAGGTCGTCGCGCGAGCCGATCAGCTGACCAGCGTGCCGCTGACCTTAAACATCAAAGAAACACGGAGAATCTTAGAGCCGCCGGCGAAGGCGCTGAAAACCGCCGAACCGCCGCCGGTCAAACACCCCGCAGTCACGGAGCCATCCAGGGCGAGGATCGCATCGCATATCCGTCGCGCCGAATCTTTTCGTGAGCAGGGAAACTATGCTGCCGCGTTGGCCGAACTGGAAAAGGCCAAAGCTATCGATGCCACGGACGAGGAGATTCGCAAGGAAATCGAGCAGACCAAGCGCGCTTGCAACGCCGAGAAACTTTTGGGTAGTCAACCGAATTGCTAAATCGGCGCGGACAGCGCCAGACCTGCATTAGCGCGTGTGCTGGCGCTGGCGTTCCGCGCTCTCGTCGCGCCGCGCCCGGTCGCTTTCTTCTTCCAACCGAAAACCCAGCCATTCGGCGTTCGCTATGACGGTATCCCAATTAGCGGGCGGCGCGGCCGTTTGCTTCATGACCAGCTGAAGCTGCTTGCGTATCTCTTGCGCGGGGTCCCAAAATCTACCCTGCGGCGAGTTTCTGATGAAATCGTCTAACCAATCGCGCAGCCCGGCCAGCGCCGCGGTCAGCTCTTTGCTGCCTTGCGCTCTGGCTGATTCGCTGCTGTTTGCTTGCTTGGCGCTTTCCGGGCGGAGGTTTCTCAACTCGTTCACCAGGAAGGTGTCCGCGCCAGCGGTGCGTAGCTGGCTCTCGGTTTCTTTGGTCAGATCAAAGGCGACGCCGCGTTCGCGCGCCAGGGTCGC
>JBOHVN010000312.1:0-3154 GCA_050735675.1 Binatia bacterium | reverse complement strand
CCAAGTAGACGATCGCCGAAGGAATATGTCCCTGCGTCGGGGCGTAGCCGAGCATGCCGCGCGCGCGGACGAAATCTTCCATCTGATTCTTTTGGATTTGCCCGCGCATCACCGCCAGCGCGGCGAGCGTCAAATAATTCGTCCGCGGCACGTCGCCGCTCCCGGCAGGCACCGTGATCTCCGGATTGTGCAGCTCGACTCCATAACGATCGACGTCGGTCAATTTCATGCCCAACTTCGCCAAGGGCTTTTCCGCCAGAGATTCCGCCAGCGCCTGCGGCGATGCGCCGGCTCGCACTGGATGAAAGGCGACGGAATCGAGGCGGATGCAAGGTTGTCCAGGCTTGGCCGGCGCCAGGACCGCGGCGAAGCTGCCGAGCACGTCCTCAAGAACCGGCATGTTTTTTTTTAGATGCGACTCGAATTTCATGCCGAGCTTGGCGAGCGATCCGCCGGCGACGACGGCGACCTTTTTGGCCACACCGGCCTGAATCAGACTGGCGCCGTGCACCATCGCGTACATCGGTCCGGCGCAGAAGGCTTTGGTATCCGAGCCCGAAGCATTTTCACAACCGACGTCTTCGGCGATCGCTTTGGCCAAGTTGCCGCCACCGCGATTGTACCGGTCGCCGACGGCTTCCTCGGAGCAACTGATTACGTAATCGATTTCACCCCGATCGAGTCGCAACTGATCCAAAAGCGCGCGCAGCGAATGGGCGGCGCCGACTTTCGCCGCGAGGTTTTCCAACAAAACCTCGGCGCCGAGATTGGCATCTTCGTCGTGTCCCTGCTCGAAAGCGCCGACCCGTCGCGCGCCTAAATAGAGCGCCAGCGCGCCTTTGGCGCAGCGCGAATCGATCTCCGCCGACGAAACCAGCCGCGGCTGGCGGCCAGTTAAATAACTTGCCGCGTGCTCGCGGAACCAACTTTCTTCGAACGTTATGAGTTCGAAGCGATCCGCCGCGCCGAGTTGAGCGTAGAATTGATCTTGCTCTACGAGATCGCCGAAGCGGCCCTGCGCCGTGGCGCCCTCGATCAGTCTTTCATACCAGGGCTTGTCGAGCTCGCTCAACTTCTCGGGCGCAATGTTGCCGATATAAACCTGGTGCGGTGCGTAAGCGGTCGCCGCGGCGAAGCTGCGCAGGTGCATCGGCAATTGAGCTTGCAGCCCAGGCTGGGCGCGCAGCTCGCGCAACGGCTTGGAGCCGTAGCGCACTAGATCCGGCACATGGGTCAACGAATAGGAAACTCCTTCTATGCCGACGCGAACCGGTCTTACTGAATCAACCATATCGACTTTCCGCGGCCGGGGTGCACGTTCAATCCAAAATCGGCAATCGAAAATCTAAAATGCATTTGCCTTCTTCTATCCGCTAAACGCGTGATGTTGCAAGAACGCCTCGGCGTCGGAAGCGCCGAAGAACACCAAACGAACTTCCTCGAGGCGACGATCGCCCTTCAAAAATATTTCGATGGCGCGTGAAGCGACACTCGCCGCTTCATCCTGCGGATAGCCGTAAACTCCCGTCGAGATCGCCGGAAAGGCAATCGTCGCAACACCATGGGTTACGGCTAGTGCCAGCGAATTGCGATAACACGCCGCCAGTGAATCAGCCTTGTCTGCCCCACCGCGCGCATAAACCGGGCCCACCGTGTGAATGACATATTTGGCCGTCAAGTTGCCACCGCTCGTAATCACCGCCTCGCCGGTCGGCAAGCCGTCGGGATACCGAGCGCGGCGAATCTCTTTGCACGCATCCAAGATCGCGCGCCCGCCGGCGCGATGTATCGCCCCGTCGACGCCACCCCCGCCCATTAGCGTACCATTCGCCGCGTTCACGATCGCATCGGTGTCTTCTTTGGTGATATCACCGACCTTAACGCACACGCGACCCTGCAGAAAGTTGCGCGTTGAATCCATCGGGCCTCCAGGTTCAACTCGTCACTCCGAAAAGATCATGCACTCACCGTAGCGACGGCACAATCCGACTTAGCGCAAATCAAAGCGGCCGTGAACGCTAGCATCCGCAATTGCGATCCCGCTTCTCTAATGCCGTTCAGACATTTTCCTTGACTCCGCGGTAGTCTTCAAGTGAAAGTACAAGACCCGGCAGACGGCTGCGAGGCACCCGATGCTCATCAACTGCGTGGCGTATCAGAACGGTCGCAAGCTCGCCGATATATCAATAAACGATATCAGCTCCTATATCGCTCGCCCCGACTGTTTCGTCTGGGTCGGCCTCAAGGATCCCCAGCCCGCCGAGCTTGAAGCGATGCGGATCGAATTCGGCCTGCACGAGCTTGCCGTGGAAGATGCGCAGCATGGCCACCAGCGGCCAAAAATCGAAGAATATGACGGTTCCTTATTCGTGGTGCTCCATCTGATCGAGCTTCAGAACGATCAGCTGAACGTCGGCGAAGTGGGGATTTTTGCCGGAACCAAATACGTGCTGTCGGTGCGTTCGCGCGCCGAGCGCGGCTTTACCGACGTGCGCGCGCGCTGCGAACGGGAACCGGAGCTTTTGCGCCATGGCGCCGGCTACGTTCTTTACGCGCTCATGGACGGAGTGGTCGATCGTTATTTTCCGGTGCTCGAGAGTATCGAATCCGCCATCGAGGACATCGAAGAGCTTATTTTCGCCGATCAGCCCGTGCGGGAACACATCGAAGCGCTCTACTCCGCCAAACGCAAGCTGATGGTTCTCAAACATGCGACCGAACCGCTGCTTGAAGCCACCGCCAAGCTTTTCGGCGGCCGCGTGCCCCAGCTCTGCGTCGCGTTGCAGGATTATTTTCGCGACGTTTACGATCATTTATTGAGACTCAACCAGGCGACCGACAGCTTGCGCGACATGGTGACCACCGGCATCTCCGTCACCATCTCGTTGATCTCGATTCAGGAAAACGCCGTGACGAAGCGGTTGGCGTCCTACGGCGCGCTCATCGCCGTACCGACCTTGATCGCCGGCGTTTACGGCATGAACTTTCAGAATATGCCGGAATTGGGTTGGCTCTGGGGCTACCCCTTCTCCCTGCTGCTGATGGTGGGAATCGATCTCTATCTTTTCTATCGATTTCGCAAAGCTAAGTGGCTTTAACCGGCTTCGCTGCATGCTCCCGCAAGATCTCTAGCCCGGATTATTCATACTACGAG